>JBKQRF010000263.1:0-8969 GCA_052144055.1 Candidatus Limnocylindrales bacterium
CCGTGCGCCGACAGACCCCGACGATGCGGCACGCCCGGGCCGACGGGACGCCCTCCGCGATCAGCCTCGCGAACGCCTCACGCTTGGCATACAGCGGCTTCCGCCCTCGACGACCCATCGCAACTCCTCAGCCTCATGAGTGTTGCGACGTTCGCCAGATTCCGCCGGGAGAGCGCCGCCGCGACGGCGTACACGACGACGACCGACCCATAGAAGGGGAGGTCACTGCGCGAGCCCCGCCAGGGACCCCGGGCGCTCACGCGCGCCCCGCCAAGCTGCCTGCGCGCGGCATCAGGCATCCCAGCACGATGAGCGCGGCGCCCGCGAGCCACTGCTCGGAGACGGCTCATCCGCCGAACAACCCACGCAGGTCAGCGGTGCTGCAGGTCTGATGCAGGCAGCCCAGGCTCCAGGCGTCCTCGATCGTGCGCAGCAGCGTGTAGTGATTGCTGACCGCGGCGTCACGACTCCCCGCGCGGACCAGCGGGCTCACCACCAGCGTGGCGATATGGCCTCCTCCATGCACGTTCGAGGCGCCCTCGTCGAACGTGATGAAGAGGACGCTGCCCGCAAAGGCCGCGCTGTCAATGATGCGGGGGACGAAGTCCGCAAGGAAGGCGTCGCCGGCCGCGACCGAGCAGTCGTGCATGTCGTTGCACATGTTGGGGATGATGAGCTCGAAGTCCGCTGCGGCCGCGCTGAAGTGGCGAAAGTCGGTGATGTCGGCGCAGCGCGACGGGTCGCTCGAGATGTCGCGGAAGCTGATCGCCGGCTCGTGCTTGCGGGCGTAGGTCCCAGGACCATCGGCCCCGCCCGAGGCGCTCGATCCCGTGTAGCAGCCCAGCGGCACGTTCTGCGCGAACACATGCCAGGTCTTGCCGTGCGCGCCCAGCTGGTCGGCGAGGTTGGATCCGGCGAGGTTGTACGTGCCGTCGTCAGTAGCGCCCTGGGTCGAGCCGCTGAAGAGGGCGAAGTAGTTCGGCTCGGAGGGGTGAGTCTCGGCGTACATCTGCGTGAGGCTGGCGTAGCGCGCATTGAGGCGATTGAGGTATCGAGCCGCCGGATTGCCCACGATGCTCCCGTACTCCTTGTTCTCGAGCACGATGACGTAGACGTGCCGGAAAGCCGGTACGGCGGCGGATTCCGGCGTCGAGGTCGTGCCACTCGCTGGCGATGCCGACGCGAAGGCGGCCGCCGCAACGCTGGACGCGGAGGACGCCACGTCAGTGGCCAGTGGTGAAGACAGCGCCGGAAAAAAGGTCGGCGAGGTCGTGCTCAGGCTCGCTCCGCAGGCGGCGCCAACCACCGAGAAGGCGACGAAGAGACTGGCGATCAGTCGACGACTCACCAGCTCATCGTGGCACGCGTCGTCTTATCGGACCAGCGGCACCTCTGAGCGCACGGCGCTGTGTGGCGGCTGACCCGACAGCCTCGGCGCGATACCGCATCTTCGCGACGCGGACGGCCACAGCCCAGAGAACGAGATCCGGCGCACTCGGTGGTCACTGGTTCGCGAGCTTCAGTCTGTCGTGGCGCGAACCGAGCAACGCCCCGTACGGGTTGAACCATCGCGGCATCGACCGCGATCGCGTCTGCCGCGCTCCGTCAGCCCAGGCGCGTCGCCTCGGCCTCGTCGAACGCCCAGAGGTCCATCTCCGGAGGCGTGATCCCGAGCTGCGTGAGGATGGTCGCGACGTGCGTGCGGTGCTCGCGTCCGTGGTCAATAACCTGGTCGAGGACGACCCACGCTGGCCAGCGACGCGGTGGGTACGGGCCGCCGCCCAGGTCTAGCACGGCGGCCTCGCTGACGGTTCCAGCGAGATCGACGAGCGCGGCGCCCGTCCGCTCGCAGGAGGCGAGGAGCTCCCCGATCGAGGGCACCGTAGGCGACTCCTCATTCCAGCGGAACTGGCGGGGTTCGCCGGTCAGTCGAGCGAGGTAGCCGTCCTCGGCGCTGACGAGGTGGGCGAGCGTCCGTTCGATGGACCCGTACGTCCCGACGCAGGTCGCCGTCAGCTGGTTCGCGTCGAGCGACCGACAGGCCTCGAGCAGCCGCCGGTTGGCCCACGCGTTAAGGCGAAAGAGCTGCTGGAGGTTTGTTGTCATCGGACAGCTCCCATCTGTGTGCGTCCGTAAGGGAGGACCGGCAGCCGGACGCCGGCCGCAGCTCGAGGTCGCCGGCCCGGCTGCCTAACCTCGGACCAGGCGCGCAAGCGCACGCAGCATGAGCGCCGCGGCGACGCCTGAGGCGAGCAAGAAGAGCGGGCTCGGGTACGGCTGCACGATCGGTACGAAGGTCGCGCCGGACGGTCGGATGTCGAGGTGCCCTACCGGATCGGCGGCCACACCACCACCGCCACCGGACCCCGATCCGGTCGCACCCCCGCGCGCCTGGTCGCCGCCCGAGCCGGAGCCACCGCCGAAGAACCAGCGCATCCGCGCGACGGGTACCACCGTCAGCTCGCCGCGTTGGATCGGCTCGCCGAAGACAGTCTCGATACCGGCGCGGGCGCCGATGCGGTCTGCCAGACTGCCCAGGAAGCGCTCGGTCGGGCCACCCTCGGCGGCGTGGCGGGCATCCTGCATGGCGTTTGATTGCTGGCTCTCCATGGCCTGTCTCCCTACTGCGGAGCCCCAGCCTACCTCCGCGACCAAGGGATGACGCGTTCGGCACTCCGAGTCGAGGAGCCGCTCGATGGCGATCGTCTCATTGACGCGGCGCCTGTTGCCTCGCTCCAGGATCTGCCAGAAGTGGAATACTGTAATTCCGAGTTAGTGACTCAGAATTGCACCAGCGATCCGAATGCGTCCCATCACATATGCGCCGCCTGCACGACTAGACCCCGATCGCAGCCCCAGGGCTCAGCGTCCGAAAGAGGACGGGATCGACGCGGTTGACCACGTCGCGCTGGCGCTGGGGCGACCGGCTGCCGACTCGCTCGAAGGCCCGGACGGTCGGTCGTCTGAGTCGGCGCTACTCGAGAGCGACTCCCTCGGCGCGTACCTTGGAGAGATCGGCAGGATGCGCCTCCTCACGGCCGAAGAGGAGGTCGTGCTCGCCAAGGCGATCGAGCTGGGTCGGCAGATCGTCGGCGAGCCCGAGCGGGCCATCTTCTCGCTGTGGGACTGGACGCGGCGCGAGACCGAGCGAGAGACCCGCGCCTCGGACCCGGCCTACCGCCTGCCCTTCGCGGTCGAGTCCGGACGCATGGTCCGCTCCGCCCTGCGGGCGGCCGCGGCGACAGGCACCCTCCCCGCGCTGCCTGACATCGAGGCGCTCGGCTCCGACGACCCGGCCCGCGACGGGGCGCTGGTGCGCGCGGTGCGCCGAGGGCTAGACACCTACGGCCGGCTCGCTGATCCCGGCCGTCGGCGGGACCGACGGACCGCACCGCCAACACGCCCCACCGCCCTCGCCACCTGCGCACTCTCGCTCGCGGAGCTTGCATGCCGAGCGGGGCAGGTCGCCGAGGGGGACGAGGGCCGCCGAACCGCCCTTCGCGCACTCGAGGCGTGGGTACGCGACGAGCTGGCCCTGCCCGCGCTGCAGGACTGGATCACGGCCGGTCACGACGCCCCCCTGCTGCGCCAGATGGGCTACGCGCCAGCGCAGGCTGCCGCAGCACTGGCGGACTCGCCAGGCGAGCTTGTACGGCTCGGGCAGGCGGCCCGTGAGCGCCTGATCACGGCCAATCTGCGCCTCGTCGTGGCCAGCGCCAAGACCTACGTGTCGCGCGGCGCTCCGGCACTCGGCTTGGTCGACCTCATACAGGAGGGCAACATCGGGCTCATGCACGCGGTCGAGAAGTTCGACTACACACGCGGGTACAAGTTCTCAACCTACGCGCACTGGTGGATACGCCAGGCGATTCAGCGGGCGATCGCCGATCGGTCCCGCGCGATCCGGCTCCCCAGCCGCATCAACGACGAGCTCTTCGCGGTCCGTCGAGCTACCCGCGACCTGACGCTCAGGCTCGGTCGAGAGCCCACTGCCGTCGAGATCGCCGCCACCGTGTCGAGCGAGTCGGGCCAGCGGACCACCCCCGAGCGCGTCTCCAGGACCCTCTGGATCGCACGCGCGCCGCTCTCGCTCGAGCAGCCGGCGGGTGAGGAAGGCGACGTGGTGCTCGGCGACCTCATCGAGGACACGACCGCAACCACCCCCCTCGACGCCGCGAGCGCTCGGCTCCTCAAGGAGCAGCTCGACGCCGTCCTCAACTCCCTCAGCGGACGCGAACGGCGGATGCTCCGGCTTCGCTTCGGCCTGGCGGACGGACGGCCGCGGACGCTCGAGGAGGTCGCTGCCGAGCTCGGCGTCAGCCGGACGATGATCTGTCAGATCGAGCATGACGCGTTGGCGAAGCTGCGCCACCCCAGTCGTTCGCGCAAGCTCCGAGCGTTCCTCGACTAGTGCTTTCCCCGCGGGCTCTGCATCGCAGCCAGCCGAGGGTCACGTGATCACGGTAGCTTGTCGGCAAGGTCCCAGGCGCGTGCCGCGCTCAGCGGCAGCCGGACGACGAACCCGGGCGGACGACGAGCGAGGTCGGCGTAAGCGCGCCCGCCCTCTGGACCGAGGTAGCGCGAGGCGATCGCCAGGCGGGTGCTCGCGCCATCGTCGAGCTCGATGGTCACCCGGCCGCGAACCTGTACCCCCCGGAACGGCCGGACCGACTCGAAGACGAGCAGGACCGCCCGCGGATTGCGGCGCAGGTGCTCGAGCTTGTGGTCGGAGGCGGCGACGACGACCTCGAAGGCGTCGTCGCGGACCCGGAACCAGACGGGCGAGGTGATGGCCTCGCCGTCCTCTCGGTAGAGCGTGAGGGTGGCCGGAGACGGCGCATCGAGGAGCGACCGCAGCTCGGCCGCTGCGAGATCGAGCTTCATAGGGGAGAGGCTACTCGACGGGGCGATCTGTCGCGGTACGGGCGAAGTACTCCTTGACCAGGCCGCGCTCGCGCCCGTCTGCTGCGACACGCGCCTGAGCGCACCAAAGTCCAAGCGGGTCGGTACCACCGGGGCGCAGCCGGCCAGGACGAGCGGGCGTTACGGTGCGTCCCGATGGTCGTGAACGTCGATCACTACGCCACCCTGCAGGTCAATCCGAGGGCGGGGCGCGATGCCATCCGGGCCGCGTACCGCACCCTGGCCCGCAGGTACCACCCCGACCTTGTCGGCGGCTCGGAGGCGCAGATGGCGGCCCTCAACAACGCCTGGGCGGTGCTGCGCGATCCGAAAGCGCGCGCCGAGTACGATCGGGCGCGTCTGGCTTCAACGCAGGGACCCTCGCCTACTGGGAACGATGGTGCGGGGGTCTGGCCGACGCCCGCCCGTACCGGCCAGCCGCCCGGCAGCGTCCTTGACTACGGCCGCTACGCGGGCTGGTCGCTCAGAGAGCTGGCCCGGCACGATCCGGACTACCTCGAGTGGCTCGCCCGCACGCCCGCTGGGCGCCGCTACCGGCGCGAGATCGAGTCGCTGCTGGCCGCGCCAGCCCGCGTGGCGCCAGCTGCCCCAGCCGCGCGGCGCATGGGCCTCTTCCACCGCCGCTGACGCTTCGCAGGACGGCTGCGCGCTCGCACGCTGCTGCCTCAGGGCTCAGCGGACGGAGGCGACCGCCTCGCCAGGTGGACGGACACGCCTCCGATGCGCGCTTCGGGAATCATGATGTCACTGAGCCCGACGCGAGCAGGCTCGCCTGCCGAGGCGCGCTAGTGAGAGCGCGTACCTGACTGGCGGCTCGTGGCTGGCAGCCTGGAGGGCTACTGGCCCTCGAGCACACCGTCTGCGCCCGGCGCGCCTGAGAGGTCAGACAGGTGACGATCGCCGCCCTCTTTCTTGGCCAGGTACATGGCCGAGTCTGCCGCCCGCAGCAGCGTGTCGACGTCCTCGCCATGCTGCGGGTACATGCTGATGCCGATGCTGACGGTGACCCGCACGCGGCGGTGCTCTAGGGTGAGGGGCCGGCGAAGTGCGCGGTGCACGTGCTGCGCGACCGTGTCGGCGGCCTGGGCACCCTGCGCCGTCTCGAGGATGATCACGAACTCGTCGCCGCCAATGCGGGCAACGGTGTCGTTCTGGCGGACGGCGCTCGTGAGCCGCTGCGCGACGGCGCGCAACACACGATCGCCAAACTCGTGCCCGTACGAGTCGTTGACATCCTTGAACCGGTCGATGTCCATGAAGAGGATGGCAAAGGCGGAGCCGTACCGCCTGGCACGGCTGAGCAGCTGGGTCAAGCGATCCACCATCAGGAAGCGGTTGGGCAGATCGGTCAGCGGGTCGTGCGTGGCGAGGTGCTGCAGTGCCACCTCGGCCTGCCGCATCTCGTTGATCTCGCGGGTGATGCCGACCAAGCCGATGACCGTGCCGGACTCGTCACGGAGCGGCAACTTGGACGAGAGCGTCCAGTTCGTCTGGCCAGTCTCCAGCTGGCGGCTCTCGATCAGACCGACGATGGGCCGGCCCGAGTCCATAACCCGGAGGTCGTCGAGGCGCGTTCCCTGGCCGAATGACTCACCGAAAAGGTCGGTGTCGGTCTTGCCGATCAGCTCGGCCGGTTCCGAGAAGCCCAGATCCATCGCCATCTTCCGGCTGACGCGTAGCAGCCGGCACTGCCGATCTTTGAAATAGATGCTGTCGGCCGTGCTCTCCATGAGGGCCCGAAAGAGAAATGCATCACTCAATGGATGGGGAGGTGCCATGCCGACCGCCCTCTCAGCCGTCTGTGCCTCTGCCGGCTTGCTGGGGCGACGCGGCAGAGGTCGATGCTCCTTCGGCGAAGCAAGCGCCCGTTGAGGCCTGCCTCTAGGTGCGTGCCCGGTCGCCGATGATGACCGTCTCCGGTCGGCCGTAGAAATAACCCTGCCCGAAGTCGACGCCAAGGGCCGTCAGGCTCTTGGCCTCGGCCTCGGTCTCCACGCCCTCGGCGATAAGCCGGCAGCCCGCCGTTCGGGCGAAGTGGCGCATCGCCACGACCATCGCCTGGCGGCCGAGGTCGGCATTGACGCCCCGCACCAGGCCGATGTCGAGCTTCACGAAGTCGGGCCGGAGCTCCACGATGTGCGCGAAGTTCGCGATGCCGGCACCCGCGTCGTCGACCGCCGTGCGGACAGCAGCTCCGAGCCTGCCGATCGCGTCACGCAGCACCCGATAGTCGGCCACCGTGTCGTGCTCGGTGATCTCCACGATGATCGGCCGATCGGCCAGCCCGAGTACCCCACGGATGCGCTCGGGGTCAGCGAGCAGGCGGGGCGAGACGTTGACATCGAGCCAGCGGCCGGCGGGCAGGTGGCGCGCTTGTTCAAACGCCGCGGTGAGCGTCGCGAGCTCGAGATCCGCTCCGAGATCCACCATCCACGCTTCCGCGAACCGCAAATCCGGGCGCATCCCGTCGGTGAACCTCGTAAGCCCTTCGTGCGCGACGATCGTGCCGTCGGCCATGTCGACGATCGGCTGGAATACCGGGGCGAACGCACGCGTGGCGATGATCTCGGCGATCTGGGCATGCCGCCGCGAGCGCTGCAAATCGCCCTCGAGGTCGCGGGCGAGCAAGGCGCTAGCGGTCGCTGCGAACTCGCCGACGACCGGCAGATGATCGATCAGGTGGCGGGCGTACGCCTCATCGGTCGTCCCGGCTGCGACGAGGCCGAGCAGCCCGTCGCCGTTGCGGATCGGCGCGAAGGCGCTCGCCCGGAGACCGAGCCCGCCCATGTCGCGACCGTATTGCCCGTCCTCGGGTCGGGTGCGCCACGCTTCGGCCCAGGGACCCTGCGCCGCCCGTCGGTGCAGGTATGTGGCCCTGGCTGCGGGCAGTGGCCGGCCGGCCGCCAGCGGCGAGCTCTGGGGGCCAGCCGAGGCGAGGGTGACGGCATGCTCGGTGTCATCGAAGGTGAAGATCGCCGCGAGGTCGATGCCAGGCAGCCCGAGGAGCTCGTCGCAGATGAGCGCACCCGTTTCCTCGGCACTCGGCCCGGGCTGCAGGCGGGCGAGGGCCGCGGCCACCTGAGCGCGCTCGCGAAACTCGCTGGCGAGACTGGAGCGTGCCGCCTGCAGGGCCGTGACGTCCCGCTCGACGCCGATGTACCCGCTCGCTGATCTGCCCGTGCGGATCCCGGATCGGCGAGATGGTCGCCTCAACCTGGTACAACGCGCCGTCCGCACGGCGATTGATGAATCGCCCGGTCCAGCTCTTGCCACGCGTCAGACGGTTCCACAGCGCTCGGTAGAAGGCCGCCGACTGGTGGCCGCTCTTGAGCACCCGCGGGTTCTGTCCAATGACCCCGTCGCGGCGGTAGCCGGAGATGGACTCGAACGCCGGGTTGGCATACTCGATCGTGCCCGCGAGGTCGGTGATGACCACCGAGTCGGACGTCTGCTCGACAGCGGCGGCAAGTCGATTGCGCTCGGCCTCCGCCGCGACCCGCTCGGTCACATCTTCCACGGTGCCGGTAATCCGGACGGCCGCGCCCTGCGCGTCGCGGATGACGTCGCCCACTTCGTGCACGATCCGTACATTGCCGTCAGGCCGGACGATCCGGAAGTCCAGATCGTGCCGGCCCCTGCCCTCGATCGCCGCCTGCTCGGACGCCTGCACTCGAGCGCGATCATCAGGGTGGACGAAGGCGTAGAACGCCTCGCTCTCCCCGGAGATCGCGCCCGGCTCGACACCCAGGATCCGGTGCAGCTCGTCGGAGCGCTGGGCCCTGTCGGTGAGGGCGTCGAACTCCCAGCTGCCAATATGGGCGATCCGCTGCGCCTCGGCGAGGTTCCGCTCGCTTCGGCGAAGCTCCGTGACGTCGGTAAAGAACGCGATGTTGCTCGGCACCCCGTCAACGTTGGCAAACGACGACCGGACGTCGGCCAGGAGCACCGACCCATCCTTCCGCAGACACGGCACGTCGCGGGCCTCAGTGATCTGGCCGTCCACGACTGCGCCGAAGCGGGCCAAGATCATCGGGAGAGCGCCCGGA
>JBKQRF010000264.1:0-4572 GCA_052144055.1 Candidatus Limnocylindrales bacterium
GAGCTTCGACCAGATCTGTTGCACCATGGGACGCCTCCTAGTCGATTCTCCGTGAGCGGGCGGGGCCTCGACCCCCCAAGTCGAGCGCACCGGCAATCTTTTCGCGCACGCGCCCGCTGGCCGAAGCCACTCGCTACTCGGTCGGCCAGCCACCATCGAATGTCACCCAGGCTATGTAAGCCAGTCACGACTTCGGGTTGACGCTGAAACCGGCAACCGACCCCGAGGCTGCCTACCGACTGGTCCCGGGTGGCCGGTGGCGCACCGTAATCGCCCGCCGGGTTTCCGGCGCGTACTGCCCGAGCTCACATGTTCAGGGCCGGAGGCGGCACCCATACCACCGACTGTCTAGTTCACTAAGCGGAGGGCGCTATGCGCAATACGGGTACCCGGGGCAGGGTTTCGTTAAAAGGGGATGGGTGTACTGGCGGTAGAAGGCGATGGCGTACGGCGACAGCCCGGCGGACACCATCAGATCGGGGCCGCTGATCGTCACCCCGCTTGGCGCCCCGGGCACGAACCATGACACGAATGCCTTGCCGGAGGATGCGGTGGAGGGGCCGAAATCGAGCGACGCGGCGATCTCCACCGCCGTCGCCGTCGACACCGCGGTGCTCGGCGATGTCCACGCCGAGGCTGGGGTCACCGCATCGATGGGCGTCCCCGACAGCACCCTGTAGCTGCTGAGCGAGAACGCAAAGGTCGTGACGGCCGTGGCTCCAGTGCCGCAGGACGACGTCACGCAAATCGGTAGGTACCAGGCGGTCGCGATGACGCCGCCGGCCGCCGGCGCGGTGAACCTTGCCTTCACCGTCTTGATGAGGGTGGCATTCACGTCCCAGAACATGAATTCGTCGACCGTCCCCGTGGTCGCAGGTGGGGTCGCGGGTTGGTATAGGTACTGCGGCGTGGTCAGCGTGACCGACGAGCCCCTAGAGACCGGAATGGTGCCCGACAGGCCGCCGGGCACGGCGGCACCACTCGGGAACACTTTCGACCCCAGGAAGACGGTCGCGGGCGATGTGCCTGCCTGCGCCGCCGCTGGCATGAACATGAACAGCGAGGCGCCCACGAGAACGACAACCGCGAGTCTCATCCTAGCCAGGCGTCTCCATACCGAACGCGGGCGCGCCGAATGGCGGCGGCCCAGAAGCTGCCGGCCGGGTGAGCCGGACGCTCGGTCCCGCACATCTTCGCTAGCCATCGCCGCGGGAACCGTCTGGACCTTGCCTTGGCTCATGAACATTTCCCCCTTCAATCACTCGTCCGCTTGGTGGAGCAGTCAGCCTCCTCAAGGCACGTAGGGCACTGTGGTCAACGTCGCGGTGTTCAAGTAGCCGAGGAGGTGGCGCCTGGATCGGCGGCAACGACCGCTGGTACGTCATCGTGGCGCTTGGGACCGCGAACGAGAACGTGCCCGCGGGCGTCTTATCCAGCTGACATGTTGTTCGAGAACCGCTCGACAGCTTCTGGTGCGTCACCAATGCAGGATTGGTTGGACGAGCGGCGCATGGGCACCGGTGCCAACTTCGAAGACCACGCCAGCTCCCGCCGAGTTCAGGACGGGCGCCAGGTCCGTCGAGGTGATGGCTCCGTGGTCCATCGCGAATGGGGACCAGTGGACGCCGTCCGTCGTCGTCTCGGAGTAGAGGGCGTAACCGTGGTGGTAGTTGAGGAAGAAGACATGCACGACACTGCCGGCCTTCTGGATAGCGAAGCGGTGGTCATCGCCTCCCTTCGGCTCGGGAACAGGGTGCAATGACCCCATAGAGGTGCCGTTGAAGAAACTCAGCCGCTGCCCGCCGAGGCTTCCGCCTCCGTGATTGATAAGCACGGCGTTGCCCGAAGCAGCCTCCAGGCTGTAGCCGCCCTTGAACGTGCCGACGTTCTTGTACGAGGCCTTAGAGTTCGGGTCGCCGCCCAACGCAACGTACTCGACGAACACGGTACCGCCAGAGTTGTCGCTGGCGACGAGAAGACCGCCGAAGGCCGACGCGAGCGCGGTATCCCCGTCGCCACCTCCCCGTGGTGTGGCAAACGAGCTGACCGGGCCGGGCGAGCCTGTCGATGAGAAGGTCTGCACGTTCAAGGAGGAGGCTTGCGCGGTGGCGACGACTGGTTGGCCGCCGAACAGCGTGGCCGCGGCGACGCCTTGGATCTTGCCGGCCGCTGTGAGCGCGGAGAATGTCACCCCGCCGTCGGTGCTATCGAAGAGCACTGCACCACCGCTGTACGGGGGCAGGTGGCAGCAGTCCTCCGCGACGATCGTGACGGTCGCCCCCGTAGCTAGCAACTCGGCTGTGCCATAGAACAGGTCTCCTGAGTACGGTGACAACACCGCCGTCGACGCACAGCTGTTGTCACCGGGGATCAGCCGGCACACGCTGATCGTCTTGCCGCTGTTCGACAAGGCGGCGAGGAGGAGCGAGTGATCTGGCAGCACGGCTCCCGTGCCCTCCCCGCTGCCGGTCGCCGCGCTCCCGACTTTGAACTGCGCGAGCGCCGGCTGTGGGGATCCGGCTGTGCTTTCAGCCGCGAGCGCGGGAGCCGCCGCGATGGCGAGCATGGCGGTCATCACGAGGGCGCTCGCGAACGAGGTTCGCCGCCAGCGACCCCCACGGGAGCGCGCGAGTCCCTTGGCGCTGCCTGACCCTGATCCAGCCGAGCCAGATGACATCACGACCCCCTTATGAGCACTGCGTTGCGAAGTCTCTGACGAGATCCCAGGCCGCCTACAGGCAGGTTGGCGCCTTACCGGTCCAGCACTTTCCCGACGTCGTCGCCGTATAGAAGATCTGAGCGGTGTAAGCGCCGAAGTAGATCAACCCCGGCAGATGCTTCGGCGGGGAACCGGTCACGGGTATCAGGTTGTTCGTTTCGAGCGTGTTGTAGACCTTCGTCCCAATCTGCGTCATCGGCCCCGCCGCGTATCCGACATAGGAAAGCGACGTCAACTTGGGGCCGTTGCAGAAGACGGAGTACCCGATAAAGCCGGCATCGTTGAGACAGTCGGACACCTCGATGCCAATCGCCGCTTCCACGTTGCTGAACACGGCCTCGGAACCATTGCCGTAGCCGAGGATGGAGCCGCTGCTGTTGTTCCAGCGGTGTCCCACGCCGAGGCCGTACAGGTCAGGCACGACGACGGCCACCGCCGACCCGGACCCCGTCGCCGCGCCGACCGTTAATAGGCCAGATGAACCATAGGAGCCCTGCCACGTGCCTTCAACATACTGGGGCATAAACGTACCTAGGGAGGCGCAATTCGACGTGTAGTTCTGCGTGGTGACGTCCACCTGCCACACGCAGACATTGTTCTCAAACCCAAACACCGCGAACGCAGGGTTGTGTTGATCGGTAAATTGCACGCCATCGGGCTGGCCGTTGCTGCCCGTGAAGAACTCGTTGTCCTGCAGGCTGTAGGCGCCAGAACCCCATTGATTGTCGGTCTCAGAACCGCCCTGCGTGTTGATCGCCTTCACACTGACGACGCTCAAGGTGAAGCGGGAGGTGGACGTCTTGAAATGCCCGCCGATGCCAGAGAGCAACTCGGGATGGGGAATGTATTTCTTGATGGATGCCTGCGTGTCGCACGGCCCCTTCAGCCAGACAGCGTTGACGTAGCGATAGCACCCGACCTTGGCCGGTGGCGCAGGCACGAGCCGGCCGACGATTGGCGTTGCTGCCGCGGACGCGCCGATGTTGAGGAGTCCGGACCATGCGACGGCCAGGACGATCGCCACGAGGATCCGACGCATGATGGCCCCCTTTCTTCCTGATGATTGCTTAGCTGGGCGCGCTGACGCTCAGCGACGGGTCGTTGATGTTAGTGATCTCGAGCTTGACGCTGGTGGGACCGTTGGCGGACACGATGCCGTTCATCTCGAGGGCGACCAAGTAGTTGCCGTCGGTGGAAACCCAGATATCGACCGTGGCCCCGGGGGGGATGGTGGGCTGGCCGGCCGGGACGGCGGTCGAGTGATCGGCTCGCAGGTGGATCGCCTGCACGCCGTTCTTCGTCTCCACTCCGATGGTCTGCAGTGCCGAGAGCGGCGCACTGGCCTTGGCCCGGTCGAGGAAGGTGCCCGGGTCGAAGGCGCTGGTCATGGCCGACAGGGCGCTGGCGGGGATGGGTTCCTTGGTGAACGTGCCGGTCCCCTCGTCCATCCACACGTCCGAGCCGACGACGACGATGCGCGTGGTCTTGCCGGCGGTGGTGGCCGTTATGCTCTCAGCGAAGGCCGGCTTGCGCACCACGACAATGCTCTCCGTGCCCAGGTTCGTGCCGCCGGTCGTGGTGATCGAGACCTTATAGGAGCTGACGTTCGAGAGGGCGGTGGCCGCGTTGGACACGTCGCCGACGCTGGGCAGCGGCGCCACGCTGGGGGCCGCACTGGGGACGGCGCTCGGGGCCGGCACGGATGGGGCGGCGGATGGCTGCGACAGCGCTGCGGCCGAGGCCGGTGCTACGCCACCCGTCGCGGCCGCAGCGGGTGCCTTGGTTGCCGACGAGCCGCCGCACGCTGCGAGCAGGGCGCTGACGCCCAGGACAAACACCACGGACTGTACACG
>JBKQRF010000265.1:0-12870 GCA_052144055.1 Candidatus Limnocylindrales bacterium
TCCGGGCGCTCTCCCGATGATCTTGGCCCGCTTCGGCGCAGTCGTGGACGGCCAGATCACTGAGGCCCGCGACGTGCCGTGTCTGCGGAAGGATGGGTCGGTGCTCCTGGCCGACGTCCGGTCGTCGGCCGCCATCGTCGACTGCGTGCGCTGCAACATCGCGTGGTTCACCGACGGCAGCGAGCTCCGCCGCCTCGAGCGCAACCTCGCCGAGGCGCAGCGGATCGCCCATATCGGCAGCTGGGAGTTCGACCTCACGACTGGCACAGCCCATCGCTCCGACGAGTTGCACCGCATCCTGGGTGTCGAGGCGGGCGCGATCTCCGGGGAGAGCGAGGCGTTCTACGCCTTCGTCCACCCTGATGATCGCGCTCGAGTGCAGGCGTCCGAGCAGGCGGCGATCGCGGGCAGGGGCCGGCACGACCTGGACTTCCGGATCGTCCGGCCTGACGGCAACGTACGGATCGTCCACGAGGTGGGCGACGTCATCCGCGACGCGCAGGGCGCGGCCGTCCGGATTACCGGTACCGTGGAAGACGTGACCGAGCGGGTCGCGGCGGAGGCCGAGCGCAATCGACTCGCCGCCGAGCTCGAGCGACGCGCGACCTACGACATGCTGACGCGAGTGATGAACCGAGCCTCGGTCATGACCGCGCTCGAGGGAGCGCTCGCGCGGAAGGCGGGCGGTCACACCGCGGCGATCTTCGTCGACCTTGATCACTTCAAGGAGGTCAACGATCGACTGGGGCATCTGGCGGGTGATGAGCTCCTGCGGATCGTGGCCGACCGCCTGGCGATCACGGTGCGGGCCCGCGATGCCCTGGGCCGCGTGGGCGGCGACGAGTTCCTCGTCGTATGCCCGGGTCTTGCCGGGACCGACCCTGCCATACGCGTGGCCGAACGGCTGGCTTACGCGCTCAACCAGCCGGTCCGCCTGGCGGGCACGACGCTCGAGCTGCAGGCCAGCCTCGGGGCGGCCTACGCTGGGCGCCGCTCCGTCACCGCGGATGCGCTCGTCCGGCGTGCCGACACCGCCATGTATGCGTCCAAGCGTGACGGCCACGGACGCCCAGTCCTGTACTCGTCAGCTCTTGCGCGTGGGCAGCGCGCGGCCGACAAGCGCCTGTATGAGTCGGGAGAACCAACCGGAGTCTCGACCTGACATCGCTCCGGCCCCGCTCCACCGGCTCGCCTCGCGCCGCGCTGACGAGCCGGGGGCGGGCCATCGCGGCCGAGCTCGGCCCGGTGCCGCCGCTGACCGACGCGATCACGAGCGAGAGCGCCCCAGGTCCACCGGACGTGAAACGGACGAGCTAGGGGTGCGACTGGACCGAGTCCCCTGAGGTCAGGGCTGCAGTGAGATCGCCGAAGGCCGCCGCCGGAGCAGCTCCTGCGTGCCGATCGCACGCCGAAGCAGAAGGGGGCGTCGACCAGCTCAGTCTGCCCGGCGAGGGCTGGACCGCCCGAGCGGATGGGGGAGAACGTCTTCATCAACCGCGTCCGCGACCACGTCGCCGCGTTCCGTCAGGCGGGCTACCCGGGCGTCACGACCGTTACCCGCTCGCTGCTCGCCTACTGGTCCGACCCCGACCGGGCGAAGCCCCTCTTCTTCTGCCAGATCGAGGCGCTCGAGACGGCCACCTTCTGGGGCGAGGTGGCCGGCCGCACGCAGCCCTGGATCGAGAACCAGCTGCACGAGGACCATCAGGCCAAGAACACCGGGCTCTATCGCAGAGCGCGTAGGTTGGCGACCGGGGCGGGCAAATCGGAGGTCGGCCGCTTCTGGGATCTGCCTACCGCGGTCGGCGTACCGCTGTGCTGTCCCGCGGCCGACGCGAGACGCCGCCGTGAACATTGGGGATGCGCACCGTCCGGACGGACCGGCTACAGGGTCGGCGCCAGTCGCGTCGGGGCCGCCGCGGCGCTCTTCCAGGTCGTCAGCCAGCGCTATGGCAGAGGCTCGATCGCGCTCACCACGAACCTCGGGATCGCCTCTTGGGGGCGCATCTTCAACGATCCGACCGTCGCCGCGGCGATGCTCGACCGGCTCCTCCATCGGAGCGTCGTCTTCAACATCGACGGCGACAGCTACCGCATGCGGGCCCACCGTGCCCGTGCCGAGCAGGTCCGAAAGGGGGTGGTCGTCCGGTCAGGCAGCTAAGCTTGTGCGGCCCGTCGGGGGCTCGACAGCCTGGGGAGTTTTGCTGATCGAGCCTGGGGAGTTTCGCTGATCGGCGGCAGGGTCATGCGTCCAGGGCGGAAGGTGGCAACTGGAGCAGGCCATCCGGAGGCGACTGGCGCCCTTGCGGTCGAGTTATCCGACGATGGGTGGGGAGATGCGCGCTCCAACAGGCACGTCCCGCGGTTGCGGCTGGGTCTCGGCTGCTTGCTTCGTGTTCCTCGCTCGGACACGGTGGCGGGCGGCCTTGGCGCGGTTGCCGCAGCTGGCCATGTCGCACCAGCGCCGCCGTCCAGTCGGCGAGGCGTCGTAGAAGATCCAGCGGGGCAGCCCTCGTTCGCGCAGGCCCGCAGGCGATCTGGACGGCCGGCCACGAGCTCACGGACGATCGGCTCGGCTAGGCGAGCCAGGGCCTCGGCGGCGAAGTGCACCAGGCCTGCCACGAGCGCCTGACCGGGGTCACGATCCCCACCTCCACCAGCTACAGGCACCGTGATCGGCGCAATTGGATCGTCTAGACCTGTCCAGGGGTCTTTGCGGGCGCCTTCGTGCGGATTGTCGGCTTAGCCGCCTGCTAGGGCGTCAATGGCGACGTGCTCTTATCCCTGATCCCGCTGACGCCCGGCGCATGTCAGATGAGGGCGACGGGTCGTGTCCAGGAACCTGTCCCGCCGGTGATCCGCAAGGGCAGTCCGATGAACAAGAACTCGAAGACCCTGTCACGAGCGATTGCCTCCAGATCCATGATCTCCACGAGGTGGACCCCTCGCTCGACAATCATCTGGACATGCGTTGAGCGTTCGGGATCGGGCATCGGCATAACCTCCGTCCCGGACGTGTCCGTACCAAGAACAGCCATTCCGCGCTCGTGCAACCAGATAGCAGCTTCTGTGCCTACCCCGGGCTGGGATCGAAAGTACGCCTCCACGTCGGTCCTGTAGAACGCGGCGAACCAGCCCGTGCGCACTAGGACGATGTCACCCGGCCGTAGTTCTGTTCCTTGCGACGCGAGGGTCTCCTCCAAGTCCTTGGGCGTGACAGCGTACAGGTCGGGCAGGTGGCCAAGACCCTTGGCCGTGGCAACATCGAGCAAGACGCCGCGGCCGATGATTGGCCGCGAGTGCTCCATGCCGTTTTCCTTCCAGCCGAAGTCCCCGTACACATCACGGACATCGTGACCGCCGTAGGTCCGACCGTGGCACTGAATGTGGGCCAGACCATCGACGTGGGTCCCGAGGTGAGGGGATCCGGTCAAGACCTCCATCGAGAAGTCGAACCCCGGGCTCTCGCGAGACGTCAGGCTCTTCGGAGTCCGGTACTGGGTCAGTCGGAAGCCGTAGAAGGTGTCTGGAGCTGCCTGCGGCATGTCACGGCCGAACTCGGTGCCGAGCTCGTAGATGCGCCCCTGTCGAACGGAGGCCAAGGCGGCCAGAAGCTGGGTGGCAGAGCAGCCTGACCAGCCCTGGTGCGACGTCGAAGTGGTCGGCCAAGCCTCCGCAGAGGCCTGTGAAGAGCCGGTCCGTGGTCGACCGGTACAACCGATCGTCCATCTGCATCCTCCCACTCGGCTCCGTCGGTGGAGGCGTGGTCCGCGTCCAGTTGCCGGGCACGCCCGGCCGGACCTCGCACGCGGTTCCCGACACCTACCGCGGGCACCCTCCCTCCGCCGTGGCGGCTACTAGAACGGTACCCTCACGATGGAACGATCGTGCGCTGCTGACCCCCGTCAGGTGATCCTGCCGAAGCGACCGGGCGATGGCGCATCCCGTGAACGTCTCGGGGCGCAGGGTCCGCGGCGGGACGCAGGGGTATCCTGCCGCCCATGACCGAGCAACGAGGACGGCAGTCGCAGCTCCCTCCCCACGCCACCGCGGACCGGAAACTGCTGGAGACCAAGCCGTACCAGGATGTCTCGTTCCTGGAGACGGACGCCTGGCGGTCTCTCCGGATCCTGGGCGAATTCGTGAGCGGCTTCGAGGCCCTCGCGCGGCTGGGACCCGCCGTGACCGTGTTCGGGTCGGAGCTCACAGCGCCGAGCGACCCCATGTACGGGGCTGCGCTTGCCCTCGGGCGAGGCCTGGCCCAAGCCGGCTTCACGGTGATCACAGGAGGCGGTCCCGGGATCATGGAGGCCGCCAACATGGGCGCCCAGCAGGGCGGCGGGCTCTCCGTCGGGTGCACCATCGAGCTGCCCAACGGGCAGCGCGTCAATGAATACACGGACCTGTCGGTCAGCTTCCGCTACTTCTTCGTGCGCAAGATGATGTTCGTCAAGTACGCGCAGGGCTTCGTGATCTTCCCGGGCGGGTACGGCACCCTCGACGAGCTGTTCGAGTCGATCACGCTCGTGCAGACAAACAAGATCGAGCACTTCCCGGTGGTGCTAATCGGCACGGCCTATTGGGCCGGGCTGCTGCGCTGGCTGCGGGCGCGGGTGGCGGCCGAGGGCAAGATCGACCCGTCCGACGTCGACCTGCTGGCCGTTACCGACGATGTGGACGAGGCGGTCTCCTTGATGGTGGCATCGCGCGCGCGCCTCGGGGCCGCGCGGACCGGGAACGGCTAGGACGACATCACGCCTCGGGCGTGGCAGCGAGGGACGCTCACTCGGCCCCTACCACAGGTCCCGTCTTCGGCCGACTTTGAGTCCGCGACCCCGCCACTGCCACGTCGATGCCGGCCGACAGGGCGGAGGTCACATGCGTGGGGCTGACTGCCCGCCGCCCCGCGGACAGGTTCGTCCGGCACTGGCCAACGCCTCGATGCCGTCGCAGGATGAGTCACACGGTCCGGGTCGCGGCGAAACCGCGTGGCAAGGCAGGAGCGTCGAAGCGATGACCGATCTCGAAGACCGGCTGGCGGAGCTGGAGCAGCGGCTGGCGGCGGTGGAAGCGCAGAGCGCGCGGGCACCAAAGGGGCTCATCGGACTCTGGCGAGAGGTCGTGCCCTCCGAGGTGCGCGCGCACCTGCGTGCCGCGCGCAAGGAGCGCCTCCTCGCAGCCCGCGCCCTCCTGGACCATCAGATCGAGCATCTCGAGCAGGCGCCCGCCGACGCGCTGCCCCGCCGGGAGAGCATTACGCTCGAGTAGGCGCAAAGGCTCGGCCGCCTCGGGGGCCGTCGAGGCCGTCGCTACGCGCCCTTGATCGGTGGGGCGGTCATCGCGGCCAGCGGATACACGTCGTAGTGCGCCACGTTGTAGACAGGCGAGCGCGCCAAGAGGACCTCGAGCTCGTCATTCGAGGCCACGTTGTAGATCCAGGCGCCACCGTGGGCACCCACGATGTGGTACCGACCCTCGACCTTCCCGGAGCGCTCCAGGGGCTCGGCATACTCGGACATCGCGAGCACGGCCTTCGCGACGTCCAGCGAGACGCGGGAAAGCTCGAGTCGCCACAGCACGAGAAACTTCATCGGGGAGCACCTCCTCGGCCCCGAGCTCGGGCGTGCCGCAGTGGATACGGCACCGCGGTCCCCTAGTCAAGCAAGGTGGCGCGCCACGCACCAGAGCCGGAGGGCTGAGACCCTCGAGGGGGGCCTTGCCTGGTCCTAGGGGTCGCGGCCGCAGGGATGAGCCGGGGCGCTGGTCGGGCCAGGATGCTCCGCGGCGTGTCACATGCGGGTCTGCTCGGCGGTATCGTCAGGTCGCCGTCAGAGGCGTCGCACCCCTCGAGACCCCGCACCATGATCGGATGGTGCCCGACACGTCCCGATCCTTCCGTTGACCGGCGCATGCGCCCTGAAGACCGGCTTTGAGGAGATCAGCCGCTCCGCCGTGCCTCTTCGCTCTCTCGGACGAGGAGGCCCCAGGCGACATCGGCCGCCCCGATGAGGAGGACGAATACGACGATGGTCAGCGCCAGCAGCCATTGCGGATCGCCACTCGAGGCGAGCGTCGCGGCGATGCAGAGCAGCAGCAGGTCGGCGATGAAAGTCCACCCGAGGTGACGAAGCGTGTCGCGCTGCTTCCACACTTCGTGGTTGGCGCGGAGCAGGACAACGACGCGCCGGACAATGCGTAGGAGGCCCAGGCCCGCAATCACTGTGAAGCTGATGGCGAGAAACGCTGCGTCCGACCCCGGGACGAGGACGATAAGCGAGAGGCCAAGGAGATAGAGGAGATTGGAGAAGGCCAGGTTCGCTCGCGTGCGCAGATCGACGCGCTCCGCGGCGGTGATGGAGGCCAGATTGATCGACACGCCGACGAAGAGGAGCCCCAGGAGCGCCGCCGCTGCCGAAGCCGTGGCCAAGTAGAAGTCGTGCCATGAGTCGAGGGCGACCTGGAACGCCTTGGGGTCCATGGGGCGCTAGGGTACCCGGGTCGAGGCAAGCCCGACAATCAAGAGTCGAGGGGCCCAGGCCAGGCCACTGATCACTGCGACTCATGGCAGCCAAGGCCGCATCGACCGCCCCGATGGGCAACATCGTGTCGACCGCCACGACCACGAACGTCCTACGGCTGGTATCCAAGGGAAACGCGTCGCACCACAGGCGAATGATCGGCATCAGCCGGTCGAGCCTCCAGACTCGCCGGAGTCGGCGGTGCCACGGCGACACGGTTGCGGCCCTCAGACTTCGCCCGATACAGCGCGACATCGACGCGGCCGAACCACTCGTCGTTCGTCGCGGCCGCGTCCGCCGGGCCGATGACGACAGCCCCCACGCTGACCGTCACGCACGCGAACGGCGCGCGTGACGGATGGACGAACCCGAGATCCTCGATGGCAGCGCGGACCCGCTCACCCGCCGCGAGGACACCACCAGACGCCTCGCCCGACACCACCAGACGCCTCGCCGAGGATCACGAGGAACTCCTCGCCGCCGTAACGGTAGACCGTATCGTCGCTCCGGACGGCATTGCGCAGGGATGTGGCAACCTGCCGCAGCGCTTCGTCACCGGCGAGGTGACCGAAGGCGTCGTTGACCGCCTTGAAATGATCAAGGTCGACCTCCAGCAACCCGAAGCGCCTGCCCGTGCGCGTCATGCGACCGCGGGCGGTCCGCAGGTCCTGGTCGAGCTTCAAGCGGTTGCCCGTACCCGTCAGCTCGTCGGTGCGCGCCGTGACCTCCAGCGAACGATAGACCCGCTGGAGTTCGGACCGCTGATGCGTCTCACGGCGCTGCAGGCGCCCGAGCGCCTGGAGCTGCGTGAATGCCCGCACCTGGCGGCGAAACAACAGCACATGTCCCGTGAGCGCGGCCGCCAGGACCACGAGGAGCGCAAAGATCAGGTCTTGCCGGTCGTCCGCGAGGAGTGGGCCGGCTGGGGCGACGGTCGCGAAGAAGACGATCACGGCGATCCCATACACGGCCAGCCAGCGCACCTCCGTCCAGCTGCGCCAGGGGACGACGAGCGCCACCAGCGGCGGCAGGAAGAGTAGATACCCGACCGAGAGTTCGACCATGTGCGGGCCGCTCAGCGCGAGGAGCATCGTCGCCGCCGCGACCGCCAGGCTCATGACAAAGACCACCAGTTCGGGCCAATGGCGCAGGGCTCGACCAAGGCTCCACCATGCCGCCACGGCGGACGCCCCGAGCGCGCCGTCCACGAGCGCGATGCAAGCCGCGTCGGCCGGGTGGATAAGCCCGAGCACGACGACATGGACGGGCGCACTGAGCCCGATGACCAGCATCGCCGCCTTTCCCGCGCGCCAGGTCAGGCGGCGCTCGACGGCCTTGAAGCGCGGGGTCGACGCGACGGCGAAGTACTCCTCGGCCCGGAGGAAGCGGACGAGGCGGTGCAGTCGCCATCGCGTCTCTTCGGTCATCGGGGCCACTACACCAACGGGCGATGCGCCGGCTCGTCCGCCACCCAGATCACGACGCGCTCCGGGTGCCCGAAGAGGTAGCCCTGCCCATACTCGACGCCCAAGCTGCGCAGCGTGGCCGCCTCCGCCTCGGTCTCGACACCTTCGGCCATGAGCCGGCAGCCTGCGGTGCGGCTGAAGTGGCGCATGGCGACCACCAGGGCCTGCCGCCCGAGGTTGGCGTTGACTTGCCGGACCAGGCTGATGTCGAGCTTCACGAAGTCGGGTCGCAGCTCGATGATGTGGCCGAAGTTGGCGATCCCGACGCCCGCGTCGTCGACGGCGAGGCGCAGGTCGTGGCCTAGGCTACTGATAGCCTCGCGCACCGCGCCGTAATCTTCGATCACCTCGTGCTCGGTGATCTCGAGCACGATCGGGCGTTGGGCTAGCGACAGCACGTCGCTCAGTCGGTCGCGATCAGAGAGCAGGCGTGGTGAGGCGTTGAGATCGAGCCACAGGCCCGGGGGTAGCCGCTTCGCCGCGACCACGGCCGCTTTGAGCGTGGCCATCTCAAGGTCCGGCCCGAGGCCGACCGACCACCCGTCGGCGAAGCAGAGGTCGGGGCGCTGCCCTGAGTCGAAGCGGGTGAGTGCCTCGTACCCCACGGTCTCCCGCGACGCGAGATCGACGATGGGTTGGAAGACCGGGTGGAAGGCGGCACCGGCGATGATGGCAACGACCCCTGCGCGCAACTCGGCCTCCCGCCGCAGGGCGTGCAGGCGCTCGGCCAGCAGTGCGCTCGAGGTGGTGCTGAACGACACGACGGCTGGCATCTGCTCGACGAGGGTTCGGGCGAACCGCTCATCGACGGTGCCGACAGTCAGGCACCCGACCATCTGGTTCCCGTGCATGATGGGACCATAGGCAAGGGCCTTCAGGGTCCCGACGTCCTCGGGGAAGAACCCAGCGGCAGGGTCTGCTGTGACGTACTCGGCCCAGGGGCCGTCATGTGCGCGCTCGCGAATGGCGGCCGCCCGGATCGGCAGGATGTGATCTCCCACCGCCACAAGGCTTGCCGGCGGGGCGGTCTGGGCGATGATCTGCAGATCTCCGCTGCCGAGAAGAAGATCGATCCCCGCGACATCGATGACGGGCAGCGTCACCAGCTTGTCGCAGATCGCCTGGGCGGCCTCCGCAACGCTCGCCTCCTGCGGGATGTCGTGGAGGCTTTCGGCCAGGGCCGCGCGGACACGCATCTCGAGTGCGACCTCGGCCTCGGCCTCGCGTAGCTCGCTGACATCGCGCATGACGAGGACGTAGTCCTGGAGCGTGCCGTCGGCGGCGCGGCGCGGCGTGACCCTGATCTGGACTCGGCCCGCCGTCCCGTCGGGGAGGCGCCAGCCGACCTCACCCAGCCAGGGCTGTCCCGCGCGAGCGACCTCTAGTAGTTTGGCGATCGTGGTCGCATCGAGGACGCCGTCCACGACCTCAAGCACGCTCCGCCCCACGAGCTCGGACGGTGCCCGGTCAAGATCCCCCGCGAAGGCCGTGTTGGCGTAGGTGATCCGCAGGTCGGGGTAGGCGGTGATGACGATCCCGTCAGCCGACTCCTCGACGATCGAGGCCAGACGCTCCCGCTCGCGGGCGAGACGCTCCCGCTCGGTGATGTCGGCGAACGAGACGACCGCGCCGGTCAGCTGATCACCCGAGGCGTCACGGAGCGGCTGGGCATTCACGAGCAGCCAGCGCGTGTTGCCAGACGAGTGGCGCACCCCCATGACGACGCCGGTCACCGGCAGTCCCTTGGTCCGCGCCATGGTCGCCGGGTGTTCCTCGCCGCGAACCGGAGTGCCGTCGGCCCACACGTCGTGCCACTGCGGGTTGAAGGAGGTGCGGCCCGTGGGCGGGTCGACCGTGAGGCCAAGGATCGTGCGGGCGGCGGGGTTGCTCGCGATGATCTGCCCAGCGGCGTCTTGCACCACGACGCCCTCGGCGAGATGGTCCACCAGGGCGCGATACTGCTGCCCGCTCTCGCGCAGCTCCTCGGCCACGCGCTTGGGCTCCGTGATGTTCTCGAGCACGGCCGCGAAGTGCTCCGCCTGGGGGCGGAAGGCGCTGATGGCGAACCATCGCCCGAGCGCGGGGAGGTACGTCTCGACGTGCTCCGGGATGCCCGTCTTGGTGACACGACCGTAGATCTCGAAGAGCTCCGGGTTCGTCTCGCGCACAGCGGGGATCACGTCCGTGGCCCGCTTGCCGGTCACGTCCGCCAGGCCAGTGAGTTCCTCGAACGCGGGGTTGACGTCGAGGTAGATCCAGTCGACGGGCTGCCCGTCCTCGTCGAAGAGCATGCGGCATGAGGTGACGCCCTCGGCCATGTGCGCGAAGAGTGCGCTGTATCGCTCACGGCTCTCGCGCAGCGCCTGCTCGGCCTCGCGCCGCCGCGTCACGTCGACGATCAGGCCCTCGATGCACAGCTCCGGGACGTCCGGGTCCCAGACGGCACGCGCATGGATTGAGAGCCAGGCCGTCGATCCGTCGCGCCGGTGGACTTCGTACTCGAAGTCGGAGACCGCGCCGGCGCTGCGCACGCGCTCGACGAGCTCGGCGCGGCGGTCCGGGTCGATCCACGGTGTGCCCGCATCCCCGATCGCCGCGACCAGCATCGCCTCGGGCGAGTCGTACCCGAGCAGGCGCGCTCCCGCGAGGTTGATGGAGAGCGCCCGTCCGCTGGCGGTGGTGCGGAAGATCCCCTCGACGGCGCGCTCGAACAGGTCGCGATATTGCGCCTCGTCCCAGGCCCGGGCCTCTTCGGCGCTCGGGTGCGCGCCGTCGTGGCTGCCGCCTGGGACGGCCCGCTCTGCGGCCAACCCATGGAACCGCTGTGCGGAGCCCTTGCGTGCCGTGTTCCGTGAGGCCGTTTCCGTCGGTGCCGTCATGCGCACCACCCTGTTCCGACCTCGGTGACCGCCCGCTGGCGGAGAGGCGCTGGCCGGACCGGTCGGGGAGACGGCAGAACCGCCGCCTAAGTGTGGTTGACCTTCGCTCCTGACGCCCGTCGCGGACGGACGAGTATCGGTGACTAAAGACAATGGGACGAGATACGAGATCCGCCATCACCCGTTGGTACTCGGACCCGGGGCGAGCTTAGGTGGCAGAGGCAGGGCGCTCCTGCTCCCTCGCTACGCGTCCGTGGACCGCGCTCCGGGGCTGGGCCGGTACTCGTGTCTCGACCCCGAGCCGGGCGGCGAGCAGCTCGCCGAGCGCGTGAAAGCCCTTCGCGAGATCGCTGGTGGGCCGCCACTCCACGATCGACTTACCCCGGTCGGCCGCGTCGCTGGCGTCCCGATCATGCGGCAGCATCAGGTCGAACGAGCGACCGAGGGCGCGCTCCGCGTCAGCCAGATGGATGTGCCCCTCGCCCACGCGGTTGCCCACCAGCACGATCCGCCCGGGGGGAAGGTCGAAGCGTTCCACGAGGGCCAGGAACCCGTTCGCCGCGCTGATGCTCGAAAGCCCCAGGGTGCTGACGAGCACGATGAGGTCGGCCCGCTCGATCAAGCTGAGGGCGTGCTCGGTGAGGTGGGCGGGAGTGTCCGCCAGGGTCACGGGGAAGCGCGAAGCGAACGTATCGATGACGCTGCCCAGGAGCGCCGGGGTGACGCGGTCCGCATCTTCGGGCCGGCGCGGCGCCATGAGCGCACACACCCCGCCGGGAGTCCGCACGAGCGCCCGGTCGAAGAGTTCAGGGTCGACGGTCGCTCCTTCGCCGGCCACGTCGACGAGGGTGAGTTGGTCGCGAGGCGCATTCAGCCGGATGCCGATGTCACCGAACTGCAGGTGGCCGTCGAGGAGACCCACCGGCTGTCCCAAGCGGGCCGCCAGTGCGACCGCCGTGTTGATGGCGATGGTCGTGCGGCCGATGCCGCCGCGCGTCCCGGCGACGGTGACCAGCTGGCCGCGCGCCGCCGGCACGACGGGTGATGCGGACGACGACTGGACCTGCCGATCGCGGTTGGCCTTCCCGTGCGCGTAGGCGCTGCGAATGACCGCCGCGATTGCCTCGGCCGAGAAGGGCTTCTCCACGAACTCGGACGCCCCGGCGAGCATCGCCCGATGAATGTACTCACGCTCGCCCTGCACGCTCAGCATCACGACGCTGGCCGATGGGACGTCTGCCAGGAGCCGCTCGGTTGCCACGATCCCGTCCATGCCGGGCATGTTGATATCCATGAGCACGACGTCCGGCAGAAGCGAGCGCGCGAGCTCGATCGCCTGGGGACCCGACGTGGCCGTTCCGACGACCTCGAGGTCTGGCTCCATCTCGAAGAGACGCGACAGATGCACCAGCGTCTCCTCGATGTCGTCAACGAGGAGCAGGCGGATGGGGTGGTCCGGCGCGGCCACCACTATGCGCCCTCGACCAGGGGAGAGCGCCAGGGCCAGCATGTCGCGCGGTGGGCAGGTGCGGGCCGCGAGGGGGTGTCGTGGCGCGACAACCGACGCGGGTTGCTCACCACGGTCTTCGTGCTCTGTGTCATCCGCTCCGCCTTGGCATCGTATGGCACGACGAGATCTCGTTGGTCGAAGCCTACTCCGACCGCGCCTGGCGGGCGCGCACCCGGACCCCCGCCCGTTCCGGACCGGACTACGG
The DNA here is from genome assembly GCA_052144055.1 of Candidatus Limnocylindrales bacterium. Taxonomy (GTDB): domain Bacteria; phylum Chloroflexota; class Limnocylindria; order Limnocylindrales; family CSP1-4; genus JAJYNJ01. Next base: position 12,579 of record JBKQRF010000265.1, read on the forward strand.
GGTGATTGTGCGAGGCGTCTCCGGAGCCCAGTCTCAATCGTAGATCGGCACGAGACCGGTCCCATCTCCGGAGGCTCCGCGCACCCCATGCTTCACATCCGACGCCTCGCCCGCCAGGCGCTCCTGGCGTCGGTCCTGCTGGTGACGATCGGCGGCGCTCTCGCGATCCCTGGGGCACAGGTCGTGCGTGCCTGGGACGCCGGAACATTCAGTTCGGCGGACGAAAACCTGCTCTTCACGCTGACCAACCAGGCGCGTGCGTCCGCCGGCCTGGCGCCGCTCCGCAACGACG
>JBKQRF010000266.1:0-16134 GCA_052144055.1 Candidatus Limnocylindrales bacterium
TCACGCTGACTCTCTCCTCGGCGCGCCGTGTCGGTGCCCGCAGGTCCCAGCGGCACAGCAGCCGCGCCGGCGCCCATGCGCCCATGCGGCGCTACCAGACTGGTCAGGACCTCTCGAGGCATGGTACTTCTCGACGCTCGACGATGACGCAGGCGACTCGACGCCGCTCGCGTGCGTCACGCCGGGCGCGCATGGGGCCGGACAGAGGCGTCGGGCGAGTCGGGGCGAGGCGCTTCCTCACCGGGCCGTGGCTGTGACCTCGGCGGCCTTGGCTTCGATGCGTCCGAGCAGCTCGGTCCAGGACCTGACAAACGCATCGGCACCCCGGACCTGGAGGTCCTGGCCCAACGCTTCGACGTCGATGCCGGCCCCCGCGAACCGCCCGAGGAGCTCCGCTGCCGCGGCCGGGTCAGGGGACAAGAGCTCACCCACTGTGCCGTGGTCAGCGAACGCGAGGAGGGTATCCTCGGGCATCGTGTTCACCGTGTGCGGCGCGGCCAGCCCCTCGATGTAGAGGACGTCCGAGGCTGCGGGGTCCTTCGTGCCGGTGCTCGCGAAGAGCAGCCGCTGGGGGCGGGCACCGACGTTGAGGAGGCGCTGCCAGCGGTCGGACGAGAAGAACCTCCGATACTCCGCGTACGCCGCTATGCCGATCGCGATGCCCAGCCGGTTCCGGAGATCGGCCGGCACCCGGTCGGCCACCGCGCTGTCCCAGCGGCTGATGAAAACAGACGCCACTGAGCCGACGAACGCCGGCTTCCCTGCCTCCACGCGCCGCTCGACGCCGCGCGTGTAGGCCTCCAGGCAGCCGCGGTACTGCGCGCTCGAGAACAGCAGGGTTACGTTGACCGGGACGCCGGTGAAGATCGTCTCCTCGATCGCGCCCAGCCCCTCAGGCGTGCCGGGGATCTTGATGAACAGGTTGGGCCGACCGCCTAGGCCGTGGAGGCGCACGGCCTCAGCATGGGTCGCCGCCGCGTCGTGCGCCAAGAGCGGCGAGACCTCGAGCGACACGTAGCCGTCCACCCCGCCGGTCCGAGCGTGGATCGGGGCGAACAGGTCGGCGGCCCGGCCCAGGTCGTCGAGCGCCAGCGAGAAGAAGATCTCCTCGGCCGACGTCCCGCGCGCCGAGCCAGCCTGCACGTCGGCGTCATACGCGGCCGTGCCGCCGATCGCCTTATCGTAGATCGTGGGGTTCGACGTGAGCCCCGTCACCGACAGCTCGTCGATGTAGCGCCGGAGGATGCCGCGGTCGAGCAGGTCGCGGGTGATATTGTCGAGCCAGAGACTCTGCCCGACCCGGTTGAGCTGCACCGTTGGGTTCATGGTTCCTCCGGGGTGCGTAGTTGCTAGGAATGCAAGGCTGCCATTATCCGAACAGAGCCCGACGAGGTGAGGGAGGGGTCAGGTCGAGATCGGCGCGGAGCGTGAGCACAGTTCACGCTACGGGGATCGCGAAACTCTGCGCCCCGGATGTGGAAGGCGGATCGCATCGACACCTAGCCTGTGTGTAGGGTGCCGCTGTTGGGGCGGCCTGGGTGGGTGGTGAGGCCGGCCAAGTCGCGCCGTCCACCCGTCTCATCGCGCACTTCGGTCTCCTCCCTCTAGTACGGCCAGGCCCAGTCGCGGACTTCGGGCAGGTCGTCGCCTTCGAGCCGGGTGTAGGCCCGAGCCTGGAGGCGCCGGTCGGCCATCGCCTGGCGCACGTGGCCGGCACGCGAGGCCAGCCCCGGTACCCGGTCGATGACGTCCATCACGAGGTGGAAGCGGTCGAGGTCGTTGAGCATCACCATGTCGAAGGGGGTGGTGGTGGTGCCCTCCTCCTTGTAGCCGCGGACGTGGATGTTGGCGTGGTTGGCGCGCCGGTAGGTCAGCCGGTGGATGAGCCAGGGATAGCCGTGGTAGGCGAACACCACCGGCCGGTCGGTCGTGAAGAGCGAGTTGAACTCGCTCTCGGAGAGGCCGTGGGGGTGCTCGCTCGAGGGCTCGAGGCGCATCAGGTCGACCACGTTGACCACGCGCACCTTCAACTCGGGCAGGTGCTGGCGCAGGAGGTCCACAGCCGCCAGCGTCTCGAGCGTCGGGACGTCGCCGCAGCAGGCCATCACGACGTCGGGCTCGCCGCCCTGGTCGTTGCTGGCGAACTCCCAGATCCCGAGGCCGCGCGTGCAGTGCAGGACGGCCTGGTCCATGGAGAGCCAGTCGGGCGCCGGCTGCTTGCCCGCCACGATCACGTTGACGTACTGGCGGCTGCGCAGGCAGTGGTCGGCCACCGAAAGGAGCGTGTTCGTGTCAGGCGGAAGGTAGACGCGGATGACCTCGGCCTTCTTGTTCACCACGTGGTCGATGAAGCCCGGGTCCTGGTGGCTGAAGCCGTTGTGGTCCTGGCGCCAGACGAGCGAGCTCAATAGGTAGTTGAGCGAGGCGATGGGGCGGCGCCACGCGATCCCGTTCGTGACCTACAGCCACTTGGCGTGCTGGATGAACATCGAGTCGACGATGTGGATGAACGCCTCGTAGCAGTCGAAGAGGCCGTGCCGACCGGTGAGCAGGTAGCCCTCCAGCCAGCCCTCACAGAGGTGCTCGGAGAGGACCTCCATGACGCGCCCGGTGGGGGCGAGGTGGTCGTCGGTGGGCAGGATCTCGCCCTCGAAAGCGCGGTTCGTGGCCTCGAACACGGCGCCCAGGCGGTTGGAGGCGGTCTCGTCGGGGCCGAACAGGCGGAACGTCTCGGGGTTGCGCACGATGATGTCGCGCAGGAACGTGCCGAGGACGCGGGTCGCCTCGCTCTGGCTCGTGCCGGGGCGCTCGACCGGGACCGCGTAGTCGCGGAAGTCCGGCATGGCCAGGTCGCGCAGCAGCAGGCCGCCGTTGGCGTGCGGGTTCGCGCTCATGCGCTGCCAGCTGCGGGGCGGCAGCGCCGCCAGCTCGGGGATGAGGGCCCCCGACTCGTCGAACAGCTCCTCGGGGCGGTAGCTCTGCAGCCAGCGCTCCAGGAGCGCGAGATGCTCGGGGTTGCCGCGGACCTCGGTTATGGGCACCTGGTGCGAGCGCCACGTGCCCTCCGTGAGCAGACCGTCGACCTCCTTCGGCCCGGTCCAGCCCTTGGGCGTGCGGAGCACGATCATCGGCCAGGTGGGTCGAGCGGTCTCGCCCCGCTCGCGGGCCGCGCACTGGATGTCGTGGATCTCCCGCACGCACGCGTCGAGAACGGCCGCTAGGCGCTGGTGGACTGCTGGCGGGTCGTCTCCCTCGACGAAGTAGGGGTGGTAGCCGTGGCCCTCAAAGAGCGCCTGCAGCTCCGCGTGGGGGATGCGGGCGAGCACCGTCGGGTTGGCGATCTTGTAGCCGTTGAGGTGCAGGATGGGCAGGACGGCGCCGTCGGTGACGGGGTCCAGGAACTTGTTGCTCTGCCAGGAGCCCGAGAGCGGCCCCGTCTCTGCCTCGCCGTCCCCCACCACGGCACACACGAAGAGGTCGGGGTTGTCGAACGCGGCGCCGTAGGCGTGGGAGATGGCGTAGCCGAGCTCGCCGCCCTCGTGGATCGAGCCGGGCGTCTCGGGGGCCACGTGGCTCGGGATCCCGCCCGGGAATGAGAACTGGCGGAAGAGTGTGCGTATCCCCTCGGCGTCCTGTCCGATGCTCGGGTAGACCTCGCTGTACGTGCCCTCCAAGTAGGCGTTGGCGACGATGCCGGGGCCGCCGTGGCCCGGTCCGATGACGTAGATCGCGTCGAGGCCCCAGGTGCGGATGACGCGGTTCATGTGCGCGTAGATGAGGTTGAGCCCGGGCGTCGTGCCCCAGTGGCCGAGCAGGCGGGGCTTGACGTGCTCGGGGCGCAGCGGCTCGCGCAGGAGGGGGTTGTCGAGCAGGTAGATCTGCCCCACCGAGAGGTAGTTCGCGGCGCGCCAGTAAGCGTCGATCAGGCGCAGCTCCTCGTCGGAGAGCGGACTTCGGGCGGACGGCATCTCGGAAACGGAGTCGACGTTATCCATCTGGACCGCTCCTTTCGTGCCTCTCTCCGCGGAGGAACCGCGGGAGGCCGTGAGGTTGGGGCTCGGCGCTGCTGCGTTCACGCTCCGCTGATCCCGTTTCGGATCGGCGCTGCCGCGAAGGCTCGTTGGGCGCGCCCCATACTCTTGGCGCGTTCATTCTGCACCGCCCGTGCGAGGCCTACCCCGCGGCCTGTTCCGTCATGCGGAAACGCCCGTCTCCAGATCGTCCTCGGCGAACATGCCCACCGCGTCGAAACGGATCGGGTGCGCCGGCTCTAGGACCTCGCAGGCACCGGCGCCGAGTACCTCGGGCAGGGCCGGCGTGCTCACGTAGAGCAGCTCGAGGTGCTTGGTATCGCGTACCCGCACGATCCTGGCGTCCTGCGGCGCCACCCGCACGCAGCAGGCGAGCGCCACGGCCAGGGCCTCCCGGTCAGAGTCGACGGTGAGCGCGATCCGGGCGCCCTCGGGGGTCTTAGCCGTGATGCAGTTCACGTAGGTCTTGCGGGCGTCGAGTTGATCCACCGCTCGGCGTAGCACGACGTCGGCCATCCCGATGCCGACCGCGTTGCCCTCCGTCTCCGGCGTCAGGTCGCGGACGACGATGCGCTGCACCGAGGGCGGGATGCCGGTGGGTCCCGTGTAGTAGCGCCCGACCACGTTGGAGTCCATGCCCAAACCGCTGACGTCCTTGCCGATGAAATCGAGCACCAGTACGTCGATGGCGGCCAGCGGAAGGCGCGCCATGGCAGCGCGGGCCATGACCAGCAGCTCGCGCTCGCGCTCGGCGATGCGGCCTGCTGGCACCGCCTCCACGTGCACCAGCCGGGCGTACCCGTTTTCTACCAGGGCCAGGCCGAAGGGGATCGGGGCATGCGCCAGGGTGTGCGCCGCCACCATGGGGATCAGCTCGTGGAACGTGGCGAACCCCTGGCGGTGGAACGTATCGGCACCCTTCTGTTTGCCCAGGCCGATCGCGATCATTTTGCAGAGGCCGCTCTCGATCTCGCCGGTGAAGTCCGTGTGCGGCTTGACCCGGTTGATCGGCACGATCAGGTCCGCCTCCTCGAACGCGTGACGATCCACGAATACCGGCACGCCGGGCCGGACGTCGCCGAGCTCGACGGTCTCCATACTCGAGCGGATCTCGCAGCCCACCGACTGCGGCGTGATGCCGTAAGAGGCCAGGACCTCCTGTTGCCCTTCGGCGGTCGCGCCGCCATGACTACCCATGGCCGGCACGATGAACACCGCGGCGCCGGCCTCTCGCACCCGTTCGACCGCCGCTGCCACGACCTCGTCGATTCGGTCAATGCCGCGGCTGCCGACGGCAAGGCAGACTCGAGCGCCCGGTGTCACGGACGCGGCCACCGGCTCCAGGGCGGAACGCACGGTCGCACGCACGTCCTCTACCTCGGTTCGGTCGAGGTGGCGGCGGACGAGGGCCCACTCGGGCAAGGCGTCGTGTATGAACTCAGCGAACCGGGATCCGTCGGCACCGGGCCCGGGCGCTGCTTCTGCTCCGAGTCGCGGCGGATCGCTCAGCGCCTCCCCGCTCACGTGCGGGCGGCGGCCATCATCGTGCAGCATGTCGCTCCTCGCTTCGCCTCCGTCATCGCTGGATCCGCGCCGAGGCACCCTGGGCAAGAGACCGCACTTGCTCCAGAGTAGCCATGGTCGTATCGCCGGGGAAGGTGGTGAGCAGGGCGCCATGCGCCCAGCCCAGACGGAGGGACTCCTCGAGGGACGAACCAGTCAGGAGGCCGTAGAACAGTCCAGCCGCGAAGCCGTCGCCCCCGCCCACGCGATCGTAGACGTCGAGCTCGAGGGTGGGTGCCACGTGCGCCTCGCCATTCACCCAGGCCACGGCTCTCCATGAGTGGCGAGTGGTCGAGTGCACCTCGCGCAGGGTGGTGGCCACGAGCTTGATGTTCGGGAAGCGCTCCACGACCCGATCGATCATCCCGACGAAGGCGGCGGGATCGAGGCCGCTGGTGCGCCCCGCCTCGGGACCAGCGATGCCGAGCGAGAGCTGCAGATCCTCCTCATTGCCCACGAGGACATCGACGTACTCGACCAGGCGGTGGGTGACGGCGCGGGCCTGCTCGGTGCCGCCCCGGGCCGTCCAGAGCTTCGCGCGGTAGTTGAGGTCGTACGACACAATCGCCCCGTGCGCGCGGGCCGCCTGCATCGCTTCGAGCGCCAGCTCCGGTGTCGTGTCGGAGAGGGCTGCGAAGAGGCCGCCGGTATGGAACCAGCGCACGCCGCGTCCGAAGATCGTGCCCCAGTCGAAGTCGCCCGGGGCGAGGCGCGCCGCGGCTTCCTCGGCCCGGTTGTAGAAGACCACCGGAGCGCGCACCCCGAACCCTCGGTCGCTATAGACGGTGGCGATATTCGGGCCCGTCACGCCGTCGTGCGGGAAGCGCCGGTACAGCGGGCGCACGCCCATCGCGCGGATCCGCTCGTCCACGAGCTCGCCGATGGGATAGTCCACCATGGCCGTGGCGATCCCAGTGTGCAGACCGAAGCAGTCGGCGAGGTTCGCCGCGACGTTGTATTCCGCGCCGCTCACATGGATGTCCAGCGTGCGGGCCTTGCGGAAGGGCATGCTGCCCGGGTCAAGGCGGATCACCACGCCACCCAGCGAGAGGAAGTCGAGCTCGCCCTGGGAAGGGATCGGGAGGCTGCTCATCGATGCTACCCCTGCTTCTCGAGGTGACCCCCGAAGCCGAAGCGCATGGCCGAGAGCACCTTGTCGCCGAAGTCGGCCTCACCGCGCGAGGTGAAGCGCTCGTACAGCGCGCTCGTGAGGATGGGCGTCGGCGCGCCCACATCGATGGCGGCGAGGCTCGTCCAGCGTCCCTCGCCCGAGTCGGACACGCGCCCGGAGAAGTCGGCCAGATCGGGGCTCTGGCGCAGCGCCTGGGCGGTCAGGTCCAGGAGCCAGGAGGCGATGACGCTGCCCCGCCGCCAGACCTCCGCCACCGCCGGCAGGTCGAAGCGGTACTGGTACAGCTCGGGCTCGCGCAGCGGCGTGGTCTCCGCGTCGATCTCGCGAGTCGACAGGCCCGCGTCGGCGTGATGCAAGATGTTCAGCCCCTCGGCATAGGCCGCCATCACGCCGTACTCGATGCCGTTATGGACCATCTTGACGAAGTGGCCCGCACCCGAGGGGCCGCAGTGCAGGTAGCCCTGCTCGGCCGTGTCCGGGTCGCCGGCCCGGCCTGGCGTGCGGGGGGCCGATGCGACGCCCGGCGCGAGCGCCGCGAAGATCGGGTCGAGGAGCGCCACCGCGTCGGCGGGGCCGCCGATCATAAGACAGTAGCCGCGCTCCAGGCCCCAGACTCCGCCCGACGTGCCGCAATCAACGTAGCGGACGCCGGCCGCTTCCAGCGCCTTCGAGCGCCGGATGTCGTCGCGGTAGTAGGAGTTGCCGCCGTCGATGACCACATCGCCCGGCGCAAGCAGCGGGACGAGCTGGTCCAGCATGGCGTCGACCGACGCCGCCGGCACCATCAGCCAGAGCACGCGGGGTGGCTCGAGGTGCGCGACGAGATCTGCGAGGGACGTAGCGCCGCCCGAGAGCGCGCCGTCCCTCACGAGTGCCTCGACCGTGTCCGCGTGCCGCGCGTAGCCGTAGACCGTGTGTCCGTGGCGCAGCCAGCGGCGGGACATGTTGGCGCCCATGCGCCCGAGTCCGACGAGCCCCAGCTTCATGGGACGACTCCTTTCTGCTCGAGTGCGAGCCCTGGGTAGAGCCGGCCGGCAGACCACCTCGGATCGCCATGGCGCCGTGGCCCTGCCGCCGGACTACGGGAACGATGTTGTTCTGATCGACCGTGTGCATCCAGTGCCGGAAGTGTCACGTTGCGTAATCGGGCGGGCCGCCCGCCGCGGGGTGTAGCAGATGAGCCAACGCCGCCTCCTGAGCCCATAGGCCCTGACGCAGCGCCTGGAACGCACGATGCTGGGTGATGTAGAAGAGGTGGTCAGCTCCGGGCTCGTACACCGGCCCAGGCGGGACGGCCGCCCCAATCCGCGCCTGGGATAGGCGGCCGGTGGCGAGCATGCCCAAGAACGCCGCGCCCGTCGCCGATGCATCCGCCACGTCAAGGGCCAGCAGAGGGACGCCGAGGACATCGGCGAGAATCTGTGCCCACAGCGGGTCCCGGGCGATCCGACCCGTCAGGCGGGTGACTTCCCCGCCCTCCGCCGATTGGGGTAGCACTTCCCACACGTCGGCCAGGCAATGAGCCACGCCCTCCATCGCCGCACGAGCGAGATGGCCGCGCCTGTGCTCAAGACGAAGACCGAAGAACATGGCCGCGTCGTCCGGTGCCCAAGACGGGCTTCGTTCGCCGGCAAGATAGGGCAGCAGGTAGACGCCGTCCGCCCCGGCGGGGATCGCGCCCGCCTCCGCAGCGAGCTGGCTGAACCCGGCAGCGGGGGCTAGGTCGGGGTAGAGCATGGCGCGCGTCCACTCGAGGGTGAGTCCGCCGTTGTTAATCGCCCCGCCGATGAACCAGTGATTCTCGTCGAGTACATAGCACCACGTTCGCTCGGATGGATCGATCCACGGGCGCGCGACGAGCCGGCGGACGGCCCCACTCGTCCCGACGGTGATCACCGCCTGGCCTGGCGTCGTGATCCCCGTGCCAAGGTTCGCCATACCGCCGTCGCTCCCGCCTGCGATCACCGGCAAACCGGCTGGCAGGCCAGTCGCCGCAGCCGCTTCCCGGGATAGTCCACCAACGACGGCCGAGGATGGGACGAGCGAGGGCAGCAGGTCCGGTGTGACGCGCGCAGCGCGCAACGCCTCGGGATCCCAGGCAAACCGTGTGATGTCGAGGAGGCCTGTCGTCGAGGCAAGGCCGACGTCGGTCACCCACGCCCCCGTGAGCGCGTGGATGATCCAGTCCTTCAGCCCGACGAACCGGCGGGCCCGCCGCGTGGTGTCGGGTGCCGCGACGGACCACCATCGCAGGCGGACCGGGTGGTAAGTCGAGCGGACCGGGCAGCCTGTCCGTCCATACATGGCATGGACGTCGACTTCCTCCCGGACCGAGCGCTCGAGGTCCGCCGCCCGGTGATCCGCCCAAGTCATCGCATTCCCCAACGGGGTGCCATCCTCGGCCACCGGGAAACAGCTGTGCATCGCACCGCTGAATGTGATCCCGCTCGGCGTCACCGTCGACGCTTCTGCGACTGCTCGGAGGGTGCGCTGCACAGCGGCCAAGATCTCGAGCGCGTCCTGTTCAGCCCAGCCGGGACGGGGAACCCGGATGGTGACGGGCTCGCTCGCCGACGCCACGACGCGCGCGTCCGAGTCGAGAACGATCGCCTTGCAGTTGGTGGTCCCGAGGTCGAGGCCGATCATGGCAGTCAGTCAAGGACGCGTGCCGCAGGGTTGGAAGCCAGGGCCGAGGAGAACGACCGGTGGCCCGATGTGAGAGCGCCCCCGTTGAGGGCCTGCGCAGCGCGTCACCGCTGCCTTGTCCTGCTCGCAGTGCGCAGTCGCCTCCCGCTCATCGGCACCTCTCTCGACGCCCGCAGGTCCGAGCGCGGCGCGCAAGCTCGATGTGCAAGGTCTGTGCTCAGTGTGCGCCATCTTCCGTCCACCTAGGACTGCCATTCGCGTCCATGCTCATTGATGCGCTCCGCGGCACCATCCGCGTGCATGGGCTCCTCGCCGGCACGGCTCCGTCCATATCAGCCGTCTCATCCGCCGGCCAGCGCCTCGCGCACCAGCGCCTGGGCGGCCTCTATGAGCTGTTGCAGATGCTCCTCGCCGCGGAAGCTCTCCGCATAGAGCTTGTACACGCTCTCCGTGCCCGAGGGACGGGCCGCGAACCAGCCATTCGTCGTGGTGACCTTGAGGCCGTCGATGGGGGCGCCGTTGCCGGGCGCCGTGGTCAGCACCGCCGTGATCGGCTCGCCGGCGAGCTCGGTGGCCCGCACCTGCGCGGCCGACAGGGCCCGCAGGACGGCCTTCTCGGCCGGGGTGGCGGGCGCGTCGATGCGCCGGTAGGCGGGGCGTCCGAAGCGTTCGGTGAGCGCCTCATACAGCTCACCCGGGTCGCGGCCCGTGCGGGCCGTGATCTCGGCGGCCAGCAGGCAGGGGATGATGCCGTCCTTATCGGTGGTCCACACGCTGCCGTCCCGGCGCAGGAACGAGGCGCCGGCGCTCTCCTCGCCGCCGAACCCGAGCGAGCCGTCAAGCAGGCCCGGCACGAACCACTTGAAGCCGACCGGCACCTCGACGAGCCGGCGCTCCAGCGAGGCGGCCACGCGGTCGATCATGGCGCTGCTCACCAGCGTCTTGCCGACCGCGGTCGCGGCCGGCCAGGCGCGCCCCGTCCCGAACAGGTAGCTGATCGCCACTGCCAGGTAGTGGTTGGGGTTGAGAAGCCCCGCCCCGCGCGTCACGATGCCGTGCCGGTCGGCGTCGGTGTCCGCGGCGAAGGCCACGTCGAAGCGCTCGCGCAGCCCGAGCAGACCCGCCATCGCATAGGGTGAGGAGGGGTCCATGCGGATCCGACCATCCCAGTCGATCGGCATGAAGCGGAACGTGGGGTCGACCGCGTCGTTGGTCACGGTCAGGTCGAGGCCGTACTGCTCGGCGATCGCACCCCAGTAGCGGACGCTCGCCCCGCCCAGCGGATCGACCCCGAGCCTGAGCCCGGAGCCGCGGATGGCGTCCAGGTCGACGACCGAGGGCAGGTCGCCGACGTAGGCCGACAGGTAGTCGTGCCGATGCACGGACGTGGCCACCTGCACGACGTCAGGCCCGGAGCGGCGGACACCGTCGAGGCCCGCCTCGAGCAGCGCGTTGGCCTCCCGCTCGATGGCCGCGGTCACCTCCGTGTCGGCCGGGCCGCCGGTGGGCGGGTCGTACTTGAAGCCGCCATCCTCAGGCGGGTTGTGAGAGGGAGTGATGACGATGCCGTCAGCCAGGTGGGTCGAACGGCCCCGGTTGTGGACGAGGACCGCGTGGGAGACGGTGGGCGTGGGCGTCCAGCCGTCCGCGCTGTCGACCATCACGTCGACCCCGTGCGCGACGAGGACCTCGAGGGCGCTCTCAAAGGCCGGCCCGGACAGCGCGTGCGTGTCGCGCCCGACGAACAGGGGGCCGTCGATCCCGTGCGCCGCGCGGAAGCGGCAGATCGCCTCCGTGATAGCCAGGATGTGGGCCTCGCTGAACGAGCGGGTCAGCGATGATCCACGGTGGCCCGATGTGCCGAAAACAACCCGTTCCGCGGGCACGGCCGGGTCTGGGCGGTCCTCGTAGTAGGCCTGGACGAGCCGATCGACGTCCACGAGCATCTCTGGCTCGGCCGGCCGCCCGGCGAGGACGCTCACTGTCATGGCTGCACCTCCCGATCCGTGCCGGACGTCGTAGCCGCAGGCGTTCCGCTACTCACCGGCGCCACGGCGCGCCGCGCGATAGCGTTCGATCAGCGCGTTCGTCGAGGACACGCGATGCGAGCACCTTGCCGAGCTCCACCCCGCACTGGTCGAAGGAGTCCAGGCCCCAGATGATGCCCTGCATGAGCTCGCTGTGCTCGTACAGTGCGACGAGCCGTCCAAGCTCCTCGGGCTTCAGGCGCCGGGCGAGCATCACATTGACGATGTTCCGGATGGGCTGGCCGGTGAAGCCCTTCCATGCGCCGTCCCGGACCTGGTTCGCGAGGGCGGACATGCGATCCAGCGTCTCGTGCACTTCCGGCACCACGTTCACGCCGTCCGCCAGGACATGAGCCTCGCCCGGTGCGCGCAGGACCGGGAGGACCGCACGGTTCTCGGTGACGTCGATACGTTCGCCCGACAACATCGCCTCAATGCGCTCGCGCAGCCCCGACTGCTCCGCCAGCGCCACCAGTAGGCGGATCGTGTCATCGACGCGGAGGTTCTTCGAGTAGTCGAGGAAGATCCCGGCGGCTTCGAGGGTGAGGCGCTCGCCGCGACCCAAATCGTCGGCGAACAGCTGGCGTAGGTACGTCTTGCCGAAGGCGACCAGGTGCATCTGCAAGACGCGCCAGGCCGGCCGCTCGCGGCGCAGCGGCACTGGGGCCGGGGCGTCCACATGGCTTAGTGTCCGTGTCTGCTGCGTGCGGCCAATGGTCCCATCTGCCTAGGCCTAAGCGTCCAGACGGTACGCGCGTTGTGCGAGCCCATGCGCTAGCAAGTGCGCCATGTCGCGCGCCTCAGCCTCGCCGACGAGGCCACGCACGACTAGGCCAGCCAGCCAGTTGGCGCTCGCCCGGCGCCACACATCGTGGCGGGCCGGAATCGACGCGAAGGCTCGCGTGTCGTCGTTGAAGCCGACGGTGTTGTACAGTCCGGCCGTTTCCATCACGGCGTCGAAGTAGCGCGCCATCCCGTTGAGGCTGTCGTGGAACCACCACGGCGGTCCCAGCCGCAACGCCGGGTAATGGCCGGCGAGCGGTGCGAGCTCGCGCACGTAGCAGCTCTCGTCCAGAGTGAACAGGATGAGCCGAAGCCGGGCGTCATTCCCGTGGCGCTCGAGCAGCGGCCGGAGGTTCCGCGTGAACTCCGAGGCCACCGGGATGTCCGCGCCCATGTCGGGCCCGAGCCGCTCGAACAGGGTCCGATTGTGGTTGCGATATGCGCCCACGTGGAGCTGCATAACGAGGCCGTCCTCGACGGCCATTCGGGCCAGCTCGATTAGCATGTGCCCGGTGAAGCGGCGGGCATCGTCCGAGGTGGCCGCGCCCCGCAGGGCGCGGGCGAAGATCTCCTCGGCGTCGACCGCGTCCATGGGAGCGGTGTAAGCGGTCTCGACGCCGTGGTCGGTGGCGACCGCACCCATCGAGCGGAAGAACGCCCGGCGCTCCTCGAGTGCCGCGATCAGGCCCGCCGCGGTGGTGATCTCTCGTCCCACGGCGGCGGATAGCGCATCGAGTCGCGCCCGCCACTCCGGCGTCAGGAGGTTCACTACGCCGTCAGGGCGGAACGTCGGCCGAACGTTGCCAGACCAGCCAGAAGACCGGATCGCGGCGTGGTAGGCGAGGGCGTCGGCGGCGTCGTCAGTCGTGCAGAGGGTCTCGATCCGCGACCGCTCGAACAGGGCCCGGGGGCGGAACGCGGGCTGGCACAGCTTCTCCTCGAGCTCGTCGTAGATAGCCTGGGCGTTGGCGCTGCCGAGTGGTGCGGCAATGCCGAACACTTCGTGCAGCTCGTGGGCCAGCCAGATCCCAGACGGCGTGCCGCGGAAGAGGTGAAGGTTGTCGGCGAGCGTCTGCCAAACGCGACGGTGATCCGGCTGCCCCGCGTCCGCTGTCGCTCCGCGTGGATCGCCGCCGCGGGCGCGGATCCCGAGCGCCTCGAGCGGGATACCCTGCGAGTAGAGCATGCGGAACACGTAGTGGTCCGGAATGATGAACAGCTCCGTTGGCGTGCCGAACGTGGCGTCGGGGTCGGCGAGCAGCCGCGGGTCGACGTGGCCGTGCGGACTGATGATGGGGAGCCGGGCGATCTCCTCGTAGATGCCCGCAGCCACGTGCCGTTGGGCACGCCCCCCGGTGAAGAACCGATCCGCTGGCAGCTGCATGGGTTGGGGATTCATGGTCGCCCTCCGGATGAGCGTACGGACGCCACCGCCGATCCGCCAAAGCGCCGGGCTCCGCCCAGTACCGGCGCGGAACGTGGGTGGCGAGCTAGGGGGTCCGGCTCCGCGTGAAAATGCCCTTGTGGTACGGGCCAGGATCGGCTGCCCAGGCCGGTCCGGCAGATCGAGGGCAGGTCGTGAATCGAATAGGTTCTACGTCTGCGCGGCGAGCGGCTCCTGCGTGCGCTGCACACCCTTCGGGTACAGCCCTTAGAAGCAAACCAGACGACGGCACGGACCGCGTATGGAATGGTGATCTGCACTAGTATCACCGGCCGTTCATGCGGATGTGCGGCGCCAGCCGCGCTGGGAGATCGAGCGAGCCTCGGGTGCGGCATACTCCGAGAACGGGGCGGCGACGTCGATTCCTCCGATAGGGGCGCCCATGACCGCCTCGAGCACGACGGGAGCGCGGCAGGATGACCGGCACGACCGAAGGCAGGACGGGTCTGTTCGACCTGAGCGGCCATGTCGCCGCCGTCATCGGCGGCACCGGCGTCTTGGGCGGCGCGCTGTGCCACGGCCTCGGCTCCGCCGGCGCCGCAGTTGCGGTGCTTGGCCGGTCGCGGGAACGGGCCGACGCGCGGGTCGCGGCACTGCAGGCGGCAGAGGTCAACGCCATGGCCGTCCTGGTCGACGCCAGCGATCGAAGCTCGCTGGAGCAAGCGCAGCGCCAAATCGAGGAGCAGCTGGGACCGGTCGACACCCTGATCAACGTGGCTGGCGTGAACAGCTCGACGCCGTTCTTCGACATCGACCTCGAGGAGTGGCACAGCATCCTCGACACGAACTTGACCTCTGCGTTCCTGGCCTGTCAGGTCTTCGGGCGCGCCATGGTGGACCGGGGCCGAGGGGGCACGATCATCAACATCTCCTCTACGTCGTCGGAGATCCCACTCTCGAAAGTGCTGACGTACTCGGTCTCGAAGGCCGGCATCAACATCCTCACCCGCTATCTCGCGCGCGAGCTGGCGCCCTATCGGATCCGAGTCAATGCGATCGTTCCCGGCTTCTTCCCCGCCGAGCAGAACCGCAAACTGCTCTCGGAGGACCGGATTGACGCGATCCTGCGGCACACACCCGCCCGGCGTCTGGGCGAGCCGCACGAGCTCGTCGGCACGGCCATCTGGCTGGCGTCCGAGCGGGCCTCCGGGTTCGTGACCGGCACGCTCGTCCCCGTCGACGGCGGCTTCGCGTCCATGACGATCTAACCGCCACGGCGAATATGCATCTCGCCCCGCGCCGGAAGTACGGGGCCGCGCCTCCACGAACCTCCGGCACTGCTCGATAGGGAACTGGATCGTCCTGCCTGCGCGTGAGACGAAGACCGCGGGAGACGGGTACGCGCAAAGGTGATCGCCGAGAGCTAGTTGGCCCTTACACCCGCCACGACGCGCGCCCGCCCGGGGGCCGAGCCACCATCAGCGCGCGCTCCTTGCCTCCTCCTCGAGCGCCCGGACCTTGGCGAGGCGGGCCACATGCCGCCCCCCCTCGAAGTCGGTCGCTAGGAATTCGGTCACGCAGGCCCGTGCCACTTCGGCGCCCACGATCCGGCCGCCCATCGATAGTGCGTTGCAGTCGTTGTGGAAACGCCCGAGGTGCGCGACCACGGGGTCCGACGCCTCCACGCAGCGGATCCCGGGAACCTTGTTGGCCACGATCGCTTCGCCGGTGCCGCTGCCACCCAGCACGATCGCCCGCTCGCAGTCGCCCGATGCGACGGCTCGCGCCGCCGGCGCGATGACGTCCGGGTAGTCGACGGGCTCGGTGTCCCAGGTCCCGAAGTCCACCGGCTCGTGGCCGAGCGAGCGGACCTGCTCGATGATGAGCGCCTTCAGGACGAACCCCGCGTGGTCGGTGGCGATCGCGACGCGCATCGATGGCTCCTCACTGAAACGCCCCCTGGGGGCGAGCCGAGGCGCTCGGTGGTCGAGGCTGTTGACGGCAGCTGGGCGCGAGGCTAGCACGGGACGCGGTGCTCGGCTCAGTAGCTTCTGAGCTTACCCAGGGGGACGCACGGCGTTTCTCGGTGCACGCGGGGGTCTCACAGGGCCCGAACACAGCGTTCTGAGTCCACGGCGCCTGGTCAACGGGATACTCCCTGCGTGTTTCCTACGCCGTCACGGCAGCGTCGCCCGCGCTGACACGACTCGCTGCCAGGTTCGCCCGCCTGATCTGAATCCGCAGGATCCCGGCCCCTTCTCATCCATGCTCGGCCGGCAGAAAGCACTGACCTCCTGGCCGGTGGGGCGCAGCCGCTGCTGGACCTCGGGGCATGGCATTTCGTGCATGGAACCAGCCGTCCCTACTAGGTGGCGGGCCTTCGAACGGCTGCCGCAGCGCACCCCAGCCGCCTCGCGCTCGCCGAGCGGTTCGACCAGGTCCTGGCGAGCCGAACTCATGGCGCCGCGACCGAGCTTCGGCAAATGCCAGGTCCGGCTGCCGCGGTCAAGTCCCAGTTCGTGAGCTCCTATCTCGTCAAGCCCTGATTTCGGCGGCCTGCAGATCGAG
>JBKQRF010000267.1:0-18015 GCA_052144055.1 Candidatus Limnocylindrales bacterium
CGCCCCTCGTGAAGTTCCCGTAGCCAAACAACAAGTCAACGACCTGCGTCCGGACCGTCACCCCCACCGCGGCTAGGAACAGCATGACGAACAGCAGCAACCTCAGCGAGCGCGTGACTAGGTGGCCGAACTGACGAAGCTCCCCGGCCACGAGCGCGGTGGACATCGATGGGAGGAGCACTACGCCGAGCGGCAGACCGATCACACCGATGGGAATCTGGTAGGCAGTGAACGCCGCGGTGTAGTCACTGATGAGTCCGGCACCGAGGCCGGACGCGAGCAGCGTGTTCACGATGAACGTGATCTGCGTGGCGCCGAGGCCGAGCGCCCGTGGCGCCACGAGCCGAATGACCTCGCGAGTCGCGGGGTCGGACGCGTCTGCGATCATCTGGTAGCGATATCCCATTGCGTCGACCGGCATGACCTGGACGAGCAGGCTGAGTAGGGCGCCGATCACGACACCCACTGCCGCTGCCGTCACGCCCATCGACGCACCGAGGAGCACGACCGGAACGATGATCGCGAGGTTGTACAAGAGCGGTGCAAGGGCCGCGGCCGTGAACCGGTTACCGGCGTTGAGGACGCTCGTCGCCACCGCCGACACAGCGAGGAGGATCGGCGACAGCAGCATGATCCGGCTGAGGCGCACGGCCAGATCGAGCTGCTGCGCCGTGAAGTCCTGGGTGATGAGCGGCATGATCCGCGGCGCCGCCACGAAGAAGACGACAGCCAGCGCAACTAGGGCCGCCAGCATCAGGTTGACCACGCTCGAGACCAGGCGCCACGCCTCGGACTGCCTCCCTTCATGGAAGAAGCCAGCGAGCACTGGGATCAGCGCAGAGCCGAGCGCCCCGGCAGCGACGAGCTGGAAGATGGCGTCTGGAATACGAAACGCGGCGAGGTAGGCGTCGAGATCGCGGCCAGCGCCAAAGACTGCTAGGAGGGCCGCTGTCCTGATCCAGCCGAGGATGCGCGAGGCCAGGTATGCGCCGGTGACGACGAGACCAGCGCGCACAAGCGTCCGGCTGCTCGCCGCGGTTGCCTGCTCCGTCATCTTCCCGCGGCAGGGCGCAATGCTGGCACGGGCGGCTCTGCACCGGCCGGACGCCGGTCCCGAGGCTCGGCCCCCTCCACCCCGGCGGGCACCGGTCTCGGGTTGGTCGGGGCTGGGCGGCCGGACCTGGGGTGAGCGGCCGCATAGGCGGTCCGGAGCCGACCGGGTGATACGTGGGTGTACAGCTGCGTCGTTGCGAGGCTGGAATGTCCGAGGAGCTCCTGCACTACGCGCAGATCTGCGCCACCCTCCAGGAGGTGACTGGCAAACGAGTGGCGCAGCGTGTGCGGGCTGACGCCCTCAGGCAGGCCGGCCAGGCGCACGAGCCGGTCCACTCGCAGCCGAACGCCGCGGACGCCCATCGGGCCTCCCCGCGAGTTCAGGAAGACAAATCCCGGATCCGGCGCCTCGGCACGCGCCCGCAGGACGGGCCGGACATCTTGGATGTACGCCTGGAGCGCTTCCACCGCCGGACGTCCGAGCAGCGCGACGCGCTCCTTCCGCCCCTTGCCAAGCACGCGCATTTCTGCGCGGCGGAGGTCAAGGTCCTGATCCCGCAAGCCTGCGAGCTCGCTGATCCGCAATCCCGCCGCATAGGCGGTCTCCACGATCGCACGGTCGCGCACGGCCAGCCGCGCAGCGCCCAGGGCGCGAGCGCTGGGCCTTGCCGACGCGGTCGCCGCGTCGTGGCATGAGCGCCCGTCCGGCGGCTGCGGGCTCACGCGGGGGAGGTGCACGTCCGTCGCGTCGAGCAGCTGCTCGACCTGGGCGACGTCGAGCACCCTCGGCAAACGGGTGCCCTGCCGTGGCGTGGCGATGGCTGTCCACGGGTCGCCTGCGACCCACCCGGCCCGCCTCCCGTGCCGGTAGAACGACCGCACGGCACCGAGCCGGCTGCCGATCGAGCGCCGCGACAGCCGATCAGACAGGTGACCGAGATAGCCGCGCAGAACCGTTCGCGATGGCCGCTCCCATGCTGTGTCCTCGGGGTGACCGGGCCGAATCAGCGCGGCGGCGTCGGCCCCAACCAGCCAACCGAGATAGTCAGTCAGCGCCGTCCGGTAGGCGCGGATGGTGTGCGGGGATGCGTCTCGTGCCGAGAGCGCCTCGAGGAACGACGCGATCGCGTCGCCCGGGCTCACGCTGCGCCGGCGTCGGCGCTGCGCCGGTTCCCAGTACCGCGTGGGCTCGCTGTCGAGCGCGTTCGCGTCCGTCTCGCGACTCCCGGGACCTTGCCGTCGACGCGGGACCGCCGGCCCGTCAAAGCCCCGGGGCGAGGGGGTCCCCCCGAAAGGCTCAGCCCGACGAGCACACCCTCGGGCAACGGCACGTCGGCTCCGCACAGCAGGCAGATTCCACTATCACCGCGCCGTCCGACTGGACCGGCGTCTGCAGCGTGGCCCGCCCCGACCGGCTCGAAGTCCGTCGTGAAGGCGCACGACGGGTACCTGGAGCAGCCCCAGAAGACCTTGCCCGTGCGACGGGCGCGCCTGGCAAGGAGGTGGCCGGTGCCGCACTTCGGACACAAGACCTCGAAGCCCAGTGACGGCGGAGGATCCGCGCCGCCCTTCTTGATGAATGTGCAGGCTGGGTAGCGGGAGCAGCCGGCGAACGGCCCAAAGCGACCCCGTTTCTCAACCAGGGTCCCCTGTCCGCATTCCGGGCACGTCTCCCCGACCCCGGAGAGCCGTCGCTCCCCGCGCCCCTGCCCGTCGCCGGACGGTGCCGATCCTTCGACCGGGGCCTCGTCCGCAAGGGGTCGGCTCTCCTGATGCTCCGGGTACAGAGAGCAGGAGAGGAAGCGTCCATAGCGGCCAAGTCGGACCACCATCGGATGACCGAGCGAGCAGACCTGGTCAGACGGCTCGGTGGTGAAATCGCGGCGGCGCAGCTCTCGCCGTTTCTCGTCCACCAGGTCCCGCAACGGTCCGTAGAAGTCCCGCAGTAGCGGCACCCACTCGCGCTCGCCGCGCGCGATCTCGTCGAGGCGCTCCTCCATCCGGGCCGTGAACTCAGGGTCCACGAACTCGCCGAAATGCTCGACAAGCAGGTCTGTCACGATGTCGCCGACGGCCTCCGGCCGCAGCCGGCGATTCACAAGCTTGACGTAGCCCCGGTCCTCGATGGTGGAGATCGTGGCGGCGTACGTGGAGGGACGGCCAATCCCCCGGTCTTCCAGCGCCTTGATGAGCGTGGCTTCCGTATACCGTGGCGGCGGCTCTGTGAAGTGCTGCATGGGCGTCACGTCGACCACGGCCGTCTCGTCGTCGGCGGCCAGCGCGGGCAGACGCCCCTCGCGCTCCTCGGTGTCGTCGTCATGCCCTTCCGTGTACATGCGCGAGAATCCGTCGAACGTGGTTCGGCTGGCGCTGGCGCGCAGCCCGTATCGCCCCGCTTCGAAATCCACGGTCGTGGCCTCGACCTCCTTCGAGGCCATCTGCGAAGCGAGCGCCCGCTGCCAGATCAGGCGGTATAGCCGCAGCTCGTCGGACTTCAGGTGCCCCGAGAGCGCTTCGGGGTCGCGCTGGAACGACGTGGGGCGGATTGACTCGTGCGCCTCCTGCGCGCCCCGTGCCTTCGTCCGATAGACACGCCCTCGCGGCACGACGTATGGCGGACCATAGCGTCCCCGGATCACGTCGCGTGCCTCGGCCATGGCGACCGTCGCCATCGCCGTCGAGTCGGTGCGCATGTAGGTGATGAGGCCGACCTGTCCGTCCCCAGTGTCGACGCCCTCGTAGAGCCGCTGCGCGGCTGACATCGTGCGGCGCGGAGCGAAACCCAGCTTGCGGCTGGCCTCCTGCTGCAGCGTGCTCGTCGTGAACGGCGGCGCAGGGTTTATCCGCCGAGTCGACACCGCGACCTTCGCGACTCGCGGGCGAAAGTCCCGGAGGGCGGCGGCGTGCGCCTCCGCGCCGGCAGCGTTGCCGATCTCCGGCTTCGCGCCGTCGATGCGCACCAGCTCCGCAGCGAGCCGCTCGCCCCCGAGCGTCTCCAGCAGCGTTTCGAGCGTCCAGTACTCGTACGGGGTGAAAGCCCGAATCTCTCGCTCTCGCTCGACCACCATCCGGACCGCCACCGACTGGACTCGTCCGGCCGACAGGCCGCCTCGGACCTTGCGGGACAGCAGCGGGCTCAACGTGTAGCCAACGAGCCGATCCACGATGCGCCGCGTCTGCTGCGCGTCCACGAGGTGCTCGTCGATAGCGCGCGGGTGCGCGAACGCCTCGAGGATGGCGCCCTCGGTGATTTCGCTGAACGTCACCCGCCGAGTCTTTTCGGTGGGCACGCCAGCCGCCGCAGCCACATGCCACGCGATGGCCTCACCCTCTCGGTCGAGGTCCGTGGCGAGGTAGACGTTGTCCGCGGTCCGGGCCGCGCGCCGGATGGCCTCGACCTGCTTGCGCCGGTCCTCAGACACCACGTACTCCGGCGCGAAGTCATGCTCGACGTCCACGCCGAGCTGACCCTTGCCGGGATTCTCGGGCAGGTCCCGGACGTGGCCGTAGGAAGCCAGCACGCGGTACTCCTCACCGAGGTACCGCTCGATCGTCTTCGCCTTTGCCGGCGACTCGACGACCACGAGGTTCTTCTTCATCGGGCGGGAGTGTAGCACCCGCCCCTTACCGCCCCGTCACCTCCCAGCGGCCGCGAAGGTCTCTCACGTATCGCGGATTCGCCGGAGGAGATCCTCATCGAGCTCAAGGTCAGGCTGCTCGGACTGGTCGATCAGCGCGACCGACTGCTGGACGGGTCTCGCGGCGCCGGCCGGTTCGGGGACCTCCACGAAACGCACCTGCGCGAGCGGAAAGACGAACCAGCTCCCGCCCCGGTCCACCCACACGGGCAGCTTGCCGCCGGTCGTGCGCAGGTTGGTGCAAATCACCACCGTGTCCCGTCCGCCCGGCAACGCCGGCAGATCAACGAGCAGCGGCTGCTCGTTGATCAGGTGGAGGATCGCGTCGCGGATCACGGGTCAGGGATGGTAGAAGTCGAAGACGATCAGCACGTACCCGTTGTCGTCCCAGACGCCGATGCCGACCGTGGAGTACGCCGGGTTCTTAAGGTTCACCCAGTGGCCCCCGCCGTACGACTTTTCCGACTGGAAGAAGGTCAGCGAGTTAACCGCGACCTGACGCGGTGTGCCCGTCTGGCACCCGATGTTCTCGGCCCAGCGATAGCTGGTGTAACCCGCCCGGGCGAGCCGGTCGCCGGGCGTCCCGTCGAGGAAGTGGCTGCACGCGTCACGCACAGCCTGGTACCTCGCGTACGGGCGCGAGACAGTGGTGGAGATCCCTGCACTGAGCGTCAGCGGCGCCACGTACGCGCTGTACTTACCCGACCCGTACCCGTCGCACGTGCCGTCGGAGCGGACCCAGCCGCCGGTGCGCGTGCAATTAAGCAGCTCGAGCGCGTACTGCTCGACGCTGATCCAAGGCGCGGTTACCGTGGCGGTCGCCGGCGTGGGGGTTCGTAAGGGCTTGGAGGTCGAGTCGGTCGCGGACTTCGGAGCCGGGACCACCGCAGGCTTGACCGTGAGCTTGGTGGAAGGCGCCGTCCTCCCCGCTGAATGCCGGGCCGCAACCCGGAACGATTCGTTCATGGCGGTCGCGCCTGAGGGTACCGCCAGCTCTACACCGTCCTTGTCGGTGGCAGTCGTGCCAATCGAAAGAGTATACGCACGACCGGCCGTGAGAGCGTGGGCAGGGTTGAAGACCAGCACAGTGTCGTCCTCGACCCACTCGAACGTCCCCGTGACCCTCGTTCCTCGGACGGCGTCGACGAGCCGAAACGCCGACTGGCCCGTCGCCGCGTTCATGGGCCGGCTGAAGCGAATGCTGACCGACGCGTCGGCCGAGACCCCCTGGCCGTGGTTAGCTGGGCGCGTCCTGACCACCTCGGGCTGGGCGACGGTGCGCACCACAAGCCGCGGAACGGGGTTCACGGTCATGTCGTCGGTGGAGAGAACAGGCGCAGTGAAGGTCACGACATACGTGGTATCGGGACGGAGCGGCTTGGTGGGTACCCACGTGACGGTGGCGGGGTCGCCTCCCTGGAGGCCAGCGGTCAGCTGGCCATCGGCTGCGGGGGTGATCGACAGAGCTGCCCGCAGGTTCGCGAGGTCGACCGGCCGACTGAACGAGATTCGGAACCCTGCCGCCACGCCCGCTCGTTTGCCTGTCGTAGCGGCCGCCGAGATCGTGGCAGATGGCGCATCCGCCGTGAGAAACTGCGTTCGGACGGGCTCCGCCAGGGCTGCGCCTGTCGCGGATCGCGCAGTCGCGCCGACCACGACCGTGTAGACGGTCGACGGAGACCACGGGCGCAATGGCCAGATCGAGACCGCCTTGTCACCCGCCGACCACGTCAGCTCGACTCCGGAAACTGGCGTCACGGTGAGGGCCGCCTGCACCGAGTCTCGGTTCATGGGGGCACTGAACGACAAGTCGATCGGCGTCGTGCCGTCCACGCCCGCGACCAGGGGGGTTGCGAGTCGCGCGATCACGGGCGGATCGACCGGCGGGGGGTGATGGCCCTCGGCCTGCGGCACGAGGCGGATCATCGCGAACGTTCCAACCACGAACAAGGCGATGCCGAGCGCGGCTAGCCGGAGAGCACGCGTGCTGTTTCGCAGGGACAGCACGTAGACCCCCGCCAGAACGGGCATTGCTGCAGCGACCAGCAGGGCCGTCCTGAACAGCCGCGATGTACGGCGCGCCGTGCTGGTCACGCGAGACACTGCGGGGCGTCCGACCCCCTTCATCCGTGATGCAGAGTAGCAGATGAAGGCAACTCAGCAGCTTGCTTCTGCCTGGTCGCCGCGGAAGACGACGCACCCATGCAGGGGCCTCCCTCCAAATGTGTCGACCTCAGTGCCAGAGGCGCTCGTCGCCAACGCGGGGATTTCGGCGCAGTTCATCGAAACGTCATCCCCGGCTGTGCGGTCGGAGCCGGTGCGGTGTGAGATGTGCAGGCCTGCCTCATCCGGTGACGGCTATACGCTCGACCCCGTAGGCCGTACCGTGCCGTACACGGCTGGTTGACCCCAGACCGACGCCGCGTCGCGCCGGCTCAATGCCGGCCTTTGCCCCGGCCCCGCTCAGACGTCTTACCGATTCCGCGGCACGCAGCACGCTGCGGCGAGGCGGCCAGCACCCGGTCAGCGCTCGCCCCCGGCTGGAAAGCGCATCAGGCGGTGGCGGGGGCGAACTCTGCGGACTCAGCCTGCGACAGGTCGAGCTTGTCCACCTGGCGCACGAACTCCAGCACGGACTTCCCAAGCACCGTGTCGGCTCGGGTGACCGCGAACGGCGCGCCGGTATTCAGAGCGGTGATCGCGACGCGGTAGTCGTTCACGACCTGGTGCGCGATGCGGCGGCGCAACGCGCTCTCGGCGTTCTTGACCGTGATCCCCGTGTAGGCCGTCGATCGGTTAAGCACGAGCTGGACCCGCCCCGGACCGATGCCGAGCTGAGACATGGTCTCGAGCACCAGCCGCACGTTCTTCAAGCAGGACAGGTCGGCAGTCATCACCACGAACACGACGTTCGCCGCTGCGATCACGTCGAGGTTAGTCTCATCGAGCCGCTTGTCGATGTCCACGACGACGTAGTCGTAGCGCTGGCGGAGGAGCTCGATGATCTGGCTCATGTGATGCTGCTCGTCCTTGACGAGCTCCGCGGTCTCGGGCGACGGCGGTGCAAGGAGGAGGTCGATCCCTGTGTCATGGTGGATCAGCACCGACTTCAGCAGGTCCTGGTCGATCGACGGCGCCACAACTACGTCCACGATGGACTTGCGGTCGAGCCCGAGGTCGAGGAAGACACGGTGATCGCCGAACTGCAGATTGCCATCCACGAGTACGACACGGCGGCCCTGGTCGCGTTGCAGGGCGATCGCGGCGTTGATCGCGAGGGTCGTCGTGCCCACGCCGCCTTTCGCGCCGTAGAACGCGAGTACGCGGCCGGCCGCCGCGGGCGGCCCGGCCGCGTCGACGCTGCGTGGTGCGAACCTTGCCAGCAAGCTGCGGATACGTGCGAGCAACTCCGCCGGGTGGAACGGCTTGACGAGGTAGTCATCGGCCCCCGCGCGAAGCCCGCGCACTTTCTGCTCGATGTCCGTCTCTGCCGTCACCATAACGATCGGGACGTGGCCCGAGCTGCCCTCGTCGGCGCGGATCCTCTCGGCGACCTGGTAGCCGTCGAGCTTCGGCAGCATGATGTCGAGCAGGATGAGGTCAGGCCGGTCGCGCTCACGGACCTTCAGGGCGTCGGCGCCGTCCACGGCGACGAGCACCTCGAACCCTTCCTGCTTCAGCGTGTAGCCGAGTACGCGCTGAGTGTCTGGATCATCGTCGACGATGAGAATCTTGGCGGCGGCCATCGAACCTCTCTGGGCAGAAACGACGGATCGCGGGGATGATACCCGTCCCGTGCCGGTTCATGCCGGGTGCGGGATACGGTCGAACACCTGCGCTCACACCCCGGCGGCACCGGAGCCTGTCGGGCCCCCACCAGGCCCGGCCGCGGAGGGTCCTGCAGCAGAACCGCCGGGCGCTCCCTCGCCGTCCGACCCCCGTGGCCCGGCCGCCATGCCTCGGTCGATGAACCCGGAGATTGGACGCAGCAGTTCGGTGAACTCCACAGGGATGACGAACTTCGTGGCCGGCCCGGCGCCGAGCGCCTTGAGCGCGTCGAGGTATTGGAGGGCCATCGTCTTCTCATCGACCCCCTTGGCCGCCGCAAAGATTCGCTCGAGTGCCTGGCTGAAGCCTTCCGCCCGCAGGATGGCCGCCTGCCGGTCGCCCTCTGCCCGCAGGATCGCGGACTGCTTGTCGCCCTCTGCCACGTTGATGGTGGACTGCCGCGTGCCCTCCGACTCGGTGATGACGGCGCGCCGCGTGCGCTCCGCCGAGAGCTGGCGGTTCATCGCGTCCTGCACGTCGCGCGGCGGCGTGATCTCGCGGATCTCGACGGTGGTGACCTTGCCGCCCCACCGTTCAGTGACCTCGTCGAGCTTGGCCCGGAGGATCTCGTTGATCTGTTCGCGCTTGGAGAGCACTTCGTCGAGCAAGATGTCGCCGATGACGGCGCGCAGGGTCGTGGTCGCCACGCCCTGCAGCGCGCCGGCGAAGAAGGCGACCTGCACGACGCTCTTGAGCGGATCGACGATGCGCCAGTAGATCAGGAAGTCGACGTTGATCGGCGCGTTGTCCCGCGTGATCGTGGTCTGGCTGGGAACCTCGATGAACTGTTCGCGCAGGTCCACGGTGACCGGCCGATCGACTACCGGGATCAGGAAGATGAGGCCCGGACCCTTGACGAGATCGGGGCCGGTCCGGCCGAAGCGGAACACGACGAGCCGCGCGTACTCGTTGACCACCCGCACGGACAGGTACACGAGCACCAGCAGGACGACGATGACAACCACGAGCGCGGCCAGGGCGATCGGGTCGAGGCTCATGTGCCGAACACCTCCACGTCAGCCGGTCCCGACGGATCGGCACGTTCCACGAGCAGGACGAGGCCGTCCTGCTCGATGACCCGCACGCGGGCCCCGCGATCCATCGCGACGCCGTCGGCGCTCCGCGCGCTCCATTCTTCACCGCCAGCGTACACCGTGCCGAGCGGAACCAGCGGACTTCGCACACTCGCTGGCATGTCGACCGGCATGGGGGACGTCCCATCCGCCACGCTGCCACCCATTCCGACGGGCAGGCGCACCCGCTGGCGGACACGCCAGGCGGCGGCCACCACGACGAGCATGAAGGCGCCCGTCACGACGACCATCCCGCCGATCACCGGCCACGCGACGCCGATGCCAGGCTCGACGGGCGTCGGCTGCGTGTACAGCACGCCGGCGCCCAGCACGAAACAGGCAAGGCCCGCCAGGGTCAGCAGGCCGTGGCTAGTGACCGTCAGGTCGGCCGCGAACAGCGCGAGCGCGAGCACGATCAGCAGCAGCCCGGCCAGGTTCAGCGGCAGACTACCGAAGCCGAGGAACGCAAGGATCAGCGCGACGCCTCCGAGTGCGCCCGTAACCAGATTGGGATGGACGAATTCCAGGATTAGCCCGTAGGCCCCGAGGACGAACAGGACGAAGGCGAGGTTCGGGTCGGCAAGGAGGTGGAGAAGCTGCTGCAGCGGGTTCATGGCTAACTGCTGAACCTGCGCGCCGACCAGCGAGAGCGTGACCACCCGCGTTCCCGCGTGGACTGCGCGACCGGAGGCGAACGCCAGCACGTCGGCCAGGGTGGCGGCGATGCCATCCACGGCGCCGCTGTTGACGGCCTCGCTGGCCGACGACGACGTCGAGTTCCGCACGGCCGACACGGCCCACGCGACGTTGCGTCCCCGGGCCTCCGCGATCGCCGTGATGTTGGCGACCGCGTCGTTCATGACCGTTGTCGCCTCGTTGCCGGTCAGGTCCTCGCCGTTTTCGCCCACGGGCGACGCAGCGCCGATGTTCGTGCCGGGCGCCATGACGGCCACCGCCCCGGCAAGGGTGATGAAGGTGCCGGCACTCGCCGCCCGGGCGCCCTGCGGCGCGACCCACGTGATGACCGGGATCGACGACCCTAGGATGTCCTGCGTGATGGAGCGGGTGGAGTCGAGCGAGCCGCCCGGCGTGTCGATCTCGAGCACGACGGCCGCCGCGCCGCTACTCGCAGCACTGGCGATCCCGTCGTGGACGTAGCTGGCCATCACCTGGTCCACGATCCCTGTCAACGGCAGGAGCACGACGTGTGGCGTCGCGGCCTGCGCCGCGCCGGCCGGCAGCAGGAACATCCCGAGCAGGGTGGCGAGCGCCGCCGCCCGTCGAACCGTCCCGCGCATTGCGCGTACCTCCTGCTCAATCCTACGGCCAGTCCCAAGGGCCGTCCGGACCGTCACGGACGACACGGGGGCGGCAGCAGGTACTCGAGGAGAAGCTGACTCCAGGTCTCCATCTGCTCGTAGGAGGCCCACAACTCGTCCGCATCCGCGAACGCCCCGGTGAGTTTGTGGACCTCCCGGATGGCCACCCGCCGCTCGTGCGCGTCGGCCTCGTATACGACCCCAAGGTGCACCGAGCCGACCACGTCTGTGTCGTCGTTGAGCAACCCGACAAGGCGCACTTCCGGCTCAAACGCCGCGTCCAGCTCCTCGTGCCATTCCCGCCGTAGCGCACCGTCGATCCCGTCGTCGCCCGGGTTCACGTGGCCGCCGACGCCGATGGTGAAACGGTCGTGCAGACGCGCATCGGCCCCGCCCCGCGTGCGCCGCATCAGGAAGATCCGTGCCCCGTCGCGCAGGACGACGTACGGGATGAGTTGCTTCCACTCCAGATCGTCCTCGGCCTCGACGCGCGCACGGAACGTGGCAGCGGCGAGCCCAGCATCTAGGATCAGGGAGATTCCGTCGGTACGCACGCCCCGCCACCACGGGCCGTTCCACAGCCGCGCGCGGGGAGCCCCCAACACCTGCTCTGGGTCAGCCATACTGCCGGTTCAACGCGGCGCGCACGCGCTCGAAGCGAGCCCGGAGCGCCTGCATATCCGCGGATGCCGACGAGTCCGGCAGAGCTTCGAGGTCTGCGCGCCAGGACGCGAGCTCGGCCGCGAACCGGTCCAGCCAGCCAATCAGCTCGTCCCGGTTGAGCGCCGCGATCCCGGCTCCAAGGTCCGGATCCCCGCGCGCGACGCGCGTCGAGTCGCGCCACCCGCCGGCGGCCAGCCTCGAGGCAGCCTCCCACGCGTCGCTGCCGATTACCGTCTCGGCCAGCGCCGCGGCAACCACCAACGGCATATGACTGACCGCCGCAACAAGCCGGTCGTGCTCGTCGGCGCCCATCTCGACGGGGATCCCGCCACAGGCAGCCACGAGCGTGCGGACGCGCGCGAGGTCGTCCGGCCCCGCAGTCGCGGACGGCAGCACGATCCAAGGTCGTTGGGCAAACATGTCGGCACGTGCGGCGTCGTAGCCGCTCGCTGCGGCGCCGCCCATGGGGTGACCACCCACATGGTGCAGACCGGAGACCCGGGCGGCGGCCTGTCCGAGGCGGACCTGCGCCGACGTGACGTCGGTGAGGGTCGCCCCGGCTTCGACCACGGCCGGTCCAATCGAACCGACGAGCTCGAGGTTGGCCAGCGGGCTCGCGGCCAGCAGCACCAGCTCGGCACCGCCGACCGCCTCCCCCGGAGAGGAGGCCACGGCGTCCAGGACCCCGTCCGCGACGCCGGCGCGCAGCCCGTCACCCGAGCGGCTCCACGCCGTGACGTGCCATTGACCCGCGTCGCGCGCCGCCAACGCGCGCGCGATGGACCCACCGATGAGTCCGAAGCCGACGATCGTCAGGCGCATCGCGGGAAGTCTACGGCCGGACCTTGGCCCGCACCTCTACCGGCGTCAAAAACGAGCGCGGCGGTCCCGCCCCGACCGGCGCTCCTCGCTGCGGCGCTCGCCCGTCTCGGACGGCCCCGGGTCCTCCGGCGGGTTCTGCGGCCGAAGCGTCTGGCGTCGATCGTGCTCGCGGCGCTCGGCTTTCATGAGCGCGCCGCAGCGGGGGCAGCGTCGCTCGTCCGGCAGCAGCGAGTCCACCGAATCGGGCATGTAGATCCGGCGGCCGCACGTCCAACAGGCAAGGGGTGGCATAGGCGCACTTTCTCACAGGTGGGCGCCGCGCCGCCAGCCGTCTCGGCCCAAACCAGACAAGGCCGGGCGCGACGGCGTCCGGGGAGCGCAGCGACCTACGCGGAGCGGCAACGAGATGGCGGCTCCGCGACTGCGGAACCGCCATCTGAGTGCGGTTACGTCGCTGGAACTGCCGCCAGTGCCTCACGAATACGCACCGCCGGGTACTCGTAGTCCTCGAGCAACCCGGCGAGGTAGCGTTCGTACGCGCTGAGGTCGAAGTGGCCGTGTCCCGACAGCCCGAAGAGGATCACGCGGGGTGTGCCGTGCTCACGGGCCTCGATCGCCTCGTCTATGGCGGCGCGGATCGCGTGAGCCGATTCGGGCGCCGGGGCGATGCCCTCTGTCCGCGCGAATTGCACGCCTGCCTCGAAGGTGGGCGTCTGGTGAAACGCGCGTGCCTCGATCACGCCCTGCTCCTTGAGCAGGCTCACCAAGGGTGACATGCCGTGGTAGCGAAGGCCGCCTGCGTGGATCGGCTCCGGGATGAAGTCGTGTCCGAGGGTGTACATCTTCACCATCGGCGTCAGTCCCGCTGTGTCGCCGAAGTCGTACTCGTAGACGCCTCGCGTCATGCTGGGCGCCGCCTCGGGCTCCACGGCCACGACCCGGTACGTCGCCTCGCCGCGGAGCTTCTGGCCCACGAACGGGAACGTCAGGCCGGCGAAGTTCGATCCTCCGCCCGCGCAGGCGATGATGACGTCCGGCCGCTCGCCGGCCATCTCCATCTGCTCGATGGCCTCAAGCCCGATCACGGTCTGGTGCAGCAGGACGTGGTTGAGGACTGAGCCCAGAGAGTACTTGGTGTCGTCCCGACCCGCCGCGTCCTCGACCGCCTCGCTGATGGCCATACCCAGCGAGCCGGGGCTCTCCGGGTGGCTCGCCAGCACCTCGCGGCCGTAGTTCGTCGTCGAGCTCGGGCTAGCAACGACCTCCGCGCCGTAGAGCTCCATCAGGTTGCGCCGGTAGGGCTTCTGGTCGTAGCTCGCCCGGACCATATACACCTTGACCTCGAGGCCGAACAGGGCGCCAGCGAGGGCGAGGGCACTTCCCCATTGTCCCGCGCCGGTCTCGGTGGCCAGGCGGCGGACGCCCTCCTGCTGGTTGTAGAACGCCTGTGCGATGGCCGTGTTGGGCTTGTGGCTGCCGGCGGGGCTGTTGCCCTCGTACTTGTAGTAGATGTGGGCCGGGGTATCGAGGGCACGCTCCAGGCGGTGCGCCCGGAAGAGCGGTGCCGGGCGGTAGAGCCGGTACGCGTCGCGCACCGGGCCAGGGATCTCGATGTCCCGCTCGGCGCTCACCTCCTGCTGGATGAGCGCCATCGGGAAGAGCGGTGCCAAGTCGGCTGGGCCAATCGGCTGCCTCGTGCCGGGATGGAGCACCGGCGGCGGCGGCACGGGCAGGTCCGGCACGATGTTGTACCAGGCACGCGGAATGTGAGTCTCATCGAGCAGGAACTTCGTCTGCGCGCTCATCGCGGGTGCACCTCTCGCTGGTGGGCTCGTGGCCCGGACATGATTCGACCCCGTCCCGCGAGGGACGAGGTCGAGACCTCGTGGTGCCACCCTTCGTTCCGGCCGCGCGGCGGCCGCTCATTCCGCGGTGCGGGGTCATGACTGACGCCGTACCTACCCTGCGCTAACGGTGGGCCTCCGGCCCCGACTACTGCGCGCCTCTCGGTCGCGGTTCGCCCGGGCGTCTCACGGGTCCATTCTCCGCCCCGCCGTCGGCACCGGCTTCCACCATCCCGGCTCGCTGGCTCCCGCGGTTGACGGGTACTCGTCCCGGTCAACGACTGTCAGGTGAATCTAGCGGTGCGGGGCCCGGATCGCAACCCCCCTGGCACAATACCGAGCCGGCGCGGCTTTTCCTTCATGGGCCAAGCGGCACCTCGAGAAGCGCCGTGTGCACAGCGCCGCGGCTACCGAGCACGCTTCGATAGAGCACGAGACGATCCACCATCCAGCCCACCGGGTCGCGTCCCGAAGCGACGGCCAAAGGCACGCCCAGGCCCACGCGGGTGGTACCTGGCTCGCTGTGCTGAACCGCCCGCAGGGCAGCGTCCAGCGCCGGCACAAGGCCGTCCGGCGCTTCGCGCGCGATGGTCAGGTGCACTCGAATGGGCTCGCGGTTCACCTCGGCAGGGGCAAGGCGGGCTGCAAGCTCCGCCGCCAGCGCCGTGACTTCGGCATCCCCCTGGTCCAGCCCGACCCAGGCGACGCGGCCCCCACGTCGCTCGAACGCGCCGGCACGGCCGAGCCCCGCGGCGAACGGCCTCCGGCTGGCGGCGGTGGCCCGGACGGCGTCCCGGATCCCCGGGACGGCGTCGGGCAGCGTGTCGCCCAGGAAGCGCAACGTCAGGTGCCACGTCTCGGGGGCCGGCCAGCGCCCGCCGCGCACGCGCCGGCGGACGGGGTCCAGTACGGCCGCCAGCGCCATCCGAACGTCGTCCGGGACCGGGACGGCGATGAACAGCCGCTGCGCCTCGTCGGCCGTCGTCATGCGCCTGACTCGGCCGGACCGCGCGTCTCTTCCAGACGCAACAAACGCAGCAGCCCGAACAGATCGCGCACGACCGGGACGTCGACGCGGTCTGGCAACCCGGCCGGAAACCGTCCGTCGCGGTCCAAGAGCACCGGCAGAATGCCGAGTGCCGCCGCGCCAGCGACGTCCGCGTCCGGATTGTCGCCCACGTGCACCGCGCGCTCTGGTCGCACGCCGGTGACGTCGAGCGCGTGCGCGAAGATCTCGCGCTGCGGCTTCACGTAGCCTACGCGGGCCGATGCCACGATGGCTTCAAAATGGTGGGCGATCTCCAGGTCGTGGAGCAGCTCCGGCAGCGCCCACACCCAGTTGCTGATCACGGCCCGACGGATCCCCGCCGCCGCGATCCCTCCGAGAGCCGGCTGCACGTCGGGAAAGACGTGCCACGTCGCGCGCTGCTCGAAGAAGCGTCCAAGGTGGCGGTAGAAGTCGTCCGGCAGGTCGTGGTGCCCGAGGAGCGCCATGGCCCGCACGTCGAAGCCCTTGATCCGCTGGTAGGAGCCTTCCGGTGTGGCCTCGAACGGACCCGGCGAGTCCCACAGCCCTTCGCTCAGCGCCGTCGCGAACGCCGTGGCGAGCGCACCAGGGTCCACCTCAAGCCCCCAGGAGGTGGCGGCGGCGAGGTAGGCGCCGGTCCACGACGGGTCGACGCGCAGCAGCGTGTCACCGATGTCGAAAAAGACGAGCTCCGGCGGAGGCTCGATCGCTGGCCAGGTGCGGGCCCGCGGCTGCGGCCCGCTCATTCCTCTGCGCGCGACCCTGCCGGTCCCGCGTGCTGCTCGCGGTCCCAGCGCACCCGGTCGGACCGCAGCATGTCGAGCGCGGCGGCGCGGTCACGCCAGCCGAGGACCTCCACAGCCTTGTTCTCGAGCAGCTTGTACGTCTCGAAGAAGTGCTCGATCTCGACCAGCCGGTGCGGAGACACGTCGTCGAGGGATTCCACGTGCGCGTAGAGGGGATCCCAGAGCGCCACGCATAGCACCTTGAAGTCGTCACCGTTCTCGTCGCGCATCGCTAAGCCGCCCACCGGCCTCGTCCACACGTGGCAGCCAGTGAAGGTCGGCTGGGCGATCAGCAGCAGGACGTCCGTGTGGTCGCCGTCGTCGGCCCGCGTCCCCTCCGCGAAGCCGTAGTCGAAGTTGTAGTACACGGCAGAACTGAGCACGCGGTCGAGGCGGAACACCTTGGCGCGCTCGTCGTACTCGTATTTGTTACGGCTCCCGGCCGGGATCTCGACGACGGCCTCGAGGACGTCGGGGAACCGCGCGGCGAGGTCCATCCGGTCAGTCGTTGTACAGCCGCTCCTCGATCAGCTTCTCCTGCACCGTCCGCCCGTCAGGATCGAAGCAAGAGTATTCGAAGTGCTTCTCGAACTCGAGGTCCACGTTGTCCTTGCCACCCCGGTTCTTCTCGACGCTGGCGATGATCCAGTCACGGAACCGTTGCGCTTGGTACGGGTTGAACTCGATGTTGACCTTGGCCACGATGTGGTACTTCTCGTTGAGAATTAGGATGATGTCGGCCTCGTAGTTGATGGCCGACGACCCGCGCAGGTGGTGGTTCCGCAGCCGGGATGCCTTCAGGCCCTCCTTGTCGGCAGCCACGATCGCGATCAGCGGCACTCCCTCCGAAAGCGCCACGTCCTTCAGACCGTTGACGACGAAGGTGACCTTCTCGGTCTCCGTGGGTGGCTCCGGGATCACGGGGACCTTCTGGAGGTAGTCAACGAACACGACGAGCGGCCGGTCGCCCGAGAGCTCTCTGTGCTGGCGCACGAGCTGCCGGATGTTCTCGACGGTGGAGGCCGTCTGCGATCCACGGAGCAGGAAGAGGCCTTCGCCATAGCGACCGATCCTGTCAAGCGCCGGGCGTAGGCGCGGATTGGACACCAGTTGGTGTCCCGACTCCCCTTCCTCCATCCAGCTGCCCAGGATCTCGCGCCGGACTTCCTGGATCTTGATCGCCCCCGTTGTCTGGGGCAGGTGCACCAGTGCCGACTCGAGCGCGATGAGCCGGTTCAGCAGGTACTCCTCGTCGTGCTCGAAGCAGACATAGAGCACGTTGGCGAGCCCGCCGGAGGCGATGTTGCGGGCCATCTGCAGCGCCATGGTGGTTTTGCCCGTGCCCTGCGCGCCACCGACCAACAGCATCTCGCCGGGCCGGATTCCGCCGCCGATGGTCTTGTCGAGCGGGGTGAACCCGAGCGGGACCGGCTGATAACGGCCGACATCTCCGGTCGCAATCCGGTCATTAAGCGTGACCATGATGTCTAGCGCGGACCGCGGGCGCATCGACCCGCCTTCACCCTCGACCGCCCACGCCGTCTGCGCGTGCGCAGCCTCGACGGCATCGTCGGGCTCCAGCGCACCCCGCGAACCCACAGGCTGTGCAGTCGTCTCCACTTGGCCAATCACCTCCGGGCGAACTGAAACCGATCATAGCATCCGCCCGTGCCTGACCCGACGACGCAACAGACTGGGTGCGGGTTCGTGCGGGCCGGGGACGCCGGCTAGGGGCCCGTCGCGCCCCTGCATCCCCCATGCACGCCGATCAGCCCGCCTCGAGCACGCTACTTCTCCGATGTCCGGCCCAGGCGATTGCCCGAGACCGCCGCCTATGCTGGGGACGGAGACGGTGCCGGCACCGGGCCGGTCGGCGACGAGCCGTCCGCCGGAAGGCGGTGATCCGGCGTCAGCACGCCGATGGGCCGCGGGGTCGGGCCGCCCTGCTCCTTGCGCGGGTCGG
>JBKQRF010000268.1:0-4239 GCA_052144055.1 Candidatus Limnocylindrales bacterium
GCTTCTCTTGATACAGCGGAACAACTACACCCACCCAGGGACTACAGGAATAACTACCCCTTCAATCGGGCGGACGCGGCGCGAGAAGAGGAAGCCGAACGAGCGGCGGCCCACGACCGGGCCAAGCTGACCCTCCACGCTGCGATCAATCGAGCTGTCGGCTGGGCCAGCGAGGCGCGGCCCGATTGGGTCCCGACCCTCGAACGGATGGCCTCGGGCGTGCTGGCCTGCCGGACCGCCAAGGCGTACCGCGAGGCTAGCTGCGGGCGGTATCTCGTGCGGCCCCACCACTGCGGCAATCCCTTGGAGCCCGACTGCGCCCGACGGCGCACGGCGCGGCTCCTAGAGCGCTTCGATCTGGTCGCGCTCGACACCGTGCGCGACGTGTTCTGGGTGCTGACTCTGCCCAACGCCCGCCTGGGTGAGCTCGAAGCGGGACTCGCGATCCTGTACGACGCCGTGACCCACCTGCGTCCCTGGCTGCGCGACCGGGGCGCCTTGGGTGGAGTCACGAGCATCGAGATGCCCTACCAGGCGCGCTCGGCATCCTGGAACCTGCACGCCAACCTGCTCGTCGACCAGCCGGCCTGGATCACGCACACGGCGATGCGGGAGGCCTGGCGCGCCGTCACCTGCGACGCCATCCGGCGCGCCGAGCGCCGGCGGGCTGGCGCTCGCGGCCGGCTCCCCCGCTGTCCGCATCGCTCCGACGCGAAGTTCCGCTCGACCGACGGCTGCCGCGGCGCCTCTTGGGTGTGGGTTCGTCGGGTGCAGGGAGCCCCGGGCACTCCCGAGCGACGCAAGTCTTGGCGCGAGCTCGTGAAGTACGTCACCAAGGGCTTCCTCTCGCGCGACGGCGAGCTGCTGCCGAACGTGCCGGACCAGGCCTTCGCCGAGGTCCTCATGGCCACCCGCCACCGGCGATTGGTGCAGGGCTGGGGGACCTGGTTCGGGATCCACGATCGCCCGGAGTCCGCCGATGAGGAGCTGCTGACCGGGCCTGACGTCCTGCCCGACCTGCGGGGCCTGCCGCGGTTCTGCCCCTTCTGCAGTGCCGAGGCCGCCTGGGACCTGTCTATCGAGGTGCGCCGGGTGGCCTGCCGGCGCCTGGGGCGCAACCTCACTTGGGAGCCACCGCCCATGCCGGCGCGGGTGCACTGATGGACCCCTTCGCCTTTGACTTTCGCGCCTGGCCCCCCAGCGACCCCTCCGCGACGGCCTGGGCCGGGGCCCTCCGTCGCGCTGCTGGCCGCATCGACGGCGGAGACGCCCGGGTGCGAGATGCCGGCGCTGCCAGGACCCGGCGGGCCCGACGCGGGCGGCGTCGGGCGAGGCAGCGATGATCACCCAGCGCGATGCCGGGATGCCCGCGACGGCGGTGCGGACGCCCCCCTTGCCGCCGCTGCCGCCCGTGCCCCCACCGTCGGCGTCGGACGCGGCGTGGGCGGCATTTCGCGCCGCTGGCCGGGCCCGGCGACGGGCCATCGCGCGAGAGGTCAGGGCCCAGGCGCTCGCCCTGCCGGTGCCCGAGCTGCGCCAGTGGGACGGCACGCCGTACCCCGATCTCACGGCCGACGCGGCATTCGAGCCGTGGCCCGCGGAGCGCGAGTCCTGCGGCCGTCCCCTCCCGTCCCGCCCACATCGCCACCGGCTGAGCCAGCCATGACGGCCCGGTCGCGCCCCGAACCGTCCCGCCGTGAGCCGAACCGGCGACCAGCCGCGCCGACCAGCTCCGGCCGGTCCCAATCGCGGGCCGCGGCAGGACCCGCGACCACCGGCCGGGTGCACCTGCACCAGATGGCCGCCCAGCGGGTGCTGGCCGCCCTGCCTCCCGGCGGGATCAGCGTGCTCATCACGGACCCGCCATATACAACACTCGACCGCCACTCCGGGAGCGGCCACCTGCGCCGCTGGTTCCGGGGCGGACTTTCCTGGCCGGAGATCGGGCGCATTCTGGCGACAGCTCGCCGGCGCATGCGGACCGACGGCGTCGCCTTCGTGATGACCAACGGCGACGGCCTGGAGGAGGCTCTCACCGCCATGCGGCGGGCGGGCTTCGCCCGGGTGCGCCCCGTTACCTGGGACCGTCGCTATCCGGGTCTCGGTGGAGGGCTGCGCCACCAGACTGAATTCGTCCTGGTCGGCTACCTCCCGGGCTCCCGCACCCTCTCTGGCGTCGACCTGGTGGCGGTACCGGCCGTCGGACCCGGCACAACCGGGCGATACCCGACCGAGAAGCCCGAGGGGCTCGGGCGGAAGCTCGCGGCGATGGCCAGTGTTGGCCGCGGCGACGTGGTGCTCGACCCCTTCTGTGGGTCGGGTGCCCTCCTTGTGGGCGCCAAGGAGCGCGGCGCGACCGTCATCGGCGCCGACATCGCGGCGGCCGCCATCCAGCGCGCCCGGGCGAAGCTGGGCGCTCGCTCGGAACGTACCCCAGGGACGGTCCCCACGAGACCAGGCCGGCGCCCACTACTGGCGGTCCGCCGTGGCTGAGCCCGCGATAGCCGAGGTCGTGGCGGCAAGGTCCCTTGCCGAGGGACCCCATCACCCGACCGCGCCCAGAACCGCCGACGCCACCGCGGGGGGTGGTGCCACCGTCATGGCCATCCGGGTCTGCCGCCCCACGTCCGGCGATGGACTGGCGGTTCCACCGGAGTCGAGCAACACTCCGCCCATGGATCCGTTGGTGGTCGCGCTGGCGCAGCTCGTGCGGGATCGCTGGGCGGCAGAGCAACGAGAACGGGCGGCGCAACGTGCGCGGCTGGCGGTTGTGGAGGGGAAGCGATGAGGCGGCTACCAGGTTCGGAGGACAAGCTACGCGGCCTGCGGGCGGCGCGCTGGATCCGCGAGTCGACGTCCGGCCAGTTCGATCGCTATGGCCCCGACGCCCAGGCCGAGCTCCAGGACCGGGCCATCGCCCGCCTGGGGCTGGTCGATACCGGCCTCGCCTGGCGGGCCGCGCGCTCGGGCCGGACGGTGTACCGCTCCGCGGAGATGGCCCAGATGCTCGCGGCAGCCGGGCGCGCCGAGTTCGACGTCCTCCTGGTTGGCTACGTCTCCCGCTGGCAGCGCAACCTGCGCCAGACGCTCAACCTGCTCGAAGACACCCTCCATCCGGCGGGTGTGGCCGTGTACTTCGCCGACGAGGAGATCCTCTCGTCCTGCGAACGGCACTGGGACCAGCTCGTCGACGAGGCCAAGGACGCCGAACGGTACAGCCGGCGGCTGTCGCGCCGCATCCGCGAGGGCTACGCGTCGAAGCGCACCACCCAGCGCGACCCGGGCGGCCGTCCGCCCTACGGCTTCCGGCGCAACGAGGCGAAGCTCCTGGAGCCCGACCCGGCGTGCGTGGCTACAGCGCGGCGGGTGTACGAGCTGGCGGCCAGCGGGCTACCCGACCGCGACGTCGCCCGCTCGGTGGGCCTGCCCCTCTTCACGGTGCGAGGCATCCTCACCTCGCCCCTCTACATCGGCCGCCTGCGCGACGGCGCTCCCGCCCACTGGCCGGCGATGGTCCCAGTCGCCCTGTGGGAACAGGCCCGCCACGTGCGGGATCGCCGCGCTACCAAGACCGGACACCCGGCCGACCCACGCCGACCGTACGCGCTCACGGCCCTCCACTGCGCGTCTTGCGGGGCCCGGCTCACCGGCGACACGGGGTACTACCGCCATCGCGAGCCGTGCCCCGCGTTCGTGGCCGCCCGGCCCTTGGGTCCCCGCGGTCGAGGGCGCTGGTATGGCCACGCCTACCGCATGGAGCTGTACGAGCAGGTGGTGGAGGCCGTCCTCGACCGCGCCTCCCTCGGTGCCGGCACCCTCACCAGCGTCGTGGGCGCGTCAGCGCGGACCGAGCTGGGTCCCGACCAGGCCGCCCTCGATCGAGTCCGCCGGGAGCGCGAACGGGTCATGGCCCGCTACCTCCGCGACCGGGACGCCTCGGCCCTCGATAGCGAGATGCGCCGCCTCGACGGTGAAGAGGCCTCTGCCAAGCGGCCCCGGAGCGCCGATGCCGTGCCCGCTGACGTGGCCGTGGCCTACCTTCGGGAGCTACCCCTCACCTGGCGCAAGGCGGCCGGTGGCACCGGGCGACAGTTGACCGCCGATGCTCTGTTCGACCGGATCGAGGTGCTCGGGCTCCAGGAAGCCACCGCTTACCTTACCGAACACGCCGTGCGCCATGGCCTGGGGGCCGCGCTGCCGGAGGAGTTCGGATTATCCGTAATTGGTCGGGGCGAGAGG
>JBKQRF010000269.1:0-16684 GCA_052144055.1 Candidatus Limnocylindrales bacterium
GCGCGGCCGGCTAGACGCGCCGCCGTCACTGCGATGTCGAGCGCGCGCCGGACGTCGGCATTCGAACGACGAGACGACGGAGTCACGCGGGCATTCTATGGCGCGGAAGTTGGCGCTCGAGGTCCGGATGACATGCCGCGAACTGCGTCATGCGCCATCCTGTGTGGGTGCTGCCCGTATCCGACACACAGCAACCCGTACTGTCCCGCCGCGCCGCGACCGTCGCGTTCGAACACGTCACGAAACGGTACGGAAGACGCGTCGACGGCCTGGCCGCCGTCAACGACCTCAGTCTCTTCGTGCCCGCCGGCGCCACCTGCGTGCTCGTGGGGCCGTCCGGCTGCGGCAAGACCACCAGCCTCAAGATGGTCAACCGGCTCATCGAGCCGACAGGCGGGCGCATCCTCCTCGACGGGCAGGACGTCGCCAAGAGGCACACGACCGAGCTGCGGCGTGGCATCGGGTATGTCATCCAGCAGGTCGGCCTGTTCCCCCACGCGACGATCGCCGAGAACGTCGCGGTCGTCCCGCGCCTCCTCGGCTGGGCCCCTGCACGCCGCCGTGAACGAGCCGACGAGCTGCTCCGGCTGGTCGGGCTGGAGCCGAGGCAGTATATGAACCGGTACCCGTCCGAGCTGTCGGGCGGAGAACGACAGCGTGTGGGGGTCGCCCGGGCGCTGGCGGCCGATCCGCCCCTGCTGCTGATGGACGAGCCGTTCGGGGCGGTCGATCCGATCGTTCGGAGCCGGCTGCAGGACGAGCTGCTGAGGCTCCAGCGCGAGCTCGGCAAGACCATCCTGTTCGTGACCCACGACATCGACGAGGCGATCAAGATGGGCGACCTTGTGGCGGTGATGCGCGAAGGTGGCACGCTGGCCCAGTTCGCCCCGCCGGCCGACCTGCTGGCGCACCCTGCGTCAGAGTTCGTGGCGCGCTTCGTGGGGACGGATCGCGCGCTGAAGCGGCTGACGCTGCACCGTGTCAACGAGCTGCCGCTGGTGTCCGTCACGGAGGCGACGCTCGGCGAGCCCGTGGGCGACGTGCGTCGCCGGGAGGGCGGCCGTCTGTCGCGCTGGCTCCTGGTTGTGGACGACCGGCGAGTCCCGATCGGCTGGGCCGACTCGAACGGGTTGCCCGACCCGGTCGCGGTCGAGGGCAGCGTGGTCACCGGGCTGTCCCCGCTGCTGCGTCGCGACACGACGCTGCACGATGCGCTGTCGCTGCTCCTTGACGGCGCCGTCCGGTCGGGCATCGTGGTCGACGACGCCGGACGGGCGCAGGGCCTGGTGACCATCGAAGAGATCATGGCGCTCCTGCACGACGAGGGTGACCTGGGTCCGGCCGCGGGTTCGGCGACGCCGGGCCCGTCGTCGTCGGTCACGGGCGGGTGACGCGCCCATGCCGAACGAGCCCCTCATCCGCTGGAACTGGGTTGCAGGCCACCTCGACGAGATTGGCGGCGCGCTCGGCCAGCACGTCTACCTGACGTCGATCGCGATCGCGGTCGGCCTTGCGATCTCGTTCGGGCTGGCCCTCGTCGCGCACCGGTATCGCCGCACGGAGGCCCCCATCACCTGGGTCGCCGGGGTGATCTACACGATCCCCAGCCTTGCGTTGTTCGTAGTGCTAATCCCCGTCACCGGCCTGTCGACCACGACCTCGGAGGTGGGACTTGTCGGATACACGTTGCTGATCCTGATCCGCAACATCCTGGCCGGCCTGGACGGAGTTCCCGCCGACGTGCTGGAGGCGGCCGACGCGATGGGACTCACGCGTCCTCAGCGGCTGCTACGGGTGGAGCTGCCGATGGCGCTGCCGGTCGTCATGGCGGGTGTCCGGATCGCGACCGTAACGACCATCGGGCTCGTCACGGTGACGGCGCTGATCGGCCAAGGGGGCCTAGGCCAGCTGATGCTGGCTGGCTTCATCAACCTCTTCCCGACCGAAATCTATGTAGGAGCGATCCTGTCCGTTGTGCTGGCGGTCGCCGCGGACGCTGTGTTGCTGCTGCTGCAGCGCGCGCTGACCCCGTGGACCCGTGCCTCCGCGACACGTCCCTGAACGATGGAGCTCGCGGTGCAGGTCGTGGCCTGGCTCGCCGATCCGGCGCACTGGCAGGGCACCGACGGCATCCCTGTGCGCGTCCTCGAGCACGTCGAAGCGTCCGGCTTGTCGGTCCTCGCGGCGGCCGTCATCGCCCTGCCCATCGGGCTCGCAGTGGGCCACAGCGGCCGCGGGGCCTTCGTCATCGGCAGCCTAGCCAACCTCGGCCGCGCTCTCCCCTCCTTCGCGCTGCTGCTGATGCTGATCCCGGTCGCGGTGAACCTCCGCCTCGACTTCAGCACGTGGCCCATCCTGGGGGCGATGGTGCTGCTGGCAATCCCGCCCATGATCACCAACGCGCACGCGGGCCTGCGCGGGGTGGATCGCGACCTGGTGGAGGCGGCACGCGGCATGGGCATGAGCGGACCCCAAGTGCTGCTCCGCCTGGAGCTGCCGCTGGCGCTGCCGGTGATCCTGACCGGCGTGCGGCTCGCCGCTGTCCAGGTGGTCGCCACGTACACGCTCGGCGCAGTCGCCGGCGGCGGTGGCCTCGGACGCTACATCTATGACGGCTTCGCGCGCCAAGATACGCCGCGGATGCTGGCCGGTGCCGGACTCGTCGCGCTGCTCGCGATCGCTACGGACGTCGTGTTCGAGCTGGTCGCCCGGATCACCGCACCGCACGGCCTCGCGGCCGGCGATCGTTCCGGCGAGGTGGAGGCGACTGGGGTGGCAATCTCGGAGCCCGGGGTATGATTCCCCGTCCGGACGAGGCAACCGTCCGGCAGAGACTCACAGCAACAGCGCAAAGGGGGAACCCAGTGCGGCTATTCCGCATTCTCGCTCTCGGGGCGTCAACGCTGGTGCTTGCGGGCGCCTGCGGGGCAGGTGGGAGCGCCACACGGACGACAACCGCTGCCTCCGCGAGCGCGCGGCCGAGCCAGGCGGCGTCTGCGGCGGCATCGGTCGCCGTCCAGTCCGCACCGCCGTCCGCGGCCGCGTCGGCTGCGCCGAACACCATCGCCAGCCGGCTGGCGTTCGGCGGCCCGCCCGAGTGTCCGCAGCGTCCGTTCTGCCTCATCGGCCTACAGAAGGTCTACGGCGTGACCTTCAAGTCGTTCGTGCCGTTGGACGCCGGCGGCCCCCTCACCGTCGCGGCGCTCGAGACGGGCAAGGTGCAGGTCGGGCTCCTGTTCACGTCGGATCCGAGCATCCAGGTCGACGGGTTCGTGCTGCTCCACGATGACAAGCACCTGCAGGCGTCCGACAACATCGCCCCCGTGATCCGCACGGCAGTGCTGCAGGCGCACCCGGACATCGCCACCCTGCTGAACGAGATCTCGGAGAAGCTCACTCAGGCACAGCTCACGTCACTCAACACGCAGGTAACGGTGGACAAGATGGACCCGAGTGACGTGGCCCGAGCCTGGCTCCAGCAGAGCGGGTTCGTGCCCACCGGCGGCTCCCACAAGGGCACCATCGTGGTGGGCTCCACCAACTTCTCCGAGCAGCTCGTGCTCGCGGAGCTGTACGCCCAGCAACTCGAAGCGAACGGCTATAGCGTGACCCGCAAGTTCAATCTGGGCAGCCGGGAGGTCGTGCAGCCGGCCATTCAGAGCGGTCAGATCGACCTGTACCCGGAGTACCTGGCGTCGCTGACCGAGTATCTCGACAACGGGTCGGGACTCGCCACGACGGACCCGGCAAAGACGTCCGCGGTCCTCGCGCGCCTGCTGAAGCCGAAGGGCGAGTCGGTGCTGGCCTACGCGCCGGCCACCGACGAGAACGGGTTCGTGGTCACGAAGGCGACAGCGCAGCAGTACGGGCTGGTGAACGTCAGCGACTTGGCGAAGCCTGCGCCGTAACGCTCAGTAACGGGCAATCCAGGGGCCGCGCGCTACGCCGTCTGTCTGCCGGCGGCGCGGCGGCCGGCAGACAGACGGCCACGGCCATGATCCAGCGCGCATCCGCGTGGCCAAGCGCGCGCGGGCATTCGGAGGCTCTATGTCTCAAGCGGGCGAGCACCCGCGCCTCGCACCTGCTGTGCGGCGCTTCCTTGAAGAGTCAGGCCACTTCGCGGTCGTCGCCACGATCAACCCGGATGGAACACCGCACCAGGCCGTGACCTGGTACCTGCTCGACGGCGACGCCGTGGTGCTGAACTCGAAGATGGGACGCCGCTGGCCGGCAAACCTGCTGCGCGACGCACGCGTCGGCGTCCTTGTCGCGGACGGGTACCGCTGGGTGTCTCTGCGCGGCGAAGTGGTCGCGATCCACGATCAGCGGCGCGCTCACGCA
Organism: Candidatus Limnocylindrales bacterium; assembly: GCA_052144055.1. Taxonomy (GTDB): domain Bacteria; phylum Chloroflexota; class Limnocylindria; order Limnocylindrales; family CSP1-4; genus JAJYNJ01. The sequence goes on from JBKQRF010000269.1 coordinate 4,342, forward strand.
GACATCGCCGCCATGGCGCGCCGCTACCATGCAGGGGACCTGGCCGCCGCCGAGCGCCAGATCCGACGGTTCGAAACCGAAGAGCGCGTGTCGTTCGTGGTGCGCCCCGAGCGCGTTGCGGCCGACCTCGAGGAGTGATCGACAATGGCACAGGCCAGGATCGGGTACGCGGCGATGCTGGAACAGTTCGCCCCGCGCGACCTCGTCGACTGGTCCGTGGCCGCAGAGGCGGCCGGGTTCGACGGGATCATGGCGGCTGACCATGTCCAGCCGTGGGTGCCGCGCCAGGGGAATGCGGCGTTCGTCTGGTCGTATATGACCGCGGCCGCCGAGCACACGCGGGGCGACATCGGGCCGGGCGTGACCTGCCCGTCATTCCGGATGCACCCCGCGATCGTCGCCCAGGCGGCCGCCACCATGAGCGCCATGTACCCGGGCCGGTTCTGGCTGGGCCTCGGGTCGGGCGAAGCGCTCAACGAGCACATGGTCGCGCGATACTGGCCCGAGGTGAGCGAGCGGATCTCGCGGATGTTCGAGGCCATCGAGATTATCCAGAAGCTCTTCACCGGCAAGGACGTCAAACATCGCGGCGAGTTCTTCCGGATGGAGACGGTGCGCCTGTGGACCATGCCGCAGACACCGCCACCGATCTACGTGGCGACTGCCGGGCCCGTGACTGCGGAGCGCACAGGCCGGTTGTGCGACGGCATCATCACGGTGGGTGCCGCTGACGAGAAGATCGATGCGGTGTTTGCGCGCTTCGATAAGGGCGCCCGCGACGCGGGTAAGGAACCGTCCACGATGCCCCGCATCCTGCAGCTGCATGTGTCCTGGGCGCCCACCCAGCCCGAGGCCGAGCAGAACGCCCTCCTCGAGTGGCCCAACGGCGGAATGAAGTTCGCCAAGCAGGACATCCGTACGCCGCAGGTGTACGAGGGCATCGCGGAACTCGTCCGGATCGAGGATTTCCGCGGGCGCATGCTGATCTCCGATGACCTAGAGGCCCACCGCCGCGAGATCCAGCGGTACCTGGACATGGGCTTCACGAAGATCTACCTGCACAACGTTGGACGCGACCAGACGGCCTGGATCGATGCTTTCGGCCGCGAGGTGCTGCCAAGTCTCACGGCGTGAGGGGACCAATCATGGGCGACGACGCCGGCCGGGGCAGCCGGCAGGGCCACGTCTTGCGAGTGACCGTCCTCGCTGGTGGGGTCGGAGGCGCAAAACTGGCGCACGGCGTCTCGATGCTCCCCCGGGTGGACCTGTCGGTGGTCGTCAACACCGGTGACGACTTGGAACTGCACGGGCTCACGATCTCGCCCGACGTCGATACGGTGCTCTACACGCTCGCTGGGCTCGCAAGCCCGGAGACCGGCTGGGGGATGCGGGACGAAACCTGGTCAGCACAGGAGATGCTGGGCCGGTACGGCGCGCCCGCCTGGTTCCGCCTCGGCGACCGCGACCTGGCCACGCACCTCGTACGAACTTCGAGGCTGGCGGCGGGCGCGACGCCCACCGACGTCACGCGCGAGCTGGCTGCAGCCCTGGGAGTCCGTGCGCGAGTCCTCCCAATGGCCGACCAACCGGTGCGGACGCGCGTCAGGACCCCAGATGGGTGGCTCGATTTCCAGGACTGGTTCGTGGCCCACCGGCATGCCAACGACGCGCTCGAAGTGCGTTTCGAGGGCGTGGAGGACGCTCGACCGACCGACCAGGTGCGCCAGGCGATCGTGTCGGCGGACGTGCTCGCCATCGCGCCGTCGAACCCGTTCGTCAGCGTTGGGACCATCCTGGCGCTTCCTGGGATGGTCCCTGCGTTGCTCGCCTGCGATGCTCCCCTGGTCGCGGTCAGCCCCATCGTGGCAGGCGCGGCGCTGAAGGGTCCGGCCGACCGCATGTTCGTGACGCTAGGTGGCGAGTCGAGCGCCCTGGGCGTGGCACGGCACTACGTGGAGCGCTACCCGGGTCTGCTCGATGGCCTGCTGATCGACACGGCGGACGAAGCGCAGGTGCCCGCCATTGAGGCACTCGGCATGGCAGTACTGGTGGCATCGGCAGTGACGCGTGACGAACCGGATCGGGCGCGCCTGGCCGAGGAGCTGCTGGCGTTCGCCAGGCGGCTCGGGCACGGCCCCGGAACGACCCGGCCGGCGCGCGCGACGGGAGCGACACCTCGGTGAGCGGCACGGGCGGAGGTGACCTCTCGCGCCTGCACGTCGTGGTGCCGCTTCGGACGCTCGACGGGGGCAAGAGCCGGCTGGGTGCGGCGCTCGACGCGGAGGAACGCGAGGACCTCATCGTAGGCATGCTCCGCCACCTACTCGCGACGATCGCGGCCTGGGGCGGGGCGGCGGACGTCCTCGTGGTCAGCCCAGACCTGGCGCTGCTTTCGATCGCGGCGGCCACGGGCGCCCGAACCTTGCGCCAGCGGTCAGACGGCCTCAACGACGGGATCAGCCTGGGGATCGCCGACGCGGCGGCCCGGGAGGCGACCGCCGTGCTGGTCCTGCCGGCCGATCTTCCGTTACTTGAGCCGACCGCGCTGGCGCACCTTCGTGATGCCGCCGACGCGGCCCTCGCGGCGGGCGCCGGCCGGGCGCTGGTGGTGATCGTCCCTGCCGACGCGCGCAACGGCACCAATGCCTTACTCCTGTCGCCGCCCGATGTGATCGCCCCGGCCTTCGGCGAAGACAGCCTCCGCGCCCACCTCGAGGCGGCCCGTGCGGCCAACGCCAGCCTGCAGCTCGTGGACGATCCGGCGCTCGGGTTCGATCTCGACACGCCAGGAGACGTCGAGCGGCTGGATTCGCGCCGCCTGGCGGAACTGCAGGCGATCGGGGCCGACGCGGGCGCTGTCGCGAGGGCTGCCGACTGGGACACCGACGGTGCGGTGGGCGACATGCACGCACAATCCGCGATGCCCGGCGCCCCCCCGCCCGGCGCGGCACCCGGCGAGGGAGCCGGACGCCTGCTCGCGGTGCCGCTCCCACCGCTGCCCGACATCCGGCCGGGCGACAACCTGGGGTTGCTGATCGCCAACGCGCTGCGCGCCGGCGCAGCCGGCGACCCCGAGCTGGTGCCCCGGCCCGGCGACGTACTGGTCGTGACCCAAAAGATCGTGTCGAAAGCGGAGGGCCGCATCACTGATCTTCGGTCGGTCACGCCTCGCCCAGAGGCCGTGCTGTTCGCGCGGCGCTGGGACCGTGACCCGCGACAGGTGGAGGTGGTGCTGCGCGAGTCGTCCCGCGTGGTCCGCATGGATCGCGGGGTGATCATCTCGCGAACGGCACACGGGTACGTCTGCGCCAACGCGGGTGTGGACGCCTCCAACACCGATTCGCCGGACCTTGTGACCCTGCTCCCGGAAGACCCGGACCGGTCGGCGCGCGAGATTCGCTCGCGGGTGCGGGAACTCGTCGGGGTCGACCTGGCCGTCGTCGTCGCGGATTCGTTCGGGCGGCCGTGGCGCTGGGGGATCGCCGACGTCGCACTCGGCGTCTCCGGGTTCGCGCCGCTAGCCGACTTCCGTGGCATGGCCGACACGGCCGGGCGCGAGATGCACGCAACGGTGGTCGCGGTGGCCGACGAGATCTGCGCGGCGGCCGAGTTGGCGTCGGGCAAGACGTCCCGACGGCCGGTGGTGCTGGTTCGCGGCGCCCCGCTTCCGGCAGGCGACGGTTCCATTGTCGGCGATGTCGTGATGCCCGAGGACTTCGACCTGTTTGCCTGAGCGTCGCCAGCAGGCTCGCGACACCGCTCGGCGACGCGCCCGCGGACTGAGCGCGCCGTTCGCGGTACGCTGCCTAGCATGAAACTCGGACTGCAGATACCCAACTTCACCTGGCCCGGTGGCGACCCGGCCATCGGCTCCACGTTCGCCCGCATCGTGCGCGATGCCGACGACGCCGGCTTCGACTCGCTCTGGGTGATGGACCACCTCTTCCAGATCCCCAGCGTGGGCGCCGCCGAGGAGCCCATGCTCGAGGGGTGGTCCGCGCTGGCGTACGCGGCGGGCCTGACTAGGCGCATCACGCTCGGCTTGATGGTCGGCGGCATCCACTACCGGCAGGCAGGGCTCTGGGCGAAGCTCGCCACCACGCTCGACGTGCTGTCGGGCGGGCGCGCCTGGCTGGGGATCGGTGCCGCCTGGAACGAGCAGGAGTCAAAGGGGCTGGGGTTCCCCATGCCAACGCTCGGCCAGCGCTTCGAGATGCTCGAGGAGACACTGCAGATCGTCCACGCCATGTGGGCGGGCGACCTCGGCACCGGACAACCGTTCCCGGGACGCCACTACCAGCTTGAACGGATGCTCAACAGCCCGCAGGCGATCCGGAAACCCCACCCCCCGATCATGATCGGCGGTGGAGGTGAGCGGAAGACGCTCCGCCTGGTCGCCCAGTACGCCGACGCGACCAACGTCTTCGGCGGCCCCGACATGCTGCGGCACAAGTACGCAGTGCTGAAGGAGCGATGCGACGAGGTCGGGCGCGCGTTCGACGAGATCGAGCGCAGCAACCTGAACGCCTTCCGGGTAGCCGCCGGCGGCGGGGGCGAGGCGGTCTCGCCGGCCGAGATGGTCGACCGGATCGGCGCCTGGCACGAAGCCGGCTCGCAGCACGTGATCTTCTCGCTGCGGAACGTGTCCGAGCCGGGGATCCTGGAGCTGATCGGCCGCGATGTCGTGCCCCAGGTACACGCGATGGACCGCTAGCCTACCCTTGTTGAAGCGGGGAGACGCATCCCCGAACGCCACCGAGGAGCGGACATGCCGGATCGTAACGAGCGGCGCTCGTCTACCCCAGAGGCGGGGGTGCGCGGCGCACGGATCGTCGCGTCCGTTCTCTCCGCCGACCTCTCGCGGCTCGGTGAGGAGGTCGGGGCGCTGGAGGAGGCGGGCGTCGACTGGATCCAGTGGGACGTGATGGATGCCTGCTTCGTGCCCAACCTCACGTTCGGACCCGACGTCATCGCCGCGGCCCGGCGGCACACGGCCCTGCCGTTCGAGGCCCAGCTCATGGTCGCCAACCCCGACGAGCTCATCGCGCGCTGCGTGGACGCGGGGTGCGAGCGGGTCATCGTCCACGCCGAGTCCACCCACAACCTGCACCGCAGCCTCTTGCATGTCGCAGAGTCCGGCGGGCGCGCCGGCGTGGCCATCAACCCCGCCACGCCGATCGACGCGGTGGTCAACGTGCTCGACCTCGTGGACCTGGTCCTCGTGATGACGGTGAACCCGGGCTTCGGCGGGCAGGCCTACCTGCAGAGCATGGAGCCCAAGCTGCGCCTGGCGCGCGCGGCAATCGCGGCGACTGGGCGGCCCATCTGGCTCGAGGTCGACGGGGGCATCGCGCCGGACACCATCGAGACGTGCTCCGCCGCAGGTGCGGACGTCTTCGTCACCGGCAGCACGCTGTTCGGCGACCGCCTCGGGATGGCCCACGCGGTGCAGGACCTGCGGGCGCGGGCGAACCTGGCAGCGAGTCGCGTCAGCGCGGGCGGCGCTGCCGCGACGGCGTAAGATACTCCCCAGGGGTATCCGGTGCAGGACGGCGCGTGGAGACCCGGACACAGCCGCGCAACGAGGACGAAGCAGACAGGGTGAGCCAGGCATGAGTGGATTCGGCGGCCTGAAGCCGCTCCAGATCCTCGACGATGGTCAGCAGCCGCTCGCTGCACCCATCGGCACATCCGTCGACGCCGTCGCGCATGGTCGGACGAGCGCGAAGGTGATCATCGTGGGGTCCGGTCCGGCCGGGCTGACGGCGGCGATCTACGCCGCACGCGCCAACCTCGAACCGATCGTGCTGGGCGGGTACGCGGCGGGCGGCCAACTGATGATCACGAGCGAGGTCGAAAACTACCCCGGGTTCCCGGATGGAATCCAGGGGCCGGAGCTGATGGACCGCATGCGCGCGCAGGCGCAGCGGTTCGGCGCCCTCATCGTCGACGCTGACGTCGACCGAGTTGACCTGTCTCAGCGGCCCTTCCGCCTGTGGGCAGGTGGCGTCGAGTACGCGACGGAGACGATGATCGTGGCCAGCGGCGCATCGGCGATCTGGCTTGACCTCGAGAGCGAGACCCGGCTGCGCGGCCGGGGGGTAAGTGCCTGCGCAACCTGCGACGGTTTCTTCTTCCGTGACCGCAAGGTGGTGGTGGTGGGCGGCGGCGATTCCGCGCTGGAGGAAGCGCTATTCCTGACAAGGTTCGCCAGCGAGGTCGTGATCGTGCACCGCCGTGACGAGTTCCGCGGCAGCCGGATCATGCAGCAGCGCGCCCTGTCGCACCCACGGATCCGCGTCGCATGGAACAGCCTTGTCGTCGACGTCCTCGGCGAGGATCACGTGACGGGCGTCCGGCTGCGCGACGCCGTCACCGGCGAGGAACGCGACGAGCTCACCGACGGGTTGTTCGTCGCGATCGGTCACCGTCCCAACACCGCGGTGTTCCGCGACTGGCTTGATGTGGATCCCAGGGGATATCTCACCGTCCACGACGAGACCGGCACCCGCGTCGACGGCGTGTTCGTGGCCGGCGACGTGCACGACCATCGGTACCGCCAGGCCGTGACCGCCGCCGGCGACGGTTGCCGCGCAGCGATCGACGCGGAGCGGTGGCTGGCGGAACACGGTCTCGCCGAGCCCGCGACGGCGACGGTGTGGTGAGATCCGCCTAGCTGGCGGACCGGTGCATGCCGTTCAGCCACGAGCTGTTCGCCACGGCGGAGACGATGCCCCGACGGAGGAGTTGACGGCATGACAAAGCACGCGATCGTGCGCTGGGACGCCGGGATGCACCTAGTCGCTCAAGCCAGCTCCGGCGACCGGCTGGAGATGGACGAGGAGGCCGGCGGCCACGGGTTCCGGCCTTCCGAGCTGCTCATGGTTGCACTGGGCGGGTGTACCGCGATGGACGTCCTGTCGATCGTGCACAAGAAGCAGCAGGTGGTGACGGCGTACGAGGTGGACGTGACCGGGGAGCAGCGGCCCTCCAACCCGACGGTCTACACCGACGTCGTGGTCGAGCACCACATCCAAGGTGATCCGCTCGATCCTGATGCCGTACGCCGGGCCATCGAGCTGTCGGCGACGAAGTACTGCACCGTCACGGCGGTGATGGCGACCGGCATCGCCCGGATCGTTCATCGCTACGTGGTCCGCAACCCCGACGGCGAGCACCGCGCCGAGGTGATCGTGACCGGGCCGCACGGGGCGAACGTAGTCGTCGTCGAGGGCGGCTGAGCCGCCGGCCCCGGGCTATGCGGGGCCGGGATCCCGAGCAACACGGGTCACGACGCCCCTCAGTCTCGTGATTACCGCGCCAACACCTTGACATGGCCGCGGATTTGTTGCATGCTTCGACAAAAGGTCAAAGAGCAGCGTGAGCTGCCGCGTTTAGGCTATCTGGGGGAGACCACGTCGCCGCATAGCCTGCATCGAGCCGACGGGAATGGGCAGCAGACGGCGCTGCGCCGTCAGAACCTGAGCCGCTTGCTCCGGGAGGTCCATGTCCACGGACCGCTCTCCCGGTCGATCCTGGCGGGAGCGATGGGCGTGAACCGCACCACGGTGGGATCCCTGGTTGCGGACCTGACCTCGCGCGGCCTGGTCGAAGAGCGGCTACCGCCGGACAACCCAGGCCCGGGCAGGCCGTCACCGCTCGTCGGGCCCCGCGCAGACGGCCTGGTCGTGCTGGCCGCGGAGATCGCCACTGACTCACTCGCGGTGGCAGTGGTGGGGCTGGGGGGCGCGATCGTCGTCAGCCAGCGGGTCTCGCGTCCGCGGGGCATCCGTCCGGCGACGGACGAGATTGCGCAGCTCGGGCGCATCGCGCGCGGCTGCATGGCCGAGGTCGGCGCCGACCAGCGGTTCTCCGCGGGTGGCATCTCGATCCCAGGACTGGTCCGGCGGGCCGATGGGTTCGTGCGCCTCGCTCCGAACCTTGACTGGCATGACCTGCCGCTGGCAGATCTCGTGACACAAGAACTGGGCATGAACATGCCGATCTTCGTCGGCAACGACGCCGATCTCGCCGCGCTCGCCGAGCACACACGCGGCGCCGGGGTCGGCCAAGCGGACTTCATCTGCCTCTGGGGCGAGGCCGGGATCGGCGCCGGGATCATCGCCGGGGGTCGCCAACTGGACGGCCGGGCCGGGTACGCGGGCGAGGTCGGACACGTGACCGTCAATCCAGAAGGACGGCTGTGTCGCTGCGGGTCGCGGGGGTGCTGGGAGACGGAGGTGGGCGAGGAGGCGCTGCTGCGGGGCAACGGAGAGGCGTCGGGATGTGCATGGACCGATGTAGATGCCCTGCTCCAGGCCGCGGCCGATGGCGACCCGGCGGCACAAGCGACGTTGGACCGTGCCGGGCACTGGCTCGGAATCGGCATCGCGGGTCTCATCGACATCTTCAACCCGGGTGCGCTCGCACTCGGCGGCCTGTACGCGCGGCTCTATCCACATGTGCGATCGGCCATTCTGGCCGAGGTCGCGCGACGCACGTTAGGGACATCACAGGGCCAGGTCGACATCGGCCCAGTGGCCCTCGGCGACGACGGCGCCCTGCTCGGCGCAGCCGAGCTGGCGTTCGCTCCTGCCATCGCAGATCCCACCACGGTACCCCGGCGTGAGACGCGCGAGGCGCGCTCTCAGCCAGCGGCGACCGCAGTCGAAAGGCATACTGCCGTGAGAAAGCAAGGAGGTGTACCAGCAGCACAGCACACAGCATGACCGTGGCCGATCCGCCGGTCGCACGGTATGTGACCCGGCCAGGCCACCCGATGCGCCACGGGGACCAGATGGTGCAAGAGGAGAGAACTCACGTGAAAGTCCGTTCTTCGTTTGTCATCGCCTTTGCGGTGACTGCGCTCGTGGCCGGCGCCTGCAGCAGCGCGGCGACCACGGCGCCGACCGCGGCCCCCGCCACGCCAGCTCCGGCCACTGCGGCCCCGGCCACCCCGGCCCCGGCCACCCCGGCCCCGGCCAGCATGGCACCTGCCAGCATGGCGCCTGCCGCCAGCATGGCACCGCTCAGCGTTAGCTCGTTCGACACCACCTTCTCGGCCATGGCTGGGCTGACCAGCATCACTTCGGCCGGTAGCGGCATGGTCGGCGTGATCCTCCCCGACGTGACCACGTCGGCGCGATACACCAGCTATGACCTTCCGTATCTGACCAAGGCGTTCACGGCGGCCGGGTACTCCCCCAGCGACTTCAAGATCGAGAACGCCTCGGGCTCGACGAACACCGAGGTGGCGATCGCCCAAGCCGATATCACCGCCGGCGCGAAGGTCCTGCTTGTCGACCCACTGGACGGCCCCACCGGCCTGCAGGTCGAGGCGGTGGCCGCCGCTGCCGGTATCCCGTACATCAGCTACGACCGCGCCACCTTCCAGGGCACCCAGACCTACTACGTGAGCTTCGACAACGAGCAGGTCGGCAAGCTCATCGGCCAAGGCTTTGAGCAGTGCATCACCGACTGGGGTGTCACGAATCCCAAGATCTTCGAGCTGGACGGCGGCGAGGACACCGACCCGAACGCCATCTCGTTCGCTGATGGCTACAACTCGGTGATCTGGGGCTCGGCAACGCCGCTCCCGAAGCCAGGCATCACGAACAGCTTGGGCTACACCCTCGTCGGTAACCAAATCGCCCCCGGATGGGACAACACCAAGGGCGGCACGATCTTCCAACAGGCATACACCGCGAACAAGGCGATCAACGCCACGGTTGAGGCCAATGACGGCCTCGCCAACGCCGTGATCACCGACCTCAAGGCAGTCGGCGTCGGGCCGAAGAAGGTCCCAACGACCGGACAAGATGCGACGCTCCAAGGCATGCAGTACATCCTGCAGGGCTTCCAGTGCGGCTCGGTCTACAAGCCGATCTACAAGGAGGCCCAGGCAGCCGTCGCGCTGGCCACCTACCTGCGCGCCGGCCAGACGCCGCCGGCCACCCTCGTGAACGGCACCACCGTTGATCCGGCGAACAAGGCCATCACCGAGCCGGCCGTTCTCTTGACCCCGACGTGGGTCAATGCCGCCAACATGGCATCCACGGTGATCGCTGACAACTTTGTCAGTGCCAGCGCTCTGTGCGCGGCGGTCGGTGCCAGCGTTTGCTCCGCCAACAACATCACCCCCTGAGTAAGTAGTCGCAGCTATCCAGCGCTGCGCATAACAGCCGACAGCACCATGTCGCACCCGCCTTACGCGGGTGCGACATGGTCGTTGCTGGAACCCTGACGTCCGCACACCAGAGTTCAAGCTGACCACGAGCGAGCCGACCAGTCCAGCCGCTTGCTCGCGACCGAAGCGGAGCAAGAGTCCCGCGACGTGGGTACGCACAACTGACCTACAGCCCGGAGGACAATGCGATGGCCATCGTGACTGGCGCAGACTGGCCCACCGGAGCTTCGCCGGGGCCAGGTGGGCCGACGCTTGCGGGTTCGCCAACCGGGACCGAACCCCTGCTCAGATTGCGAGGCATCAGCAAGCATTTCGGTGCCGTCCAGGCGTTGTTCGAAGTGGACCTGGATCTCCCCGCGGGCGAGGTGACCGCGCTCTGCGGTGACAACGGAGCGGGCAAGTCGGTGCTCACGAAGACCATCGCCGGCATCCACCAGCCCGACCAGGGCGAGATGTTCTGGGAAGGACGGCCGGTCCACATCCGGACCCCGAAGGACTCCGCCGCCCTCGGGATCGAAACCGTGTACCAGGACCTCGCCCTCGCCGACAACCTCGACATCGTCCAGAACATGTTCCTTGGCCGCGAGAGGATGAACCGCTTCTTCCTCAATGAGGACAGCATGGAGCGGGCCGCGGCGGAGACGCTGGCCAGCCTGCACGTCACCACTGTCCGCTCAATCCGTCAGCCCGTGGCCACCCTGTCGGGTGGCCAGCGCCAGGCCGTTGCGGTGGCCAAGGCGGTCATGTGGAACTCCAAGCTGGTGATGCTCGACGAGCCGACCGCGGCACTCGGCGTGGCTCAGACCAGGATGGTGCTCGACCTGATCAAACGGCTCAAGGACCACGGCCTCGCCGTCATGGTCATCTCCCACAACCTCAACGACGTTTTCGAGGTCGCCGACCGGATCGCCGTGATGCACCTCGGCCGCATGGTCGCCCAGGACCGGCTCTCGTCCTTCGACCGCTCGAGCGTCGTGGACTTCATGACCACGGGCGGGTCAAGCCGCGACGTGGCGCCATCCGGCTCGTGGCCGGCCATTCGTTGAGGAATAGGCAGCTCCAACCTGGGAGGAACTGAGCAGTGGCCGGTGTCAAAGACGAACACGGGAGCAGGAAGGCGCCGGACAGCATCGCGGCGGAGGCGGAAGCCGCGCCGGACCTCACCGCCGCGGCGGTCGACGTCATTCCGCCAGAGATCGTTGCGCAGTCGCTGGGCGAGTACCTGCGTGGATGGCTCACCCGGGTAAGGAGCGGGGACGCTGGCGTGCTACCCGTTGTAGCCGCCCTCGTCGCCGTCACGGTCGTCTTTCAGATCGTGACACCCAACCACGTTTATCTCAAGCCGGTCAACCTCGTCAACCTATTCGACCAGAGCGCCGTGTTTATCGTCCTTGGGATCGGCGAGATCTTCGTCCTGCTGCTGGGCGAGATCGACCTTTCCATCGGCTATGTCGCAGCGATCGGCGGGATCGTGGCGGCCCTCCTCGTGCAACCCGAGGCGGCCCCTGCCGACTTCTTGCATAACTGGCCCTGGTGGGGGGCCATCATCGCCGCGCTGGTCATCTGCGGTGCGATCGGAGCCATTCACGGGCTCATCATCACTCGCTTGCGGCTGCCATCGTTCGTGGTCACGCTGGCCGGACAGATGTTCTGGTTCGGGGTCATGATCATCATCCTGGGCGCCGCCGGGGGTGTATCCGTCACCAGCTCCATCCTGCCCAACGAGCGGGCTCTGTACGGCATCGTGTACACGTACCTCGATCCCTGGCTCAGCTGGATCGGGCTAGCGGCGATCGTCGTGCTGCTCGGCGGGTCGATGTGGCTGCGTGACAGCAGTCGGCGCCGCAGCGGCCTGGTCGCTCCGCCGGTCGGCCTGACCTTCGCCAAGATCATTTTCATCGCGATCGCCGGCGCCGTCGTGGTGGCCATCTGCAACATCAACCGCGGCGTCTTCCTGCCGATCGTCGGCGTACCGTGGGTCCTGCCCATCCTTGCCTTGCTCGGCGTGGCGATGGTCCTACTCGAGCAGACCCAGTTCGGACGCCACATGTACCGTATCCATTGTAGCTTCGGTTTTTGTGAGTTTCCCGCAAATTTGTCCATGTTTTGGGCGCGCCTATAGAGTTGACCAGATCGCATGGCATGAGTGTTGCGGGG
>JBKQRF010000270.1:0-2860 GCA_052144055.1 Candidatus Limnocylindrales bacterium
CACCCGCACTGCGGACGGCTCGCTGCATGCCGGTAGTGTGCGGGTCCTCCCGTCGGGGCAGCCGGGTCGCGGCCCGCGGATGGGCGGCCAGGGCATGCCTGGAGCATGGGGCTGGGGGCCCGCTGGCACCGCGCCGACGGGCCCCGCCTCGGCCTCAGGCGCCTAGACGTCCACCCGTTCGACACGGCGCAGCGGACCGGCTTGCACGGATCCGCTGGCACATCGGCCCTCGCGAACGGGGGCCGATGTGCGATTCCGCCCGCGCTGACGGCGGTGGCTGCCGCACGATCGACCCATGGTGCGCATCGGCGTCACGCCGGCACCTGCCCCCCCAACGACCGGCGCTTGGCCCACCGGTACCAGAGACGCGATCCGGTGGGGGAGACTGCGTTCGCACGTGAACCAACCGGAGCGCCGGACATGTGCGGATGCGAACTCGCTGAATCTCGACGTCCAATCGATCTCCAGGCGCTCGCCTGGGGTGTTCGCGCGGTCGAGGATGAGGTTGCCTACCAGGGCGCCGCGGCGTGAAGAGTCCACAGATTTAGCGTGCACAATTAAATCGTGCATAATGTACCTATGGGTATCATCTACGACCTCTCAGCCACGTCCAACCACGGCGAACAGATCGCCTTCTCGGCGTTCCGCGGCCGCCCCATGCTGATCGTCAACACCGCAAGCAAGTGCGGCTTCACCCCCCAGTACGCGGGGCTGCAGGCACTCCATGAGCGGTACGGACCCCAGGGGCTCGTCGTCATCGGGTTCCCCTGCAATCAGTTTGCCCACCAGGAGCCCGGCGACGACGCGGCGATCGAGGAGTTCTGCCGGGCCAACTTCGGGGTCACCTTCCCGCTGACGACCAAGGTCGATGTCAACGGCAAGGGCACCCACCCGGTCTTCGCCTTCCTCAAGGAGCGCACCGGCGGGAGGCTCGGGACGGCGGTCAAGTGGAACTTCACCAAGTTCCTGGTCGCCCCCGATGGCACCTCCGTCAAGCGGTTTGCACCCAACTTCGAGCCCGCGAAGCTCGCCGCCGACATCGAGCTGCTCCTCTCGGACGCTGCGGCATGAGTGTGCCGCAGCTGCGCCTGGACAACCAGCTGTGCTTCCTCTTCCACCGGATTGGCCGGGAGCTCAACGCCGCCTACCGCCCACTGCTCGCCGACCTTGGCCTGACCTATTCGCAGTACCTCGTCATGCTGTGCCTCTGGGAGCGCGACGGGGTGGGTGTCGGTGAGCTCGGCGACCAGCTCGATCTCGACTCCGGCACGCTGTCGCCGCTCCTGCGCCGCCTGGAGCGTGCCAGGCTGGTACGACGCGAGCGCGCGACCTCCGACGAGCGGCGGGTCACCATCCACCTCACCATCGGCGGACGCGACCTGCAGAAGCGCGCGGTCGGCATCCCCGAGGCCATCTCGCGATGCATCGTGGACAACGAGGCCGGCTACGAGGCGATGAAGGCGCAGCTCAGCGACCTGGCGGACCGGATCGCGCTCGCTCGCGGTGACGGGTCCGGGGGAGGCGTACAGGGCCAGGAGCAAAGCCCGAACCGCGCTTGCCCGATCCCCGCAGCGCGGCAAACGTGACGAGGGACTTTCGTGACGTGACGAGGGACTTTCGTGATCGGGATCAGCAGAATTGGTGACGGTCTGTAGCGGCTAGTCCTCTCACTTCGACTAGGAGCTCCGGACGCTGGCCCATCGCGGCGAGAAGGCGTGGTTTGCAGCTTCTCTGGTGCAGTTTCGTCACGCAGCTGCCCCAGATCCAGGACAGCCTCAACTCAGGTGCGTTTGCCTCGTGGACGCGCTCATGACCTCGCCGTCGACCGAGAGAGGGAGGGTCACCTTTCGCAGTCCTCGACGCGTGCCGTGGACGGCATTTGACGGAATGGCGCGCCGGGCTCATGGTGGGGTGACACGTCGCTGGCGCCGGGCTCCCATTCCGTCAGCTCGAAGCGCGCGACAGATCGGAATCTGCACCATGGCTCGAATGCCCTTCTCTACCGCTGAGGCGTACATCGTCGTCTCCAGCGCTGGCTACTTCGATGTCTACCCGTCGAGCGAGCGATTGACCGGGGACAAGCCCGCCTATCGCGGTCAGCTCGCCGAGCTCGGCGCAGGCATCCGCGCTGCCAACGACCGGCTCGCGGTCCGTCCCGGATCGAGAGCACTCGCCGCCGCCGTCAGCGCCTGGTCCGCCGCGCATGGCGCAGCCGCGGTTCGCGGCGACCTTGGCCGTGGCCGCGCCGGCAACCAGGCGGACACGGCAACGGCGCAGAGGACTTCGCCGAGCAAGGCCGTTCCGACGAAGTAGCGAAGGCAGGCGTCGTGTCGGGGAACCAGCCTCGGGATCGCGCCCAGCGACGGTCGAGGTCGCCTTCGACACTCGTCCCACGTCCCCTGCGACGTGCGAGGTCGAGGCTTCGCTCCCCGTCGCTATGCCTGGGCAGGCCGACCTTGCCCGGACATCCCGGGCACGAGCAGATTCCGGTGTCATCACGCACCGCAAACGTCATGCGGTGTGACCTGCGGGCGAGGCTTCAGGACTTCCTGCGGCCAAGTGGTCACAATGGCTCGCGTACTCCCATTGGTGTAGCGTCCCGATGCCTCTCGATGCCGACCAACCGGACGAACTCCTCGCGCGCCTGCAGAAGGCTCGCACGCGCGTGGAGGCGGCCGTCCCCGCAAGTCCCGAGTGGGCCGCTGCGGTGGAGGCGAGCGACGCGCTGGAGCGGCAGCTCAACGCGCTGCGACCGACCAAAGCGATCGGACCCGACACGCTCGCCCGCCTCGGACCGATGCTGCTCGCCGACGGCTGTCTGATCCACGGCCTTGTCGCGGCACCTGGCTCCGACGCCGCA
>JBKQRF010000271.1:0-2988 GCA_052144055.1 Candidatus Limnocylindrales bacterium
GGCCAGCGCATCGGCCAATGCCAGGAAGCCATCCTGAGCAGTGGCGAGCGCGACCACGAATGCCTTCACCGCCGTCTTCCTCCACGTGGCTGCGGGCCGACCGACGCGGCCCCCTCGAAGGGCGGCGGTCCCCTGCAGCCTAACCTAGCCCGCCCGGTCCGCGCTTCGCGGGAGCGCCGACCGCGTGCCTCCATGGGGGGCATGCTCCCGCGAGCGCATGACCGGCGGCCCTTGCCGGTGATCGCCCCGAGATGGCTGAGTACGGATGTGGAGGCGAGGGCCCCGGCATCTTGGAGGAGCAGCCATGCACGACGCGCCCGATACGCCGGCTGAGCCAGCAGATCTCGCGTCGCTCGTGGCGCTGCTCAGCACGACGTGGTTCGCCGCCGGCTTCTCCCCGGAGGCGCAGCTCAGCCTGGCCCGCCTCGCCCGGCGCTACCAGGTACCGGCCGGCACAGACGCTCCTCGCCGAGGGCGCGGCGGTCAGTGAACTTGGCATCGTCCTCCGCGGCCGCGTGTCCGTGCGGACGCTCGTGCCGGAACGAGGCCTGGTCACCATCCTGACCGTCGAGCCGGGCGACATCTTCGCCAAGTCCGCCCTCGTCCCACCGTATCGGTCCACCGCAACTGTGGTGGCGCTGCAGGACGTGGACGCCATCGCCCTCGACGCCACCCGGCTGCGCGCTGCCCTGGCCAAGGACTGTGGCCTCGCCGCGGCGCTCTATCCTCGCCTGGTGGAGGCCATGTCGCGCCGTCTCGACGCCACGCGCCTGCAGCTCCTCGATCTGTTCGCGGGCGAGCCGCGCGACACATAGCCACGGACGGACGGCAGCGCGCCGAACCGTCGGGTGTCAGGGGAGGTTCACTGCAAGGGACGTCTGCGCCCGATCGCACGGGTACCATGGCAACCTCGTGTCGGCGAGGCGTCCGCCACGCCGGTCCATTGGCGTCAATTCCTGGGACCGTTCGGCTAGGTTCGCGCGCGATGTCGGACGCACTCGGCGGGACACTGCGCCGGCGGCCTTGACCGAACCCGCCCCGCCGGAGTACCACTCGACGTGGGCGGGGTGGACTCCCCCGATTGGAGCACTGCTCGCCTCGGGCGTCGAGCCCCTCGCCCAGCTCATCTTCCTTCCGGTCACCGGCACGCCGGGTGGGTGGAGCGTCGCGCCCGCTAGCAGGTGATGTGGAGGACTGCGGACACCTCGGCTGGCTCGAGCGTCGCGAGTAGACAGCAGGCATTGCCGGTGGGGAGTCCCGTGATGGCCATCCCGGGTCGCGCCGCCTCCGCGTAGACGTCCGGGCCGATCGGGAGGCTGCCTTCGGCGCCCGTGCCGACGATGCGCCGCCCGCCACCCCAGGGGATGTCCTTCGGCGAGCGAGAGGGGCGTGTGTCCGTACCGGTCGCAGAGGGCCTACGAGGTCGTGGCCGTACCGTTCGCCGTCGATCTCGAGCTCCCTAAACGCCATCAGCTTGGCCCGCACGAGCCCAAGTCGCCCACGCGCGTCGACGCCACACCGCGGCCAGGGAGCCTCTCGCGGCGGGGGTCGCACATGGCCCCCCGATGCTCTAGCCTGTGCAGCGTCAAACCTGCTCGAAGGAGATCGCGGTGGCCAAGGACAAGAAGGCGAAGCCGGACAAGAAGGGCAAGAAGGGCAAGTAGCCCGCCCCACGCAGCGAAGCAGTGATGGCCTCTGGACGAACGCCCAGAGGCCATCACGATTGATGCCCACCGCTCCAGATCTAGCCCAGGCGGCCGGGCCGGAGTCGTCCGCCGGTCCGTGAGCCACCCCAGTTCGATTGCCAGGAGGGCCCGTCCTTGACGGCGCGGCTCCGCTTCATAGAGGGCCATGGTGAGGAGCGGGCGGGCACGCCCTCAGCGTTGGCCATAACCGGGGCGTCAGCGAACAGCAGCGCTCACTTGATCGATTCATGTCGGTGGCGCGCCCCTCGCTTTCCGACCATCGGCTCTGTCGGCAGCGGCGGTGACGGGCGACGCTCCCAGGACGGCTGATCTGCGCAGAAGGGGCCGCTGCCATGACTACAGGAGCAGCATGACCGCGCACAGCATCGTCGCTACGCCAGCGGTGCGGGGGAACGGTGGGCAACCGCTCGGGCTACCCCACCGACCGGCTTGCATGACGGCCGGCGAGCTCGCCCGCTGGAGCGAGGCGAACCTGCTCTTCGGGGGCAGCAACCGGGCCGATAGCGCGTGTGAGGACTGCACGCCGGCGTTCGCCGCCGAGATGCGCTTCGAGGGCCGCTGCGACGGGATGCCGTCCGAGCAGACCGCATCCCGTCCTGCCTGACGTGCCCCTGACGCAGCCGCCGCGTTCTGCTCCGCTCCGGCTCCTGGTGGTGGACGACCATGAGGTCGTGCGGCAGGGCTTAGTCTCCCTGCTCGAGCGACAGGAAGGGTTCCAGGTCGTGGCCCAGGCAGGGACCGCCGCAGCGGCAATCGAGGCCGCCCGCACGTCCCGGCCCGACGTGATCGTGATGGATATCCGGCTGCCCGACGGCTCGGGCATCGAGGCCTGCCGGGAGATCCGCGCGGAGCATCCGGCCATCAAGGTCCTCATGCTCACCAGCTACCCCGACGAGGACGCCGTGTTCGCCGCGATCGTCGCCGGTGCCAGCGGTTATCTCCTGAAGCAGGTCCGGGGGCGCGATCTGGTCGCGGCGCTCGAGGCGGTGGGGCGGGGCGAGTCGCTCCTCGACCTGGCCGTGACCGAGCAGGTGCTGGAGCGCATCCGGCGCATCGCGAGCGGGACGTACCGCGACGAGCTCGGCGCCCTCACCCAGCAGGAGCAGAAGATCTTGCTGTTCATCGCCGAGGGCAAGACCAACAAGCAGATTGCGGCCGAGATCTTCCTCGCGCCCGCGACGGTCAAGAACTACGTCAGCTCGATCCTAGCCAAGCTGAACCTGCAGCGCCGTGCGCAGGCCGCCGCGTTCGTGGCACGCCACCGGCTGCCTGAGGCCGACTA
>JBKQRF010000272.1:0-15034 GCA_052144055.1 Candidatus Limnocylindrales bacterium
CTCGGGATCGGTCACGTCGCCCTCGACCCAGAAGCAGCGCCGGCCGAGGGCCTCCACGTCGCCGCGGGTCGCCTCGGCGGCCTCGACCGGCCCGCGGTCCAGGAACGCGATGTCGGCGCCCTGACGGGCTAGGCGCAGCACGATGGCGCGCCCGATGCCGCGCGCACCGCCGGTGACGATGGCGGACTTGTCGGACAGATCGATCACGCGGACACCTCCGTCGGGACGCTCGATGCCGTCTCGGACCCTGGGGGACGCGGTGCGGACCTCGATACGCGAACTGTACGGGTTACACGGGCTCGGGGGTAACCAGCTGCGAGGGGGCCGCCTCCTTGGCGGCGAAGAACGGGCGAAGCGCAACGGGGGTTGGGTCTTCACCGACCCAGTCCCCAGGCTGATGGATGGACACGTTGGGGCCGACCGCCGCAGCCCGCGACGAGGCGGCAGGATCGGCGGTCCACTCGAGAACGGCGGCGCCGCTCGTGTAGCCAGCGCCGAACGCCACGAACACGAGCCGGTCGCCCGGGTGCACGCGTCCCCGCTCGACGGCTTCGGACAGGGCGATCGGCACGGACGCTGCGGACGTATTGCCGTAGCGGTCCACGTTGACGTACACGCGGTCCATTGCGAGACCCAGTTGTTTCGCGACCGACTCAATGATGCGGATGTTGGCCTGGTGTGGCACGAACAGCGAGATGTCGTCGGGGGTCAGCCCGGCGCGCTCGATCGCGGTGAGCGCCGAGCGGGCCAGCGTGCGCGTCGCATAGCGGTACGTCTCGCGGCCATCCATCCGGATGAAATGGCCGCGCCGCTCCACGGTGTCGCCCGTCACGGGGTTGCGGTTGCCTCCGGCTGGAATCCAGATGTTGTACGCACCGCTCGGGTCGACCGTCAGCTCGAAGCCGAGCAGACCCCCGCCGGCTTCCTGGGACGCCTGCAGCACGACGGCCCCTGCGCCGTCGCCGAACAGCACGCAGGTGTTGCGGTCGGTGAAATCGCACACCCGGGACAGCGCCTCGGCGCCGACCACCAGCACCGTGCGGTACATGCCGCTGGTGATGTAGGCATGGGCCGAGGTGAGCGCGTACACCCACCCCGAACAGGCCGCCGCCACGTCCATGGCTGCGGCCCGGGACGCGCCGACGGCTTCCTTGACGAGGGCGGCCGTTGACGGGAAGGCGTAGTCGGGCGTCACCGTGGCCACGAGGATCATGTCCACTTCGGCCGGGTCGAGGTCGGCGACGGCGAGCGCGCGACGGGCCGCCACGGAGGCGAGCGTGGCGGTGGATTCCCACGGGGCGGCGACCCGCCGCTCCCGGATCCCGGTGCGGGACTGGATCCACTCGTCGGAGGTGTCCACGAGTGTGGACAGGTCCTCGTTGGTGAGGATCCAGTCCGGGGCGTAGTGGCCCCATCCCGTGATCCGCGCGCTGCGTGGCTGCATGGTTCCCTCGCTCCTCCTCAGGACGGCTCGAGCTCGATCAGCGGTTCCTTCGCCCGCACGAGCGCACCGTCGGCCGCGTGGATGCGGGCCACCCGCCCGGCCGCGTCGCTCTTGATCTCGTTGAACAGCTTCATGGCCTCGATCAGCCCGATCACTTGGCCGGCCACGACCTCGGTGCCGACCGTGACGTACGGCGCGGCGCCCGGCGATGGCGCCCCGTAGAAGACGCCCGTCAGCGGCGCGATCACGGCGTGCCCACGAATCCCCTCCACGGCAGGGTCGCCAGCCGAAGCAGCACCGCTAGCCGACTCGGTGCCGCCGGCCGGGCGAGCCTGCTCCGCCCCCAGGTCGTGATCGGACCCGCCAAGACCTGCGCGCGACAGATCCGACGCCGGCTGGTCCCGGTTTCCTCGCTCGGTCCCTGCCCTCCCCTCGCCACGCCGACCGGATGCCTCGGCCGGGAACCCGTCCGCGGGCATACCAGATCCGCCCGCCAGCAGAGTTTCGGCGGTGACGGCGCTCGTCAAGAGCTGGCCGGGTTTCCGGAGCAGGATACCCAGCTCGCCCGCCTCCACCTCGAGCTCCGCGAGGTCCGAGCGGTCAAGTAGGTCCTCGAGCAGGTCGATCAGCGCGAGCAGCTCGTTGGTAGTGGTCATGCCGCGGCCCACCTGCGCAGGAGCAACACGCTGTTCTGGCCGCCGAACCCGAAGGCGTTGACGAGCGCCAGGTGGCAGTCGCCCCGTCGTGCCTCCCCGCGCACGACGTCGAGCTGCCCCATCTCCGGGTCGGGGTCGTCCAGGTTCAGCGTCGGCGGCACCAGACCCGTCTCCAGCGTGCGAATCGCCACGACCGCCGCGAGCGCGCCGGCGGCGCCCAGCGTATGCCCTAGCGCGCCCTTCGTGGCAGTCACCGCGACGTGCCTGGCGTCCTCTCCTAGCAACGCGTGCAGGCCGCCGAGCTCTGCCCTGTCGCCCTCCGGGGTGCTCGTGGCATGCGCGCTCACCAGATCAACCTCGCCCGGCGATCTGCCGGCCTTCTCGAGCGCACGGCGAGCCGCACGCACGGCTCCGCTGCCCGTGGGCGCCGGCAGAGTCAGGTGGTACCCGTCGGTGGAGGCACCGTAGCCCTCGACCTCCGCGAGGATCCGTGCGCCGCGCGACCGCGCGTGGTTCAAGTCCTCGAGCACGAGCGTGGCCGCCCCCTCGGCGATGACGAACCCGTCGCGGCCCACGTCGAAAGGGCGGCTGGCGGCGGACGGGTCGTCGTTGCGCGTGCTCAGCGCCTTCATCGCGGAGAAGGCGCCCACGATCCCCTCCAGCACGGCGGCCTCAGTGCCGCCGGCGAACATGACGTCCGCGTCGCCACGGCGGATGGTCTCGGCCGCCTCGCCGATCGCGGTGCCGCCGCTCGCGCAGGCGCTGACCGTGGCCATGTTCGGGCCACGTGCGCCGAAGACGATCCCGATATGTCCGGGCGTCATGTTGGCGATCGCCATGGGGACGAAGAACGGGCTGAGGCGGTCGGGACCACGCTCCACGTAGGTCCGGATCTCGTCGAAGATCGTGGCAGCGCCGCCGAAGCCCGTGCCGATGAACGCACCTGTCGCGTCGCCCAGTGCGCCCTCCAGCCGCTCGGGGAGCCCGGCGTCCGCCAGCGCCTCCTGCGTCGCGAGCAGCGAGAGCTGCGTCGCCCGGTCCGTGCGTCGAATCGACTTGCGGTCGAGAACGCGCGCGGGATCCGCCTCGAGCGCCTCGCCCGCGATCCGGCAGTCGAGCCGGGACGCATCGAACGAGGAGATAGCGCGGACCCCGGACTCTCCCACGATCAGTCGATCCCACGTGGTGGGGAGATCGGCGCCCAGCGGCGTGACGGCGCCGAGGCCCGTGACGACCACTCGGCGCGGGGCAGCGGCCGTCACGGGCGGCACCGCCGGGCGGGATGCGCCCGCATCGGATGCCGACGGGCGGCGGTCACGGGCCCGACAGGGGGGGGCGCGTCACCGGACGTAGCGCCCCGTGCGGACGGTCGCGGCGCGGTACACGTCGCCCGCGAGCCCGCGCTCGCACAGCTCGTCGCTCACCTGGCGCGTGTCGTAGGCGGAGCGGCGCAGCTCGGCGCGCACCTCGTCGCCGTCGATCTCGAGGAGGGCCCACGCGGCATCGGCGTCGCCATCGAACGCATACCCGCACGACCCTGGGTTGATCACCTGCTTCCAACCGAGGTCCCGCACGTCCGCCATGTGCGTGTGCCCCACCGTCACGATCCGCGCGTCGGTGCGCGCCAGCCGCTCCACGATCGTAGCCGCATCGACGTCCGCGCCGAATCCGTAGGTCTGGCTCCCAGGGGAGGCGTGGCAGAAGAGCACGAGGGTGCCGTCGACCCGCAAGCGACGCTCGGCCGGCAGACGGCGCAGCCAGTCGAGCCGCTCATCGCCGAGCTGATCGTGCGCCCACTCGGCGGCCACCACGTTGACGTGGGGCACCTCGTCGAACCACGGGAACGCGGCGGCCAGGTCGAGGTCGGCGGCCGCAATGTCTGTGTTGCCCTGGATGACGGCGGCGCCCAGCTCTTCAAGCTCGCGCACCCGGTCCACCACCTCGGCCGGACGGGGGCCGTTCACGACATAGTCGCCGAGCACGGCGACCAAGTCGGGCGCCTCCCGACGCACGTCGGCGAGCGCCGCGTCGAGCGCAGCGATGTTGCCGTGGATGTCGGACAGCAGGGCGATACGGGTCGTCATGGTCTCCTCGTGGGCCGTCAGCGAAACGTGCCGGGCGGCGGGATGATGAACGCGAGCAGAGCTTCGCAGGCGACCTCGCCGTCAACGCTCGCGACAGCGCGGCCTTTGCCGAACCGCCGGCCGAGCTTCTCCATCGTGATCTCCAGGCGAAGCGTGTCCCCGGGAAAGACGATCCGCTTGAACCGGCACTCATCGATGCTGGCGAAGAGGCCCATCGTGTCGCCGTAGCCCGGCTGCTTCGCGACGTAGACGGCCATGGTCTGGGCGAGCGCCTCGACCTGCAGCACACCGGGCATGACGGGCTGGCCTGGGAAGTGGCCCTGGAAGAACCACTCCGTGGCAGTCACGGCCTTCTGGCCCACGATCCGGCTGTGCTCCGGGTCGTACTCCACGATCCGGTCGATGAGCAGGAACGGCCAGCGGTGCGGGATGAGGGCCTCGATCTCGCGAGTCGTGAGCGTGACCCCGGCGGCCTGCGAGGGCGCCCGGTCGCCAGTCGTCGGGGGCGTCGCCTGGTCGTCTGTCATGCCATCTCCTCGGGCGCTTCTAGCCGCGCCCTGCGGCCACGAACGCGGCGGGGCCGACTCGGTCGAGCAGGTTGGTGGTGAAGCTCCCCTCGAGAAACATCGGGTGCGAGAGGATCGCGCGATGGAAGGCGACGTTGGTCTCCAGGCCCTCGACCCGCAACTCGGCCAGCGCCGTGCGGGCGCGGGCGATGGCCGTCCGGCGGTCGGGGCCATGCACAATGAGCTTCCCGAGCAGCGAGTCGTAGTAGGGCGGCACCTCGTAGCCGCGGTACAGGTGACTGTCCATCCGCACGCCCGGTCCGCCCGGCGGTAGATATGCCTCGATGGTGCCAGCCTGCGGCCGGAAGTCGTGCGCCACGTCCTCGGCCGTGATGCGGAACTCGATGGCGTGGCCACGCAGCTGCACGTCGGCCTGCGAGTACCCGAGCGGTTCGCCCGCCGCAATCCGGATCTGTTCAACCACCATGTCGATCCCCGAGAGCATCTCGGTCACAGGGTGCTCTACCTGGATGCGGCAGTTGATCTCGATGAAGAAATAGTTGCCCTGCGCGTCGACGAGGAACTCCAGCGTCCCCACGTTCTCGTACCCCGCGGCCACGATCGCGCGCAGCGCCTGCTCGCACAAGTGACTCCGGCTATCGGGGCCGAGCGCGGGCGTCGGCGCCTCCTCGATGAGCTTCTGGTGGCGACGTTGCACGGAGCAGTCGCGCTCGCCCAGGTGCACGCCGTTGCCGTAGCGATCCACGATGATCTGGACCTCGACGTGGCGGTTCTCCTCGAGCCATCGCTCCAGGTACAGGCCGTCGTCGCCGACCGCGGCACGCGCCTCCGAGCGGCAGATCGGCAGAGCCTGCTCGAGCTCGCGCGGGGAATGCACCATGCGCATGCCCTTGCCGCCGCCGCCGGCCGAGGGCTTGACGAGCACTGGGTAGCCGATCCGCTCAGCCTCGTCGAGGGCGTGCGCGTCGTCGCGGAGCAGCCCCGACCCTGGGATCGTGGGGAGCCCGTGCTCGGCGAGGAGCCAGCGCGTGGCCGCCTTGGAGGCAAAGCGCTCCAGGACCTCGGCGGGTGGGCCGATGAAGGTCAGCCCATGCGCGCGGACTGTGTCGGCGAAGGCGTCGTCCTCGGAGAGGAAGCCGTAGCCGGGGTGGATCGCGTCGCAGCCGGTCACGATGGCGGCCGAGATCATCGCGGCGGCCGAGAGGTAGCTCCGCCTCGCATCGGCCGGCCCGATGCAGATTGCCTCGTCGGCTTCCTGAACCGCCAGCGAGTCGACGTCGGCCTCGCTGTATGCCACGACAGCCGGCACGTTGAGCTGGCGGCACGCCCGCAGGATGCGCAGAGCGATCTCACCTCGGTTGGCGATCAGGATCTTAGAGAACACGTCAGGTTCCCTCCGGCCCGGCTGCCACGGTCTCGTTCGCGAGCGGGGATGCAGCCGGGCTGGGCAGCGGTAGGTCAACGTGCACGAGCGGCTGGCCGTACTCGACGGCCTCCCCCGCCCGCGCAAGAAGGCGACCCAAGAACCCGTCCGCAGGCGCGACTACGTCCTGGCGGACGCCGAGGCAGTCGACATAGCCCACCACGTCGCCGCTCAGGACGTGTCGGCCAGAGGTCCACCCCTCGCGCGGCGTGAAGTACCCGACCGCGGGCGATGTGGCGATGGCGGGCACGGATGGATCAGCCGGGCTCGCGAGATTGGCGCTCGCGTCGAGATCACCGTCGACGCCGACGCCGAGGCCGGCCGCGACGGCGTCGAGGCGACCTTCGGAGCGACGGCCACCGTGGCCGATACGAGTGGCCGGACTGCCGTCGACTCGGGTGCCACGATCAGTGTCTGCGCCGCCCGGCTCGCCGTGTTGCGACGTGCCGGGGCCGGCGCCGCGCGTGTCCACGCGCCCCGCGTGTTCGGCCCCGAACGCTCCGCCATGCCGGCGGCGTCCTTCGGGCAGCGGCAGCGTGTGGCGCCGGTCGTACGGTTTCCGCAGCCGGATGCGCCAGGCGTCGGTGCGCACCTCGAGCTCGCCCAGGCCGCTCGCGTCGAGCCGAGCGATGAGGGCCGGGAGCAGGTCGTCGGCCAGACGCGAGATCGTCTCGGGCGGCCGTACGGCCTCCATCGCGCCCGCCGTCGACTCCACGACCACCTCGGGGTCGACTGCCCGCACCGGGTCGTCCACTTACAGGTCCTCCCGCAGCGGCGCGTCGACGTCGGGCCCGGCGACGGGTCGCGTGGGGCCGCCCTCGGGAACGCCGAGGGTCGCCCGGCCGGCCTCGATCAGGTCGCGGAGGCGACCGGCGAGGTCGGGACGCTTCACCGCCGGGGGCAGCTCGCGCTCGACGGAGGTAAACGCACCCATGCTCCGGTAGCGCGCATAACGGCGCTCCAGCAGCTCATCGAGTGGCAGCGCCTCGAGCCGAACAAGATGTTCCGAGAGCCGCGTCGCGAGGGCCGCTGCCATCGCCACGGGATCCTCCTGTGCGCCGCCCGCCGGCTCGCCCACGACCTCGTCGACCACGCCGAGCGCCAGCTGGTCCTGGGCCGTCATGCGCATCGACGCGGCCGCCTGCCGTGCGGCGCCGGCGTCCCGCCAGAGGATGGCGGCGCAGCCTTCCGGACTGATCACTGAATAGACGGCGTTCTCCAGCGCGAGCACCACGTCCGCGGTGGCGATCCCAAGCGCCCCGCCCGAGCCGCCCTCGCCCGTGATCACGCTGACGATCGGCGTGCGGAGGCCGCTCATCACGGAGATCGAGCGGGCGATCGCCTCGGCCACACCGCGCTCCTCGGACGCGGGGCCCGGATACGCTCCACCTGTGTCGACGAACGTGACGATCGGCAGGTGGAAGCGCTCGGCCAGCCGGAACAAGCGCATCGCCTTGCGGTACCCCTCGGGGTGCGCCATGCCAAAGTTGCGGCGGATGTTCTCGTCGGTCTCGGATCCGCGCTGGTGCCCCACGAACACAAACGCGTGGCCGGGCATCCGCGCCAGGCCGGTCACGACGGCGGGGTCATCGCCAAAGAGCCGGTCACCGTGGAGCTCCACGACGTCGGTGGCCATGGCACGGACGAGGTCGAGGGTGTGCGGCCGCTTGACGTTGCGGGCCGCCAGGACGCGTGTCCAAGCCCGTTCCTGCGCTGCTGCGTCGGGGGGCTGCGACGACACGGACACGGCTGCGACACCGGCGGAGCCCAAGCCCGCGACGGGTTGGCGGCCCGGCCTGCTGGCGCCGCCCGACGGTGGGGTGCCGGTGCTGCCCGATCCGCCGGACGCGGCCGACCCGCCGGGCCCAGCCATGCCTCCCGCGAGAGCCTGCCCCGCGCCCGTCCCGTCGCCAGTGCCGGGGAGGGCGGCGATCACTTCGGCAGCGTGGGCGCCAAGCGCCGCCGCGCCGCGCCTGCCGGCCTCGAGCACCGGCAGGTTAGGCAGCTTCGTGTTCAGGAACCCGAACGGCCGGAACCCGGACTCCCGCCCGTCACCTACTCCCCGTGCGGCGAGAGACCCGGCCGAGAGGTCCGCGCTGGAGCACGGCGACCCTTCCCGCAGGTAGCCCAGGACCGTGGCTAGCTCGTCACGCAGCCGGTCGCGCGGCACCACACGATCCAGGAACCCATGCTCGAGCAGGAACTCCGCGCGCTGGTAGTCGGGCGGCAGTTCGACGGCGATGGTCCCGCTGGTGACGCGCTCACCGGCGAACCTGATAAGCGCCTCGGGCTCGGCGAGGTTCACGTCACCGAGCACGGCGTACGAGGCGAAGACACCGCCCGTGGTCGGATCGGTCATGACACTTACGTAGGGGATTCCGGCCGCCGCCAGCCGTTCGAGCGCCGCGCACGTCTTGGCCAGCTGCATCAGGGCAAGCGTGCCTTCCTGCATCCGCGCGCCGCCGGACGCCGACACGATGACGAGCGGCATCGGAACCTGCAGGGCGTGCTCGGCCGCCCTTGCCACCTTCTCGCCCACCACCGAGCCCATGGACCCGCCGATGAACGCGAAATCCATCACGCACATCGCCACCGGCTGGCCGTCGATCCGTCCGACTCCCCAGACGGCGGCGTCGCGCAGACCGCTCGAGATCCGGGCGGCCGCCAGGCGGTCGGGATAGGTCTTCAGGTCGACGAAGCCGAGCGGGTCGTTGGACTCCAGGCCGGAGTCATGCTCTTCGAACGAATCGGGGTCCAGGAGCAGCCGGAGGCGGGCCTCCGCCCGAAGCCGGAAGTGATGGCCGCACTTGGCGCAGACGCGCCAGTTGCGTTCGAGCTGCTTGTTGTAGAGCATCTCACCGCAGCTCGGGCACTGGGTCCACTGGTCGGGTGGGAACTCACGGCGCCTGGGGAGGAACGGGAGCTTGATCGGCATCAGGCGCCTCTCCGCAGCCGGCGCCAGGCGACGACGGCCGCTCCGGCAATCGACACGCCTGACGCGATGGCGCCTCCGACGAGCACGGGACGGGGCACCCGCCCGACGGCACGTCCGAACGAGGCGGGCGCGACGAGCTCCAGGGCGACGGGCATGGAAAAGGCCCCGACTCGCGGCATCGGTACCAAGACCGTCCCCGACTCCCGGACTTCGTCTGGCACCTGCGGGGGCCGGGCCGCGCGCCGGAGCCGTGCGGCGAGTCCCTCCTCGAACCGGAACGAGGGATGAAAGCGCACGAGGCTGCGAGACAGCACCTCGGCGGCACGGGCCAGCTCTGGGTCGCGCAAGTCGAGGTCGCCGTCGACGCCGGTCACAGGGTGTCCCCCCTGACCGGGGCCCCCGGCGCCCGGAGCTCGTCAGCGACGCTCCGCAACGCACGGTGCAGCAGGACTCGGACCGCCCCTTCCGATCGGCCCAGGACGCCGGCGATCTCCGAGATCGACATCTCGTCGACGAACCGGAGGATCACGGCCGTGCGGCGGTCTGCGGGCAGACTATCTACCGCCCGCCAGGCGCGTGTCGCTTCGTCGCGGCGGGCGGCTGCGGCGGCCGGGTCGTCGGGGCCAGAGACGTCGAGCGCGGCGTCGAGCGGGGCGGTCGGGTGCCTTCGAGATGCCCGGCGCTCGTTGCTCGCCAGGTGCCGGGCAATCTGGAACAGCCAGGAGCGGAAACTCGACGTTCCCGTCGCGCGCGGCACCTCCCGGCAGCGCGGCAGAGCGGCCAGCGCCTGCAGGAAGACCTGCTCGGTCAGGTCCTCGGCCGCGTGATGGTCGGCAAGCTGATAAACGGCGAAGCTGTAGACCTGGGCCACATACCTTCGATACAGCGTCTCGAACCGGCTGGGGTCGTGGCGGGCAGCCTCGACCGCGGGCCGATCCGGGTCGAACACGACGAGGGCCTCCTCGTCTCGACCACTTACCTTCCTGAACACCGCCGAAGTCTACTTGTTACGCGGCCGCCCGCGCCGATCGGCCCTTGCCGGGCCTCGGTTAGGCCACGCGACAGCGGACCACCTCGCCCGCGTCCACGGGCACTCTCCCCTCCTCGGTGCGGACGAGGAGTGATCCGGTCGCGGAATCGACCCCTTCGCCGATGCCTTCGATCTCGCGCCCGCCGACCTCGACCGTCACCCGGCGACCGGTGGTCCGCTGCCGCTCGTCCCACCCGCCGGCGTCGAACCGGCCGCCTCGCAGCGCCTCGAGCCGCGGCTCCAGCCGGTCGAGGAAGCCGACGAGCAGGGCGTCGCGATCGACGGGCCGGGCCCCAGACAACTCCGAGAGGCTGGTCATGCCAGCGGCCAGGTCGGATGGAAAGTCGGCCGCCGCCCACTGCACGTTTACTCCGATCCCGACCACGACAGTCGCGAGCCGGCCGTCCACGATGGTCGACTCGCCGAGCACGCCCGCGACCTTGCGGAGGGCGCCGTCCGGAGCAGGTGCGACAAGGTCATTCGGCCACTTGAGGCCGAGCGCGCTGGCGCGAAGGCCTGCCACGTCCTCCGCGGCGTCGGTCATCGCCAGCGCGACGATCGCCGCTAGCTTCCAGGCGTCGGCGGGCGCCAACCACGCAGGCCGAAACCCGACCGACAGCAGGAGCGCGGCGCCGGCAGGTGCCGTCCACGCGCGGCCATGTCGTCCCCGACCGACCTCCTGCTCATCGGCCACCGCGACGCAGACCTCGGCCTCGCCTGCCGCGAGCCAGTCCGCGACGATCGACTGGGTTGAGGCGACTCGACCGAAGCGCTCGAGCCGCGCGGGAAATCGCTGCGCCGAGCCGTCTGGTACGGAACTAGGCTCGGTCACCGTGTCGCCCCAAGGGTCTGCCGCGCCGCGCGCGCTCCCGGCATCAGCGCAGCGCGCTCGCCACCTCGGGATCAGGCCGCTCCAGCTGGAATGCCCGATGAAGCGCTCGCGAGGCCCGTTCGAGCTCCGACTCGTTGATCATGCAGGTGATCCGGATCTCCGACGTGGAGATCATCTCGATGTTGATTCCCTCGTCGGCCAGTGTCCCGAACATGCGGGCGGCGTACCCGGGAGCGTTCTGAATCCCGGCACCCACGATGGACACCTTGGCCACCGACTCGTCCGCGACGAGCTCGCGTGCCCCCATCTCCCGAACGACCGGCTCGAGCAGCCGGCGGGCACGGGCGAGGTCGGAGCGCGGCACGGTGAACGAAAGGTCGGTGGTCCCTTGGTGCCCCACGTTCTGGACGATGATGTCGACGTTGATCCCGTCATCGGCGAGCGGCGCGAAGACGCCCCGCGCGATGCCCGGGCGGTCCGGGACGGCGACGATGGTCAGCTTCGCCACGTTCCGGTCGGCTGCCAGGCCGCGCACCTTGTTGCGCTGCTCCACGTGGGGGTCCTCCTTGATGCGCGTCCCGGGGTGGTCGCTGAACGTGGATCGCACCGCGATCTCGACGTCGTTCACCCAGCCGAGCTCGACCGCGCGCGTCTGCATGACCTGCGCGCCCTGGTGCGCGAGCTCGAGCATCTCCTCGTAGCCGATTACCGGGAGGAGCCGCGCGTCGGGGACGATGCGAGGATCGGCGGTGAAGATGCCCTCGACGTCGGTGAAGATTTCGCAGCGGTCGGCGCCGAGGCGCGCCGCCAGTGCGACGGCGGTTGTGTCGGAGCCACCCCGGCCGAGAGTGGTGATCTCGCCCATGGTATGGCTGTCGGCGGTCGAACCCTGGAACCCGGCGACGATCACGACGCTCCCGGCCTCGAGCTCGCGCACGATCCGGGCGGGATCGACGTTGGCGATGCGGGCACGGCCGTGAGCCGTGTCGGTGCGAATGCCAGCCTGTGCGCCGGTCAGCGAGATGGCGGACACGCCAAGCGTGTGCAGGGCCATGGTGACGAGCGCGCAGCTCTGGTACTCGCCGGTCGCGAGCAGGTGATCCAGCTCGCGGGGGTCCGGGTCGCGGGTGATCTGCCAAGCCAGCTCGATCAAATGGTCCGTGGTGTCGCCCATGGCGCTGACGACGACGACGAGCGAAGAGCCGGTGGCGCGCTCCGCGGCGATGCGGCCGGCGACGTGGCGGATGCGGTCGGCGTCGGCAAGCGACGAGCCGCCGTACTTCTGGACGACGAGGGACATGGCGGGGATTGTAACGGGAGACCCTGCTGAAGAAGTCACAAAGGGAAGGCTGTCGGTAGCTGACAGCCGGCCAGTCAGGGGGGCCAGCGGTCCCGCGTCCGATGTGGTGAGAGAGCCCGCGCATCACCCTGACCCTCGGAGCCCGCTCGCTTGCGCCTGCCAGCAGGCTCGCTGGGCCCGCTTTTGGCCTCTGGCCAGCACCCTCGGACAGACAGAGACGACGGGCGAGGGTCAGGGCCCCTCGCCAGTCGTCTACTGTGCTGTGGGGGCTTAGGCGCCCCCAGGTGAATTCCGGATCAGGTTAGCGATCGATGCGCTCGAGCAGGCGACCGCGCAGGCGGGTCGAGACGACGAGCGCTAGGGACACGCCTAGGAGGCCGGCAAGCAGGAGCCCGACGTTGTTGCTATCCGGCGAGCCACCGCTACCCGGCACGCTCGAGGTGGGCGGCAGGGAGGGCTTGCCGGTGGCACCCAAGACCCCGCCCGAGGGCGTGGGCTTCGGTGTGACGGCAGGCGTGGTGGTCGGCGTGGGTGTTGGCACGTTCGGCGTTGTGCCCAGCGTGTCGGTCACGCTGAGGCTCGTATCCAGGTTCTTAACGATCGTCGCGCTCGAGGAGGGCGAGTAGGTCGGACCTGTCCAGGTGCCGCCGGCTGCCGCTGGCTGAGCGCCCTCGCTGACCGTGCACACCGTGCCTGGGGTGAAGGGGCCGAAAATCGCTGAGCTCTTGGAGCCGCCAGAGGCCGGGAAGGTGAGGCTGACGGTCGAGACCTGGGTGCCGCACGTGACCGTGAAGGTAAACGTGCCGCCGGTCCAGCTGCTCAGGTCACCGTTCACCGTCTTCGTGAAGAAGAAGAATCCATCGTTCGAGGGCGGTGGCGTCGTGACAACCACCGACTCCGCACCGCAGCCCGAGTAGGCTGGGGCGTTGTTGGGGTCACCGCTGTAAGAGGCGGTCCAGTAGTAGGTGCCCGCCGCGGTAGTGGTGAAACCCGGCGAGGTGGTGGCGCTCCCGTCGACAAGCGTCACGGCGTCCGGCCCGTAGGCCAGAGGACCGCAGCACTCGGCCACGGCGGCCACGGCGTCGTCGCAGGTCGTGCTTGAGCTTGGCCCGTACAGCGCGAAGGTGACCGTGCCGATCGGGTTGTAGCCGCCGCTCACGGTGGCCGTGTCGTTGAGGACGACCCCCACGAGGCCACCGGCGCTCGGCGTGGTGCCGATCGAGGGCTGGGCGTGGGTGATGCTGACGGGCTCGTTATCGCAGCCTGAGCTGACCGAGACGTTGTTCGAGTCACCGTTGTAGGTGGCGACCCAGTAGTCGTCGGTGGCCACCGCGGTAGTCGTGAAGCCCGCTGAAGTCGCCGTGCCGCTGGGGGAGAGTGGCTCGGTGTCGGTGAAGAGCGGCGTTGCGTCCGTCGCGCAGGGAACGGAGTACAGGTTGAAGGTGACCGTACCGGTCGGGTTGTAGCCGCCGGTCACGGTGGCCATGTCGGCGATGGAGGTGCCGACCGTTGCTGAGGCAGGCTGCTGCGTGGTGTTGACGGCGGGAGTGGCCTGGCCGATGACGACCTTCTCGGAGGGATCGGGGCAGCTCGTCGCTCCGGTGGTCGTGTTGGTGGCGATCCAGTAGTACGTGCCGACCGCGGTCGGCGTCCAACTGGTCGAGTAGCTCGCCGTGTAGACCCCGTCGATGTCGTCGATGTCACCGGTGCCTGTGACGCCGGTGGAGGCCGTGCAGCTGCCCGGTCCGTAGAGCGTGAAGCTCACCGGATTGTCGACGATGCTCGAGGCGTTCTCAAGCGTCGCCGTGTCGCCGACCGTCAACTCCACGCCGACGGTGCCCGTGGTCGGGCTGGCCGTGGTCGCGATCGTCGGGGTCGGCGGGCTGTATGTGTTCGTGATCGTGCAGGTCTCGTCTTCGCCGGCCGTGAGTGTGACGCTGGTAACGAGGGTGATCACGGCCGCGCCAACGGAGCTCGTGCTGTCCGCAGTCGGGCCGCAGACCCAGCCCGCGCCGTTGACATAGTTGGCGACCGATCCTGACTCCGAGAGGGTATACGTCGCGGGATCGACGTCGCCACTGACCGGGGTCGTGCCGGAGAGGCCCGTGTGACCGGTTGAGGTCGCTTGGAGTGTCCAACTGGAAGGCGAGGCGCTGCCGCCGGACACGACCTTGATCAGGATCAGGTGCGCCTGACAGGCGGCCACTGACGGTGTAAATGTGTAGTCGTACTGGGTCTCGTTGTCTGAGGAATAGAACTGGACGACCGCGCTGTGGCCGACGGTGGGAGAACCGGCAGGGTAGTTGTCCGTCTTGGTGACGGTGTCGGACGTCCCCGCAGGAATTTGGCCTGAGACGGGCGCTCCGTCGATCGAGTACGTGTAGTAGGAGCCGCTTGGGTAGATGCTGCTCTTGACCGTCAGCACGGCTCCCGTGCTGCTGCAGGTCATGTTGGCACTCGCGTCGTGCCCGAGCACCACCCCGGCTGTCGCCGGGAGGAGCATGGCGAGCAATGCGACCACCGCCGCAAGGCTGAAGACGCGGGCGCGCGACCGCGCTCCGCCTCCTGGTGAGCCGAAGTTGGATAGGTGCATCGATACCAGCTCCCCTCAATAAGACAGCCGTCGGATAGGTCGACGGCGGAAGGTCCCTGAACCTTTCGTTCATGAGTCTGTGCCATCAGTCCCGTTTCGTCTAGTACCTTCGGCCGCACTTAGAGCCCCGTCCACGCACGGCAGCCCATGCGAGGCCGATTTTGCGTTGACCTTCGGCACCACTCGGTACGAGGGTGACATGGGACTAAG
>JBKQRF010000273.1:0-3671 GCA_052144055.1 Candidatus Limnocylindrales bacterium
AGCTCCCACTGCTCATCGGTCAAGGCGATCGCGAAGCTCATGGCGGCCATCGTGGCGGCACGCGATGCCAGCTTTGATGGCACAAACCTCACGATCTGAACGGGATCTTTCGGCTACAGGCCCTTAGAACTGGGCTGCGTGCAGCCGGCCGGCAGCCATGCCCGCTCGAGCTGGCCATGACCGGCGAGTCCCGCAGGCGGGCCGCATGACGCTCCGTCATGACATGGCGCTGTCCCCGGAGGACACTGCCTACAGGGCTTGCCGCATCGGCGGTTCAACCGGACGCCAGGCTCGACCTCCGTCCTCAAGGATGTGGCAGCCATGACCGTGCAAGACACACCCATCGTCGTCACCGAGGTGCCGGCCAGCACCGCGCCGATTGCCCAGCCGGACCGCGTCGTCACCCCGGGACCCACGCTGGCCGAGCGTCAGGAACCGATCACGACAGACCGCCCTCGCACCTCCAGTGTCGGCCCCGGGGCCGCCGAGATGACCAGGCGTATTGCCATGCTCGTCTTCGGCCTGATCCAGATCGTCATCGGGCTGCGGGTCGTCCTGCTGCTGCTCGACGCCCGTACCGGCAACGCCCTCGTCTCGGGCATCCTCAACGTGAGCCAGGTCTTCGTCGCGCCGTTCAACGGCATCCTCAACACGAATGCGCTGAGTTCGGGTGGTGCGGTGCTCGACGTCAGCGCGGTCGTCGCCTTCATCGGCTGGTCGATCCTCGAACTGATCGTCGTGTGGGCGGTGGGGATCTTTCAGCGCGAGCCGGCCTACACCAGCGTCTGACCGTGTCGCGGTCCCTCCAGCGGGCAGGGCCTCGTCCGCAGACAGCGCCGGTCGGCGCGCGGCCGTGCGACAACGGAAGGAACGAGTTCGATGGGTTTCCTTGCCTGGATCGTGGTCGGCGCCATCGCCGGCTTCCTAGCTAATCAGATCGTCGGTTCCCGTGAGGGTCTGCTACGGACGGTCGTCCTCGGCATCGTGGGCGGCCTCGTGGGCGGGTTCGTCGCGCTGACCGTGCTCAAGCTCGGCACCGTCAACGGGATCAATGTCGAGAGCATCGTGATTGCCACGCTGGGCGCTGTCGCCGTCCTTCTCGTGGTGCACTTTGCGACCGGTCCGCGCGGTCGCCGCCACGGCCTGGCGTGATCGACGGACCCCGATAGGCCTCTCCTTCGATCAACGTCCGGGACAGAACCGACGCCATGCGGGACTGGAGCGCGAGATGACGCCCGTGGCGCCTAAGCGGCCTGCACGCGGTGCCCCGGCCCCCGGTCTTGGCCCTGCGAGGCTCCGGGCGCGCCCCAGACGGGGCGTGTCCGGGGTCCTGAAGCTTGCCCGCGCAAGCGGCGACCTCCTCGCGGCACGGGCACCCGGGACCCTGCGGTCGATGCAGGCAGGTGCGCACGGGATGACGGTCGCGCTGCAGACGCTGCCCGACTCGACGTTGGGCTGGCTGGCGGCAGCGTCGGTTGGTCTGGCTGCCGGGCTTCGCCTGGCTGGCGCACCGCGGGTCGTCGCGGCGGCGGGGGTCACGCCCGCGTTGGTGCTGGGCGCCGCCATCGTCCTGCGCCCGATCGAGCCCAAGACCGCCTCCGGAGCACGCCGAGCACCGCACAGGAGGACCATCCACATGACCGATGAGCACACCAAAGGCGCCATCAGCACGGCCCAGGGGAAAGTCGAGGAAGCGCTTGGCAAGATGACCGGCGACAAGGAAGAGCAGGCCCACGGCAAGGCCAAGCAGGTCCAGGGCCATGCCCAGAAGGTCCTGGGCGACGTCCAGGATGCCGTCCGAGAGCGCAAGGACAAGTCCTGACCGGGCCGGATCGACCGGAGAGAGGAGAACCCCATGGCTGAGGCGTATTGCGTCAAGTGCAAGGCCAAGCGCGAGGTCAAGAACCCCGAGCAGATCACCATGAAGAACGGCAAGCCCGCCCTCAAGGGCACCTGCCCCGTCTGCGGGACCAGCGTCTTCAAGATCGGCGGCTGACCCGCGCCATGATGCTGCCATCGGCTGTCACGCGCCTGCCTCGGCAGCCGACAACCCCAGCGCCCCCTCGTCGAGGAGACCTCGTGATCAGGCATCCACCCACCCGCGTCGTCACGGTCGCCCCCGTGTGGCCCACGTCGATGCGTGCCCTCGAATACGCGCTGGCCTGTCTGGCCATCGCGTCGGCCGTCCTCATTCGGATCGTCCGCTAGGCCCGCAGGCTCTGCGTAGCCGACAGACGATGCTGCACCGTTCGCCCGGCAGTCCACCCATCGCGCCCCAGGGAGGCAAGTCTTCCAGAAGGAGCGTCCGCTCTCGCCGCGTCAGATGGCCGCCCGGCAGCGCGAGGCCCAATACGAGAAGGCGATCGCGAAACTCACCGCTGGCAAGGTGGCTAAACGCACGGCTGTCCGTCCGACCCGCACTCTATCGCCCATGCCGTCGCGAGCGGCGCGCTGAGGGAGCGCCGACAACCTGCTAGCGTGGCGATGACCTGACCCGATAGGAGAAGCCATGAAGGCTCTGAAGACCATCGCGCTGGCGCTGGGCGTCACGCTGGCCGCCCTCATCATCATCCCGCTCGTGGTGCTCGCCGGGCTCTTCATCTGGCTGAAGCTCACCGAAGGGACGGATGACGAGGCCCCCGAGCCGGAGCAGACGCCTGCCTGAGTTGCCCCGAGGGCGGGCCGGCAGGGCACTCTAGTGCTCCGTATCGACCACGACCGCAGCATCCGCGCCGACGCGGCTGCCTGACGAGCGGCGGCTCGCGCACGCCGGCACCAGGAATGGCCTCCGCTGGGAGCGTCGTGTCGTGGCGCGGACCGACCCGTCGGAGGCGCGCCCGGATGGGGCACACGCCAGTCGCGCAGGCGGAAGCCGACGGCATCGCGGCGCTCTGCCTCTCTCACCGTGCCATTGGGCGGTCCCGTAACGGATGCGCGCCGGTACCATTCCGCTCGTCGATGGTGGCCGTCCACGTCGCGGCAACGTCGAGGCCGCAGCCACCTGACGTTCGTAGCGCCGCAATCCGACGCGGACCGCAGATCGCCCGAGCGTCATGAGGCACGCAGCGCGGACCGCGTGGGAGCGGCGCGCAGGAGGAGGCGATGAGCGAGGAGCACGTCCACCGGGTGGGCCGGTTCACGGTGCGCGTAGCTGCGCCCGACAGCCTCCTCTACAACGGCCGTGAGGGCGCCTGCACGCGCGAGCCGGACGACCGCGAGCGGGGGCACGTCATCCTGGAGATCTACGACCCGCGTCACCCCGGCTCGCCCCTCGGCCAGATCGTGACCGCGTACCTGCTCGAGAGCGTCCTCGACATCACGCCCCGGACACGCCTGGTCCTGCAGCCCGGGGTCGCCGCGTGGACGATGACGAAGGCCGAGACAACCGCCCTCGTCGCCCTTGCGCACGCCGCCGCGCTGCCCACGAAGCGACCTCGAACGAGGGCCACCCGCGAGCAGCGGCTCGAGGCGAGGGTCACGGCACTCGAGGCCGAGCTGGCGAACGCCACCCACTCGCTGGGCGAGCTGCGCGTGCAGAAGCACGATCCGAGTGCGCACCCGACCACGGTGATCGACGCCACCATCGATGGCGCGAAGGTCGTCCAGACGAAGCACTAGCTGCGTCGGGGGCAGGATGCGCACCGGCAAACGTCGGCGTGCTTGGCCGGGCC
>JBKQRF010000274.1:0-6520 GCA_052144055.1 Candidatus Limnocylindrales bacterium
GGCTGGACGCGCGCCGGCGTGCCCTCCGCGCGCGGCTCCTGGAGGAGGAAGGGGTCGAGCGCCCGTAGGACCGGGGAGACACGCGTGGCGCGCAGGCACACGGTGAACGCCCCCTGGGCGCCGCGGCGGTGTCCACGAGGGGCCCCCCTGGCCGGACGAGGAGCCCACCCGACCATGCCCTGGGGAAGCGCCAAAGTGACAGCCCGACTTCAACTCCACCAGCGCGGAGAGGCGGGGAGAACGGGGACGGAACTGCCTCGACGGCGCGGTTCACCTTCCGGCTCACGTCACAACCAAATGGACCCGACGGGGGGCCGGAGACTCGTGTACGTCGCCGCCTGGTCAGAGCAGGAGGAAGGACGGAGAGGACGACGAGGTATGCGTGTCCGGCCCGCCCCACCAGCGCCGCGTCCCGCTCCCAGACACAAAGGGGAGCGGAGCGCCACTGGCATGGACCCCGCTCCCTATGTCGAGCGGTCCACACGGGGGGCGGTCCGCTCGTTGGCATGGAGTGTGCGTTTCAGGGCAGCCGCGGGGTATGGCCGAGCGGCCCATCTGGGCCATGCAGTTCGACCGTGAGGCCACGGGCACAACGGATCGCCGGGTTCTATCAATCGGTGCGGGACACGCCAGATCGCCCCAAGCCCTGGTCAGCAGGATCTTGACCGCCTACTGCGTGGCGCTTCACGCGGGCTTCCTGGATGCGCTGGGGGGAATTCGAGTTGGTCGTCCGCATGCGGCGGTCTTAGGCCCGCAGGTCTACGAACTCCCCTCCCGCAGACCCTTCGGGGTGGGCGGCTTCGAAGGCGGAGAAGGTGGGGGCGTTGGCCTGACACGGGAGGGGGGTGGGACTGGACCCTTCCGGTGGGGAAGCGGCGGCTGTCGCGGGGACGGCGATGTCCTGCGCGTGCCGGCCAGAACACCCGACGATGCGCCCCCCAAGCCGAGGGCCCCAATCCGGAACGTCTTCTCAGGCACCTGTGCAAGCACTCGCCGTCATGGAACAGCCCCGGATGGTACCGGACTCGATCCGCTGCGACGCTAGTTCGGGGTCGACATGCTCGTCCTTACTGGCCAGCACACCAACATCCGCCATCGTCACACTAGCGCCGACGCCTTCTTCCGCGGCTACAGGCTGCTCGTGCCCGAGGACGCGGTCGAGGCGATCAGCGCGAAGGACCAGGCTGCGGGCCTGCATACCCCCGCCAATGTACCGAGTCGTCGCCGAGCGGGTGCTATCGAACAAGACCATGATCCGCCGCCCATTCGCGCGCGACGGCGAGCTGTGTACGCCATGACGCTCGCTGAGTGTCTCGGGGTTAGGTGACCGAGGTCCAGTTCCCACGAGGCCGCACGCGATGGAGGGACTCGTCCTGCCACAGCACAGCGGGGGGGATCGAACGACCGTTGTACGTGCTCGCCATGGTGGACGCATATGCGCCCACATCGCCGATGGCGACAAGGTCGCCCCGAGCCAGCGGCGGCAGCCAGTACTCGCCGAAATAGTCGGTCGACTCGCAGACTGGACCGTGTACCTCCGTTGCCACCAGTGGCTCGGTTCCGCCGCCCGCCCTATGCCCTTCCGAGGTCACGACTGCGATCGGGTGCCGTGCGCCATACAGCGCAGGCCGGATGAGTTCCGTCATGCCCGCGTCCAGGACGACCGTCCTTGGGCGGCGGGCCCGAACGTGCAGGACCGCGCTCACCAGCCAGCCACTACGTGCCACAACGGCCCGTCCGGGCTCGATGGCCAGACGCGCCGGGCGCCGTCCTGCCGCCGCAAGCTCGCCAGAAACCGCGGCGGCGAACGCCGCAGGTGCGAGGCGATCCGGCGGGCCGAGCACGGGGAATCCTCCCCCGGCATCAACCGTGTCGAAATCGGGCAGCTGGGAGCTTAGGTCTTGCCGCACTTCCAGGGCCACATGGAACGCGTCCCTCCACGCGTCCAAGGTGCGCATCTGCGAACCGGCGTGGACGTGGATGCCCCGCCAACGGAGCGGTCCGTTTCGGCCTCCACCCGCCGTGATGACCCCCTCGATCTCGTCCGGGAGCACGCCGAACTTGGAGCCGCGACGGCCGACCGCGAGACCGGGGTGAGTGTTGGGTGCAACCCCAGGGTTAATCCGGATGAGGACGTCGAGCGCGCTGGGGCGGGGCACATGGGCCTCACCAGTGGCATCGGCCAGCGCCCGCGCCTCATCCGCGGATTCGAGGCTGACCCACAGGAGCGGTAGACCCTGATCTCGGCGCCGAACGGCCTCGCGGATCTCTTGGGCTGACTTGCCGATCCCCTCCAACGTTGTGCGTCGGGGATCAAAGCCGGCTCGCACCGCGAGACTGAGTTCGCCCACGGAGACCGCGTTGGCGCCGTACCCCAGCGGTGGAAGCAAGGCTGTCAGCGCGGTCAGACTGTTGGCCTTCAGCGAGTACAAGAGACACTAACCTGGGCCGAAGGCGTCCGCAAGGTTGCCGGCATCCAGCAGCAGCTGGTCGATGTCGTACAGATACAGCGGGGTCCCGAAGCGCCTCGCCGCGTCGCGACACGCCTCTGCAAGACTGTCAGGCATGTGCATCAAGCGACGTCCCGCGCGGGACCGGCCACGAATGACCCGGATCGCTGCAGTCGGTGGCTGCCAGCACTCAGCTTGGTCGCGTCGATCCGAGGGGCCACGACATCGCGCAGGTCGAGCAACATGCCGGTGGCGTTGCCGCCGACCGCACCCGGCCGGTGCCCGGCCGTCCCCTGAATGGACATCGCACACACCACTCAGTATCGTGCCGCGCAGGTTGTCCGCTTAGCGTCCCCTGACGCCCTCAAATCGCAGACTCCTGCCCGACCCACGCACCGTACCAGAGTCGTCAGTCCGTCTCTCATCCCCCCGCGGATCTGTGGGCGCCCAGCGCCACGCCAGCTCTCTTTCAGCGCACTCGATTACTCGGACCTCGGCAGGGGACGGGACGCGCGAGCGGCCCGTTCGGGACATCACGATCGCTTAGGCTGTTGGGCGTCAACCCGTTCGCAGGAGACCAGCATGGCCAAGGATGTGAAGGCGAAGTCGAACAAGAAGTCGGGCAAGAAGGGCAAGTAGCCCGCCTGCCTGCGCTGCGAGTAGCGATGGCCTCGGGACTGACTACCCACGGGCCATCGCGCTCGCGGTCGTTCAGTCGTCGACTAGGCGTCCGGTCCGGGCCCTGATGCTGGCCCCGGATGGACGACGGCGAAAATGTGCGTAGGCGAGTCAGCCCCGGGTTCGATCGCCAGAACAGCACGGAGATCCCGCACATGCCGATCACCCGCGCCGCGGTCGTGCAGGCCGCTCCGGTCGCCTTCGACAGCGAGCAGACGCTCGAGCGAGTCGCGCACCTCGTAGCTGAGGCGGGCGCTGCGGGCGCTCGACTCGTCGTCCTTCCGGAAGCCTTCGTGTCCGGGTATCCGAAGGGCGCCGATTTCGGGGCACGAGTGGGATCGAGGACCCCCGAAGGGCGCGAGTGGTTCCGCCGCTACCACGCGAGCGCCATTGACGTTCCCGGCCCGGCCACAGAGCGACTGGGAGCGATCGCGCGGGAACAGGGCGTCTTCCTCGTAGTCGGCGCGATCGAGCGCGCCGGCGGCACGCTGTACTACACGGTGCTGTTCTTCGAGTCGAACGGCACCCTGGCAGGCAAACACCGCAAGCTGATGCCGACGGCGATGGAGCGGCTCATCTGGGGCTTCGGCGACGGCTCCACGCTGCCCGTCCTCGAGACGCCCCTTGGCCGCATCGGCGCGGTCATCTGCTGGGAGAACTACATGCCGCAGCTGCGCCTCGCGATGTACGGCCGCGGGGTTCAGCTCTACTGCGCGCCCACGGTGGACGACCGCGAAACGTGGCTGCCGACGATGCGCCACATCGCCCTCGAAGGGCGCTGCTTCGTCCTCTCCGCCAACCAGTTCGCGCGGCGAGCCGACTACCCGGCCGACTACCCAACCGCCGCGGACGACCCCACCACGGTCTTGATCGGCGGTGGGAGCTGCATCGTCGATCCGGCCGGTCGGGTCCTCGTCGGACCTGCCCGCGACGGCGAGACGATTCTGACGGCGGACCTCGACCTCGACGAGATCTCGCGCGGCACCTTCGACCTCGATGTGGTGGGCCACTACGCGCGACCGGACGTCTTCCACCTCGTCGTAGACGACCGTCCCTTGGCACCCGTGACTTGGGAGACGCAACCTCGCTGAGCCTGCTATGCGGCGCCCGTCCCACACGATGGCAACCAGGTGCGCGGATCTTTTCGACAGGGCTCGGCCCCCGATGGCTACGCGGCGTAGCTGACGTGTGGCGCCCGGAAGACGCGCCAGGCCGCCAGGGTCACCAAAGAGTTGCTCCTGCGCGTTCCCGCAGGCCCCCAGTCAGCGAAGGTCCCCCGACTCATCATGCGATCGCGGGTCACGGCCGTGGGGTCTCCACGTGGGAAGCCGCCGTCGGGGACGCACTTCGCCGCCAGCAGGGCGCGAACGTCCAACATGCGCGGATCACCCGCGTGTCGGCCTCCGTCACGACCGTGAGCGCGAAGAGCAGATTGTAGAACTGGATCGGAAGGTGGATCTGGTCCACAGGACCGCCTCAGTCCAACCGAATCAGGGCACCGTCGCCGCGACGCCAGAACAGGCGCCAGCCGAGGATCAAGTCCGCAGCGCGAGCAGCGGGCTCAACCGCCGGCCTTGCACGATGGCGAGATAGTGGCGATGACCGGCGTGAGCCCGCCCGCCCGGCGCATGGTGCATCCGTCAAGTCGGCGCGACAACATCCGTCAAGTCGGCGCGACAATGTGCGGTGCGACGTCACGGCCGCCGGCGGTGACACACTCCATCCTCGTCGTGCGGTCCCGGTGCGCGGCGCTCGGTGGCGATGCGGCCAGGCAGCCGCATCGCCCGCAACGAACGAGGTGATCGAAGTGGCCAGCCCGTCCTCCCTGCGCCTCACGAGCCCCGCGTTCGATGACGGCGACACGATCCCCTCCCGCTACGGCTGCGACGGGGCAAACGTCTCACCGCGGCTCGTCTGGCGCGGCGCTCCGGATGCGACCCGGGCTTTCGCGCTGCTCGTGACCGACCCCGACGCGCGCGGCTTCGTGCACTGGGTGGCCGTCGACATTCCGGCGGCGTCGACCGGCCTGGTTGTGGGCGCTTCCGGCCCCGGTGCCGCCGGTCGGGAGGGCCGGAACGACTTCGGCCGCATCGGATGGGGAGGCCCGTGCCCGCCCTCGGGGACCCATCGCTACGTCTTCGAGCTCTTTGCCCTCTCCGAGCCGCTCGGACTCGCGGGGACGCCATCCGCTTCGGACGTGCGCCGCGCGCTGGCCGGACGGGTCATCGCGGAAGCACGCTTGACCGGCAAGTACCGTCGGCGAGCGTCGTAGGCGCATCCGCCGGGCAGCCCAACGCACTGATGGACTGGCACGCGCGTGGTGTTGTGTGACCTCGCGATGCTTCGGAGCGTCCTCGCGCAGCCGTCGTGGGGCCACGTGCACGAAACCCGATCCGTGCCGGCAAATCCACACCGTCCCGCTGACCAGCTCCGGATCGCGCCTGCCTGGCTTACACGTTCTCGCGGCCGCAGTAGCGCTCGCGCGATGGAGACGAGGCGCGGTGTCGAAGCCAGCTTAGTCAGCCTTTGATCACGACGAGCGGCCGCATGCGCGCCACAGGCCGGATCAGCCCAGCCCTGGCCGCCACCTCGACCACAGCCACGACGTCCTTGTAGTTGAGCGCCGCTTCCTCGGCGAGCAGGTCAGGCCGTTGCGCGCGGACCGTGATCCCCTCGCGTTGGAGTTCCGCGGCGACGTCCACGCCCCGCAGCTCGCGGCTCGCCGCGTGCCGCGAGAGGTCCCGGCCCGCGCCGTGGCAGGTGGATCCGAACGACTGCTCCATGGCCCCGGGGGCGCCGACAGCCACGAACGAGTAACGCCCCATGTCGCCGGGGATGAGCACCGGCTGTCCGACCCCGCGGTAGCGTGCAGGGACGTCGGGATGCCCGGCTGGAAAAGCGCGAGTGGCGCCCTTGCGGTGGACGCACAGCTGGATCTCACGGCCCCCGACCCTGTGTCGCTCCATCTTGGCGATGTTGTGGCTGACGTCGTAGACGAGCCGCATGTCCTCCCCGACGTCCCGCCCGAAGATGCGCCCGAAGGCCCCCCGCACGACGTGCGAGATAG
Source organism: Candidatus Limnocylindrales bacterium (assembly GCA_052144055.1). Classification (GTDB taxonomy): domain Bacteria; phylum Chloroflexota; class Limnocylindria; order Limnocylindrales; family CSP1-4; genus JAJYNJ01. The sequence goes on from JBKQRF010000274.1 coordinate 6,196, forward strand.
CCTGGCGGTTCGCCCACGCGAAGTTCGCCGCAGCAGCCATCGCCGCGAGGTACCCGTCGGCCTCCGGCGTCCCCAACGGCGCGCAGGCGAGCTGTCGGTCCGGCAGGACGATGCCGTATCGGGCGGCGGCGCGGTCCATGGCGGCCAGGTGGTCGGTGCAGACTTGGTGCCCCAGGCCGCGCGACCCGCAGTGGATAAGCACCACGACCTGGTCCAGGGCCAAGGCAAGGGCACGCGCCCCGTCCGAGTCCAGCACGCGGTCGACCGCTTGGACTTCCAGGAAGTGGTTGCCCGATCCCAGCGTGCCCAGCTGGTCGCCGCCGCG
>JBKQRF010000275.1:0-12432 GCA_052144055.1 Candidatus Limnocylindrales bacterium
TCAACCAGCCCGCTGCGCAGTCACGAACCAGTTGTGCGGCATTTCGGGCATCGCGGTCGGGATGACCGGGAGGGTCCAGCGTCCGTGGTCCGCGTCAGGCTGGCCGGCCTGCGTGAGTGCGGCGCGCTAGCCCCGCGCAGCAAGGAAGCCCACCGGGTCATCCATCGTCCCGATCCAAGGCGAACCTGCGCACATACGACCTGCGGGAGGCCGTGCACCGCTTCGCAGGCCAGGGTGTCAATCTGTTTATCGTTCGGGCTGTTCATGGGCTATCTGCTGCCGTCGGAGAACGTCATGCAGGTCATCGGCCCGGTCCTGGCCGTGTTCTCCCTGTTCGGCGGCCTCTTCGTCCCGGTCAGCCTCCTGCCTTCGGTTATGCAGGACATCGCCCCTTACATGCCGACCTATTGGCGTGGCCGCCATCGCGCGCTATCCACTGGTGGGTGGCGCGTTTGACCCGACCTGGCTGGTGAGCGTGGTCCTGTGGACTGCGGCGTTCGCGGGGGCGGCGATGGTCCTGTTCCGGCGCGATACGCGCCGCAGCTGACTATCTGCCCGACGGCTGGCCGGCTGTCGAGCTCGCGCGCCGCCGACGGTCGCCCCCACACGAGCGGGCCATCGTGCAGATGTGGGAGACAGCGGCCCTCGGTTCGCGCGCCGTGGTCCGGCTCGTGCCGGGCGCCATCGTCCGAAGGCGAACACGCTGATGTATGGCAGTGCTGCATGCAGACGACAGACCACGTCTAGACAACCACGGCGTCGCCGGAAGAAGACCGACCCTCCGGGAGCTGCTGGCTCCTGGAGGGTCGGTGGTGAATACGGCCGTCTGCCGGCGTCGATCCTACGGGCCGCCGAACCGTGCCGCGAGATGGATAGCCTGTCGGGTCGCCGTGCTCGCGAGGGCGCCCAGCTTGATGTCCTGTCCGTCCGCCGAGATGGCCGACCGAATGACGACCGGACCGGCCGCCACGGGAAGCGTTGCTGAACCAAACCGAGTCCCGAGCTGGATGTCCTGTCCGTCCGCCGTGATGGCTGACCGAACGGCGACTTGATCGGCGGCCTGGGCCGCCACGAACGCGCTCGGCTTGTTGACGGCGCCGACGGCGGCCGCGGCCTGGAGGTCGCGCTTCGCGAAATGGAGGGCGAGGCGGTCGGCCCAGGTGCCGCTGCCGGTCGCGACCGCGACGCCCCCCGGGTTCGCCGCGGTCTGGGCACCCAGACCGACGGTGCGCTGGGCCACGAGGCCTGTCACGAGGCCGACGCCAAACGTGACTGCCAAGGCTGCGATGAACAGCGAGATACGGACCTGCCGATAGGGTGTTGCGATCTGTCCTGCGGTCAATCTAGTTCTCCTTGTCGTTGGGGAGCGACGCGTGCCTGCGGCGGCGTCTGCTCCAGTGCGGTGCCAGGGACTCTTAGGAATTCCCGGTCGTCGTGCTGTCCGAGGTGGTCTCAGGAGTGCCGCTGTCCGTGGGTGGTCCTCACGCCACCTCCACGAGGAGCTCGTAGATCTCACTCGTGGGGTGGCCGGCGCGCTCGTGGATGCGCATGACCGCCTCGCGGCTCGGTCCGCTGGCGAGACAAAACACCTTGCCCTGCTCGGGATCGAGCCAGGCGCGCTCGAAATGCACGCCCTCGTCCGCCTCGATGGCCAGGTCGCGTTCGTGGGCCTCCTTGAGCTGCTGCGCTGTCACACCCACGAACCCTGAATGCACGTCCATGAACTTAGTCATCAACCTCTCCTGTGCGGTGGTTCCTGATCACAGGGTGGCGCTGCCGCCGCCGGCCGTCATCGAGCGTCCAGCCCATGCGGCCGTGCACTGTCGACCGATGCCGCGTGGCAGTTCGGGGCAGAACCACGCGGCGGCATAGGTCATTCGACCGATGACCCACTCGGCCTGTCGCGTAGACTGGCTCACATGACTCGCTTGGGACCACGCCTCTCGCCGATCCTGATCGGCCGCGACGACCTGCTCGACCTCGCTGACCGCCGCCTGGCGGAGGTGGCAGCGGGTCGAGGGCAGTTCCTGCTGCTGGCCGGCGAAGCCGGCATCGGCAAGTCCCGCTTCATGGAAGCCGTCGAGACAAAGGCGCGCGCCATCGGCTTCCGGACGGCGGGCGGGTTCCTCGCGCCGCAGGATCGCGATGTGCCTGCGGCGTCGCTGCTCGACATGGCGCGCTCGATGACGCGCCTAGAGCCCTGGGCGGACCTCGGACGGCAGCTCCTTGCCCTTGCCGCCGAAACCGTGGCCGCGCCGCAGCCGAGGCGCCGGGTGCTCGTGCTCGCGGCCGTCGATCTCATCGTCGGCGCGCTGGATAGCCCCACGGTGCTCGTCTTCGATGACCTGCAGTGGGCGGACAACCTGAGCCTCGAGATCCTCACCGAGCTCGCCCGGGCCACGCGCGACCGACCGCTGCTGCTCGTGGGTGCCTATCGCCGCGACGAGCTCGCCCCGGAGGCCCTCCTGCGCGACTGGCGGGCGCGGCTCCTGACGCAGCGCATCGTCGAGGAGGCGCGACTCGCCCCACTGACGCGCGAAGAGACGGCGCTCATGACCACCCTCATCGTGGGCACCGGGCTGCCGGCCCCCCGCGATGTCGTCGACGCCGTGTACGAGCGCACCGACGGCGTGCCCCTCCACATCGAGGAGCTGCTGGGCGCGATCGCCGAGGACGAGCGGACGAACAGCCGGGCGATCCGCGACGCAGCCGTCCCGGACACCCTCGAAGACGCCATCCTCCAGCGCATCGGCCGGCTCTCGCCCGAGGCGCAGGCCGTCGCCCGCGCCGGCGCGGTCATCGGGCGGTGTTTCGTCCCGAGTGTCCTTGCCGGCATCATGGACGTGCCCGCCGACACTCTGGACGCGCCCCTGCGCGAGCTCGTCGAGCAGCACGTGCTCGAGCCACCCGGACTGCGTGGGCTGTACGACTACCGCCATCAGCTGCTGCGCGACGCCGTCTACCGCAGCCTGCCCGACGGCCAGCGCCGCCGGCTGCACGCTCGCGCTGGCGAGTTCGGACAGGCGCTCGAGGGGGCGTCGGAGATCCACGCCTCCCTCCACTACGAGCGCGCGGGGATGTCGTTAGAGGCCTTCCGCTCGGCCCTCCAGGGAGCCCATACGGCGGCTCGGCTGTCATCGCATCGCGAGGCGTTCGAGCTGTACCGCCGCGCCGTTGACCATATGCCCGCCGACCTTGTGCCGGCCGAACAAGCGGAGATCCTCGAGGCCTTCTCCATCGAAGCTGCCGCCATCGAGGAGATCGACTCCTGCGAGTGGGCGGCTGGAGAAGCGCGCGAGCGCTTCACGCGAGCCGGCGACCCGACCGGCGCGGCAGATCAGCTCGTGTTCGTCGCCCAGATGGCACGCCGCCGCGCACGGCCAGTGGCGGCACGGCTGGACGCGATCCGGTCGGCTCGAGCGGAAGTGGACGACCTCCCGTCCGGCGCGCGCGCCAGCCGAATTCGCGCGCAGCTGTCCATCGAGCTTGGGTACGCGTCGATCGAGGCGCTCGACCTCGATGGCGCTCGAGCCGCACTGCAATTGGGGCGCCAGGCCGCGCAGGAGGCAGACGACGAGGCCGCGCTCCTTCAGGCGTTTTCCCTTGAGGGCATGCTCGACGTGATCGAGGGACACGTGCCCGAGGGGCTCGATCGGATGGACGCTGCGGCACACGAGGCCCGAGAGCACGGTTTCGAGGATGCCGGCGTTACCGCATACCGAGACGCCGCGGTCACGGCGGCGCGGGTCATGGACTACCGCCGCGCGGCGAACTGGATCGACGAGGGGCTGCGCTACGCCGACGCGGTCGAGCAGTCCCACTGCGCCCACGTCATGGCCGCGACCGGGGCGCTAGTGGCATGGGCGGACGGACGTTGGGATGAGGCCGTCGCCCGCGGGGAGCACGCCCTCGCCGACCGGGGATGCGAACGCGCCGCCGGCATGGCCCGCTGGCCCCTGGGCTATATCGCGCTCGGTCGGGGGGAGGTCGAACTCGCCACCACGCACCTGCGCGCCGCTGAGGCGTTCGGCGAGGCGTCCGGTGCTCCCGACCTGCTGCTGGCCGCCACTTGGGGCCTGGCCGAGCTGTCGCTCCTCGTGGGTGATCCCGACGACGCGATCGCACGCAGCGAGCGAGCGCTCGAGCTCGCCCGGAGTAGCGGTGAGCGGGGCCGTTTCGCGCCGTTCGCGGTCACTGGCACCCGGGCCCGCCTCGCCGCCGGCCGGCCGGCTGACGCCGAACGTTGGCTGGTCGGAGTGACTGAGTTCCTCGGCCAGGTCGAATGGGATGCCTCCCCGGGCCTCGACCATGCGGCGGGCCTGGTCAGCCTTGCTGCGGGGTCCACCGGCACCGCTCGACAACAGCTGGAGCGGGCCGTGGTCGGCTGGGACGCACGGCCCCGCACCTGGGAGTCGCAGTGGGCCCGTCTGGACCTTGCCGGGTGCCGGATGCGCTCGGGCGGGTACGTCGACGCCGCGACCCTGATCGCGGACGTCCGTACCGTCGCGGAACGATTGCGGAGCCGGCCCCTGCTCGCGCGCGTGGAGGAGCTCAGCCGTCTGAACCGCCGGCATGACGCCGAAGCAACCCCCTGGCACCCGCTTACCGCCCGCGAGTTCGAGGTCGCTCGGCTGATCGCCAGCGGTCTCACCAACGCGGAAATCGCGGCCGAGCTGTCGGTCGCCCCGCGGACCGTCAGTGCGCACGTGGAGCACGTCCTCGCCAAGCTGGGCGCCGCGCGGCGCGCGGAGATTGCGAGCTGGGTCGCCACGACGGCGCGTGCGACGGCGAGCGCCGGACGTCTGGACGAGCCGACACCCACACGCCCCGGAATGCCACCTGTGGAAGCTGCCCTTGCGATTCGGCACTGACGCCACGGCCGCTGCTCTGGGATTCCCCATCGCCAGTCGGGTCATGGCCGTGATGGACGCCGCCCAGACCCCTTCACGGTGGGTGGATCGTCGTGCATGGCAGAGGGACACTCACGTCCGTTGGGGGCCGTGGACCGCACCATCGGGTTGGGTGCGGCGAGGCGCCGGCGTCCACTAGAACGAAGAAGGCCGCTCACACCGGCGGACGGCCTCCCGGTTCGCAAGTGGAGACCTTAGCTCCGGTGATTACGCCAGCACCGAGCGGGTCAAGGCGATCCCACGGGTCGACCTGGCCATGCCGATGGCCTCGCCGTCCGAGCTCGTCCTCGACAGCGCCAAGGTGCCCGCTCGACCCACCCGCGCAGCGTCGCCTCGTCACGGAACGAATGCGCGCCGATCTCGAGGAAGCTCCGCATGGGTTGCCCCGGCATCGGTTCGAAGGGCGTGCCGCCCAGCGCCTCCAGCGCAGCGCGGTCTGCGTCCGAGAGGCGCAGCACCAGGTGATCGTGGAACGTCCCGCAGCAGAGGTTGCCGTTCACGAAGGCGGCCGGGAAGCCCATCACCCTGCGCCGCGTCACGTCGGGCCCGCGGGGCGCGACGCGCTCGAACAGCGCGATCAACTCGGGCGACGACGGCCAGGACTCCATGTGGGGCCTCCTTCACGGGCATCCCGTTACGGAGGCTACGCCTGTTCGGTCGTGCTGTCGGCGAGCGGGACAAGCGGGCACGAGGCACCTCGTGTGGGGTCACGGCCCCGCCCTCTATTTGCTTCGGAAGCCGCACGGTGGAGGCTTCGCGACGACAACTATTGACGCTGCGGAGTCGCCAACCTTGCGGGGTCCGTCGGCGGACTTCCGAAATCAGCTGTCGAGGCGAAGCGGACCCGACCCGTTCCGGGATCGTTACGGGTCCCCGGCGGCGGCTACATCACGCGCATGCCACGCAGGCCGGTCGAGGTCCTCACCCCCGACACGACGAGCGAGATGGAGATCGGGGCACGGGGCGCATAGATGTCCGCCCGCTGTCACGCCGCGGCCCCTGCGGCGCTCGTGTCCCCGTGAGCCACTCGCAGGGTCCGGTCAGACGCCGCTGTCGAGTTTGAAGGGCAGCGCGAGCCCTCGACCGTCCGCCAGCTGGACGCCGAACTCGTAGCTGCCCGGGGGCCACGCCTGATCGAGCCAGTCGCTGATGCGCGTGACCGCAGCGTCGGGCGGCAGGAAGTACGTGCCCGAGATCAGACCGTACGACACGCCAGCGGTGGCGTCGAGGTAGTCGTGACCTCTGGGCGTAGCCAGTCTGAGCAGGAAGGGCACCGGGGCCCTGAGTGGCACCTGACCGCCGGGTGCATCGATCAGCCTGGAGCGCTGCCCATCGGTCGGCAGGGGGCCGATGAACGAGAGCATGACATCGACCGGGGTCACGTTCGAGGGCCAGGTGAGGACTAGCGCCACGACCGGCGTGCCCTGGGGGCCCACCCTCGCGGCGGTCGGCACCCCGGGTGTGGCGGCCACCCACCGCACCGCCGGCCTGATGACCGATCTGCGCGACGCTAGCACATCGTCGAGCTGCCCCAACGGCAGAGCTGCCAGCGCCATTCCCCATCCGTCGTGATGATCCCGTCCGCCGTCGGCACCCCAATCGAGCCCGAGCACGGTGGTGGTCCCGGGTCCCACGACGGCCGACGAGGACATCCGAAGTGCGGGGTCGTTCGAGCTCGAACGCTGCGCCATGCCAGCGGGTTGCACGGGCGTCACGGGCGGTACGGCGGACACGGGCGCCGAGGCGGCGCCGAGAGCCAGCCAGCCGAGCCCGAAGGAGGCAACCGCCGCCGCGATCGAGCCCGGCGTGACCTGGGGCTCCACCCACGGCTTCCAGGTGGCCACCGCGGCACACGCGACCGCCACTGCCCAAGCGAGCACGGATGGCTCCACGCGACGCCGGCGGACCACGCGTTCCACTGACGGGAAATCGTCCCCGTCTGTCACGTGCCCAGCCCTACCAGGCCGCCGCATCCGTCGGGGCGGAGATGGCACCTGGCAGTGTCCATCGCCGCGCAATGCCTGTCGCGCCCGTCAACTCGATGTCCCGAAGGTCAAGGTACCGAGGACCGGCAGGAAGGCGGCGCGAGCGGCTGCCTCGCCGCCATTGGCCGAGTACCACTGCAGGACGACGCCGCTCGTTCCATCGACCAGGAAGGCATTGATGAAGGATCGACTGCTGGCATTGGACGCCTGGGTCGCCCCGACCGAGGGGCAGGGTTCAGGGAGGAGGAGCACCTCGCGTCCCGCCACGCGCACCGTCTGGGTGGCCGCCGCCTCCGGGCACATGCGTTCTCCGCCGAGGACCGCGATGCCATTCTGGACACTGGACGCCTCGCTGGCCTCCCAGGCGGCGACGGTCGTCCCGGGTGGGACGGCCTGGAACCCCACCTCGATGGTCGCTACCCCCGGGTCGCTGAAGTCGTCTGTTCCCGGGTCGGGGTTGTACGAGTTCCGCGAAATAAGGCCATTCCAACTGCCAGGTGCCTCGTTGATCGCCCAGTCCGTCGTGACGGTCAGGCTGTAGCCATACCGGCGCGACGTGAAGGTCTGGCTCGTGCCCCGCACCGCAATCATCCCGGACGGAGCCGGGGTCGGGGCGGCCGAGGCGGCCGCGGCGCTGGGTGCCGAGCTCGCCATGTCGCTGGAGGCAGCCGTGACAAGGGGCGTCGCCGGCACCATGATGCTTGGCGCAACAGCAGCGTTACCTGCCGAGGGCGCCGACGACGACACCTGAGTCTGCGACGCGCCGCAGGCGGCGGCGAGGAGCGCGAGAGATATGCCCAGCGCGGACCACGGCGAGCTCGCGCGGACGGCGCGCGGTGCCACCCACGTACGGCGTCCCGTTCCGGTGCTCGATCGCTGCAACAGTCCCATGACCGTCTCCTTCCCGACCATCACCTACCCTCCGGTGGGATGGCGCAACCTCTAGTGCCCGAGATCGGCCCGCTGGCCCTGCCTAGACCACCTGGTTGGTGCGCGAGCCTGCGGAGGCAGTGGCAACCGCCCCTGCGAGGGGCGCGTCGCTCACGGCTCGACCATCCGACTCCCCAACTGAATGTCCTGTCCGTCGGCCGTGATACGTGACCGGACCGCGACTGGCTTGGCCTCTGGGGCTGCCACGGGGAGGGTCACCGAGTCAAACGGAGTCCCCAGCCGGATGTCCTGTCCGTCGGCCGTGATACGTGACTGATCCAGTTGGTCGGTGTGGACCCCCGCGGCCGGCGCGGCCGCTGCCAGGTCGGCCCGCTCGGCCGGCCGGTCGTCCTGGAACGCGGGGCCATTCAAAGCCTTGGACGAGAACGGGGCCGCGGCGACGGGCACAGCGGTGGTGCCCTGATCTGCGATGCGTGACACGTTCAGCCCGGCGAGGAGCCCGATGCCAAACGTGACGATCACTGCTGCGACGAGCAGCGAGGTTCGGATCTGCCGGAGTGGCGTGGCGATGTGTCCTGCGGTCATCTGACTTCTCCTTGTTGCGCGGGAGCGGCGCCTGCCTGCGGCCGCGCCCGCTCCATGGCCGTGCCAGGGCTCCCAGGTCTCTCGGTCCCCCGTGCCGTCCGAGATGGTCTCGGTGGCGGCGGCATCGGTGACCCAGGCGCCGCGACACGAGCAGGCAACCACGCGTCACTCAAGCGGTAGTGGAATCGCGATGGAGGAACGGTCGAATCGCGCTGAACTAGCGCGATCCGAGTCGGACGACGGCCAGATCGCTCGGGTATATCGTTGGCGCTTCCATGGAGATCAGCGTCCTCGGACCGCTCCGCGTCACCATTGGCGGCCGCCTCGTCCCCCTGCCGGCCAAGCAGCGGACGCTGCTCGCGATCCTCGCATTTCAGCCGAACCGGACGGTCTCCACAGACGGGCTGATCGTGGCTCTGTGGGGGGAGGACGCATCCCCGACGGCCATCAAGACGCTGCAGAGCCACGTGTTCCAGCTGCGACGGCGTCTCGCGCACGACACGGGCGCGGGCGAGCAGGGGCCGACGATCGTCACCGATGACCGTGGCTATCAACTGCGCGTCGATCCCATGGCCATCGACGCGTGGATATTCGAGCGACTCCTCGAGCAGGGGCACTCCACGTCGACGGCGGATCCCCGTCGCGCCGTCGAACTCCTGACAGACGCCTTGGCCCTCTGGCGTGGGCCTGGCCTGGCCGAGGTTGGCGACGAGCCGGTTGCGACGGCTGAGATCGAGCGCCTCGGGGAACTGCGGGCTCGGGCGTTCGACGAACGCATCCAGATGCGGCTTGCGCTCGCCGATTATGAAGGGGCGATTCCTGAACTTCGCCGTGAGGTAAGCGAATCGCCCTTCCGCGAGCAGCTATGGGCGAGCCTCATGGTCGCCCTCGTGCGCTCCGGCCGGAAGGCGGAAGCGTTGCTGGCATACCGCGATGCCGAGACCGCCCTGCGCCGGGAACTCGACGTCGAACCGAGCCACGAGCTCCAGGAGCTCGCGGCTCGCATCCGGGACGGGGACACGCTGCCAATCTCGGCGGGCGTGCTGCCCCCGAGTGGTGCAGAGCGCACGACTGCGGCAGGGGACGCCGCCATCGCCGAATCGTCCGCAGAGGGAATCACATCGGCCGACGCGGGTGTCATGGTCGAGCCGGGCGGTTCGTCACCTGCGATTGCCCACCAACGCTGGGGTGCCCTGAAGGCTTCCGTTCGCCGCCCCGCAGCCCTGGTCGCGGTCCTCAGCGTCGCGCTGATCGCCGGCCTCCTCATCGCGCGATCGCTGCCGCGCGCATTGACGCCCGTGCCGACTCCGCCGGCGCGGTCGCCGTCGACGGAGTCGGCCAGACCGCCTGCGGTCGCGATCGTCACAGACAGCCTCAGCCGGATGGATGGCAGCGGCAGGCTCGTAGCGAGCGTCCGAGTCGGAGGCCAACCTGGCGCAATCGCGCTTGGCGCAGGTTCCGTGTGGGTCACCGACGCGGCCGGTGACGCGGTCACACGGCTCGATGCCTCCGGCTCGACGGTCATCGACCAGATCTCTGTCGGGGAGAGCCCGGCCGGGATCGCCTTTGGCTTCGGCGCGGTCTGGGTTGCCAACAGCGGAGACCGGACCGTCTCGCGGATCGACCCCACGACCAATGACGTCGTCGCCGTCATCCCCGTCGGGACCGCGCCAGCCGGCATCGCGACCGATGATCGCTGGGTCTGGGTGACGAACCGGCTGGACCACACCCTGTCGCGAATCGACCCGAACGATGACTCCACCAAGACGTTCGTGGTGGGAGCGACGCCGCTCGGAGTCGCCACCGCCGCGGGTTCGGTGTGGGTCGCCGACGCCGATTCGAAATCGGTCGTTCGAGTGGACGCTGAGAGTGGCGTGGTACTGGCCCAGATACCCGTCGGCAATGAGCCCTCGGCGATCGCGGCGACACCGCTGGGCGATGCCGTGTGGGTCGTCAACAGCCTCGACGGCACTGTCTCCCGCATCGACACGGAGACGGCGATCGTCACAGCAGCGCAGACCGTGGGCGCCGATCCAACCGGTATCGCGATCGGCAGCGACACCGTGTGGGTCGCCGTGTCGTCGACATCCGAGATCGTCAAGCTCGACCCCCTGTCGGCACAGATCATCGGCCGCTTTCCTGTCGGCGCGACTCCCCAGTCCCTGGTAATCGACTCCGGAGGGCCGCTGTTCACCGCGCGGGCGGCCGAGGGTAGCCACAGTGGTGGAACCTTGGAGGTCGTCAGTCCTGCCACAGGCTTCCCGGGTACCGTCGACCCGTCGTACTTGGCAGGCGTGGAACTCGGTCTCCTCACAAACGATGCCCTCGTCGCGTATAAGGTGGTCGGGGGCCCTGACAGCCAGACCGTGGTGCCCGACCTCGCAGCGTCGATCCCGTTATCGCCGGACGGTGGTCGGACCTGGACGTTCCAGCTCCGGTCGGGCATCACCTACTCGAACGGCGCGCCGGTGCGACCAAGCGACGTGCTCGGGTCATTCGAGCGCGCCCTGAGCAAGGGCGCCAATCTCGAGGGCAACACGGAGATCGTCGGGTCGAGCTCCTGCGGGGCGGAGCTTTCGTGCGACCTCTCTCGGGGCATCACCTTCGACGATCAGGCAGGCACCGTGACCTTCCATCTGGTGACGCCCGACCCCGCGTTCTCGTCTGTGATCACAGGCGCGCCCATCGTGCCGGCCGGCACGCCCTTGACGGAGAGCGCCGTGCCGGTGCCCGGGACGGGCCCATACATGATTGATCGGTACCAAGCCGGTCGGGAGGTGCACCTCGTCCGGAACCCGCGCTTCGAGGAGTGGTCCAACGACGCGCAGCCCGACGGCTACCCTGACGCGATCGACTGGACGGCCTCGTCCCTCGCAGACCCATCTTCGCTGGTGGAGTCGGGGACGGCAGACGTCGTGCTCTATGGCTCGTTTTCAGCCGCGCGTCTCGACCAACTCCGCACCCGCGTGCCCGCCCAGCTCCACGTCGGGCCGTCGCAGGAGACGTGGTTCGAGATGATGAACACGCGCATCCCGCCGTTCAACGATCCACGAGTGCGACAAGCGGTCAACTATGCGGCCGACCGTCAGGCGCTCGTCGACGCCTGGGGTGGCCCGCTCGCGGCACGGGTCACGTGCCAGGTCATCCCACCCGAATACACCGGGTACGAGCCGTACTGTCCGTATACGGTCGATCCCAATGTGAACGGCAGCTGGCTCGGTCCGGACCTGCCCAAGGCCAAGGCGCTCATCGAGCAGGCCGGCGTCAAGGGCCAGCGGGTCACCGTGTGGGGGGTGGCCGATGGCGGTCAGCATGCCGCGGTGGCGCGCTATTTCACGGCCCTGCTCAACCAGCTCGGGTTCACGGCGACGACGCGGCTGCTCCCGGTCAGCCAGTACTTCACATTCCTGGCAGCGTCTCCCGACAAGGTGCAGATGGCCGGGTACTGGATCCTGTCTTCGACGCGGTCGGGTTCGGACATGATCGTCGGGACGTTCACGTGCCCTGGTTTCTCCAGCACGTTCCCCTATTACGGGTATCCGACCGACTTCTGCAGCCCCCCACTCGACGCAGACATGGCAAAGGCCGAAGCACTCGAGGCGAGCGATCCTCTGGCCGCGAACCCGCTGTGGGCGCAGATTGACAGGCGCATCGTTGACACCGCTCCCGCGGTCATGGCATTCAACCCGACCGATGTCACGTTCGTGGCGGCGCGCGTCGGCAACTACGAGCACAGCCTGCAGTATCAGATCATTCTCGACCAGCTCTGGGTCCACTAGCCGTCGCTCGTCCAGACTCGTTCAGGAAGGGTGCTCCGGCCCCTAGAAGCCGGTCGCCTGGACGCGGAGGAGCGTCCCGATCCTGGCTCGGGACGCCGCCCGCTGGCACTCCATGCGCGCCAGAGCGATCCCTTCGGTCATCCGGCCGGCATGTCCCCACGACCGGGCCATGGTGTGGGTTCACCGGGCGCGGTGTCTCGCCCGCCAGAGGCCCCCCGGATAGGTCACCCGATGGATTGGGCGACAATGGAACCCACGCTCGCGGCCGGGCGAGACGTCCGA
>JBKQRF010000276.1:0-6319 GCA_052144055.1 Candidatus Limnocylindrales bacterium
TCAACCAGCCCGCTGCGCAGTCACGAACCAGTTGTGCGGCATTTCGGGCATCGCGGTCGGGATGACCGGGAGGGTCCAGCGTCCGTGGTCCGCGTCAGGCTGGCCGGCCTGCGTGAGTGCGGCGCGCCAGCCCCGCGCAGCAAGGAAGCCCACCGGGTCATCCATCGTCCCGATCCAAGGCGCTCCCGCCTCCGCCTGCATGTCTACCCACGCCCGCGTCCAGGGAGACGTCAGCATGGGGCCGTTGACGATGTCGAAGCCGAGCATGCTCCCCGCCGACGCCAGCGCCGTCACCGCATCGAGCAGCCGTGCGATGTCGGCGGACGCGATGTAGAAGAGGAGCCCCTCTAGGAGCCAGCCCGATGGCTCCCCCGGATCGAAGTCGGCATCGAGGAGCGCGTCAGCCCACGGCCCAGTCAGGTCTGCCTCGACTGTTCTCTGCACGCAGCGTGGACGTGCCCCGGCGCCATCGAGGATCGCCTCCTTGTACCGGAGCACGGCAGGTCGATCGATCTCGAAGCAGCGCGCCGTCTTCGGCCAGGGGAGCCGGAAGGCACGCGTGTCGAGGCCGGCGGCCACCAGCACCATCTGCCGGATCGCCCCGCCCCCGAGGACCCCCTGCAGCCAGTCATCGAAGTACCGCGTCCGAAGGACCATCGGAAGCACGCCGTCGGGCGGCCGCTGCTCGATCCACGCCCTGCCTTCGGGCCCGGCCAGAGCAGCTGCCCAGGGATCGTTGAACAGGCGGTCCTCGCGCGCACTCTCCGCGGCCCGCACCGCCGCCGTCCAGCGGGCGGTGGCTTCCAGCGCATCGCGCCGCGAGGTGTCTCCGGGCATCGTCTTCCTCCCCTCTGCGCTGCGGTCTTGATGGGCGGTCCCGGTCACGTCAGCCGTGCCGCCACGTAGCGCACGAGGTCCTTGACGCGGCAGCTGTAGGCCCATTCGTTGTCGTACCAGGCGAGGACCTTGGCAAAGGATCCGTCCATGACCCGTGTGTACTCGGCATCCACGATCGCGGAGTGGCTGTCACCGTGGAAGTCGGACGAGACGAGGGGCTCGTCGGACACGCCCAGGATGCCCTGCATCGCATTCGCCGACGCATCGCGGAAGGCATCGTTCAGTTCGTCGGCGGTCGTCCTTCGTTCGAGCTCCGCGGTGAAGTCGACCAGGCTCACGGTGGGGGTCGGCACGCGCAGGCTAAAGCCGTCGAACTTCGTGGCCAGGTCGGGAATCACCAGGGCGAGCGCCTTCGCCACACCGCTCGATGTCGGGATGATGTTGGCGCCGGCCGCGCGCGCTCTGCGCGGGTCGCGGTGCGCCACATCGAGGATGCGCTGATCGTTCGTCACCGAATGGACGGTGGTCATGACCCCGTGACGGATCACGAAGCGGTCGTGGATGACCTTGGCAACGGGCGCCAGACAGTTCGTCGTGCAACTCGCGTTTCTGATCACATGGTGACGCTCGGGGTTGTACTGTCCCTCGTTCACGCCGAGCACGATCGTGGCATCCTCGTGCTTCGCGGGGGCAGTGATGATCACTTTCCGCGCGCCCGCAGCGAGATGCGCCCGGGCCCCCGCGGCGTCAGTGAAGATGCCCGTCGATTCGACCACAATGTCCACCCCGAGTGCGCGCCACGGCAGGGCTGCGGGATCCTTCTCCCGCAGTACGCGGACAACGTGGGGCGTTCCCAGGGAGGGGGTGATGACAAGCGTGTCGCCGGTGGGCTCGACCGAACCGGCGTAGCGGCCGTAGGTCGAGTCATGGGCGAAGAGAAGTGCGTCGAGCTCGGGGTCGACGAGGTCGTTGACGGCGACCACCTCGATCTCTTGGGCGCTCTCGATCAGCGCCTTGAGCGACTGTCGGCCGATACGCCCGAAACTGTTGATCGCGACCCGCGTGGACATGCCAGACCTCCTTTCGAGGATGCAGGCGATCAGTGCCAGGCAAGAGCCGCCAGGGCTCCCGGCTTCTTGCGCGGGCTCGTTCTCTGGCCTGTGTTTCTTCTTCGACGTTGCACCTGCGGTCACGTATTCACGATCGTCGGCACCACGCGGGCGCCCGCTGCTGCTATGGCAGGCGGAAGGTCGGACTTGGACCAGCGCCCTGCGCGACGCACGACGCGTCGAGGCCGTTCGCCGTGCCCGCGTCGATGAAGGCCGCGATGACCGACGGCCCGCACCCGAGATGCCCGACCACGTGCTCATGCGCCGGCATCACCACGATGCGGCTGTTGGGCTCCTGGGATGCCACGCCGGTCAGATTGGCCGGTGGATCCTGCGGGTCGCCATCGCCGGTGAGCCAGAGGACTGGGAGCGTCGTGCGCACCGCTGACGCGTCATTCGCCGGCACCACGCCCTTTGGCAGGTAGCGACACATGGTCGCCCATGTCTGCGCTTGGGCGAGCTCGAACGGGAGGGCGTAGCTTCCGGCGCCCAGGCGTTCGACCTCGCTTGGATCGAAGCGCGCCCAGGCTTCGGAGCAACGGATCTCGTCCGACATCAGGAGCGTCGGCCCGCCGCTCGACACGCCGGGGATGAGCTGGCTTGCCAGGTCCCACTTGTCCTCGAAGGCGAGGTGGATCGCCAGCGGCAGCTGCGCCGCGGCGGCTCCGGTGAGCAGCGCGTTGTGGATCGCGGGACCGACACCCAGGAGATCCAACACCGCGTGCTGTCCCGTCTGGGGATTGACGACGTTCGTCGTGACACCCCTGGTGAGCTGTGCCTCTAGGGTCGACCACTCGCCGGCGAGCTGCGGGAAGGCGCCGTGGCACGCCGCGTCGGCGGCGCACCGGGTGAGCACCAGATCGAGCGCGTGGTGGCTGTTGGCCGCCATCCGCTCCAGGACCGGCACGTCGAGCGGCGTCGAGCCATCGAGGATCGCCACGCGGACATGGTCGGGATACTGGCGCAGGTAGTACTGCGCGAGCTCTCCGCCATAGGACGTGCCGTATAGGTCGATCTTGTCGTGGCCGAGAGCGGCCCGCACGGCATCGAGGTCGTCAGCTGCGACAGTGCTCGTGTAGAAGCGCGGGTCGGCGTCGAGCGCCGCGAGGCCCGCTTGCGCCCACGCCGCCAGGCGCGCGTAGGCCACGGACGCGGACAGCCCCGACGTGTCGGGCATCGCCGGCAGCGTGAGCGGGTTCGACGCGCCCGTGCCGCGCTGATCAACGAGCACGATGTCGTGCGTGGCGTGGACTCCGGCGTACAGGCCGGGCAGCCAGGCGAAGAACCCGGTGCTGGCATCTCCTGGGCCGCCCGCGATGGCGAAGAACGGGTCCGGCGCGGCGTGGGCCACGAGGGCGGGCACCACGGCCACGTGCAACCCGATGTGGCGGCCGGACGGGTTCGAGCGATCCTCGGGCACCAGCAGCGTGCCGCAGAACCCGGGCACCTCGGCCACCACCGGGACCTGCCCTTTGATCACGCACGGCGTCATCGGCACGCCGGCGAGGAGCGGGCGAGAGGCAGCACCTGTAGTCGCGCGCGAGGCAGCCGTTGCAGTGCAGGCGGCCACCAGCGATGCGGAGATGAAGACCGCGGCGAGCGCGACGAACATCGACCTCGTGCGGCCCTCATGAGAGAGCGTCATGGGTGCAACTCCTTCGTCTCGAGGCACTGCGCCACGTCGGGGGGCGCACCGGACCAGACATGCTGACCCGGCCCCCCACTACGTCAGGCGCTGGCCGCCTCGTCCATCGGTTCGTCTTGGTGCGTCCGTAGGGCCGACAGCCCGTGGTCGCGGATCAGTCCATCGCGCATGCGCACGACGCGGTCGCATGCCTCGCCGACCTCCTGGGCGTGGGTGACGAGGAGGAGCGTCTGGCCCTGCTCACGGTTGAAGGTGCGCAGCAGGGCGAGGACCTCGGCCGATCGCTCCGAGTCGAGGTTGCCGGTCGGCTCGTCGGCAAGGACGAGCGACGGACGGTTGGCGAGGGCCCGGGCGATGGCGACACGTTGCTGCTCGCCCCCCGAGAGCTCGGCAGGCCGGTGGCCGGCTCGGTCGGCGAGCCCGACGAAGGCGAGGGCCTCGAGCGCAGCGGTCTTCGCCGGAGCGCCACGCATCCCGGCGTAGTCGCAGGCGAGGAGCACGTTCTCAAGCGCCGTGAGGGTCGGCACGAGGTTGAAGTCCTGGAACACGAAGCCCATCTCCCGAGCGCGGATGCGCGTGCGTTCGCTGTCAGAAAGACGGCCGACGTCGCGTCCGTTGAACGTGAGTTCGGGAGCCGGGCCGTGGTTGGGGTCGGGAGCATGGAGCAGCCCGAGGATGTGCATGAGCGTGCTCTTGCCCGAGCCCGAGGGACCCATGATGGCGACCATCTCGCCGGGCTCGATGCTGATGTCCACGCCACGCAGGGCCGCCACGCTGTTGCGCCGGCTGAGGCGGTAGGTCTTGCGCAGGTTGCGGCCTTCGAGGAGTGCCATCGGAGTGTCTCCTGTTTGTGCGCCAGTGGGCGCGGTCATTCGTAGCGGAGGGCGGTGACCGGGTCGAGCCGGGCCGCGTTGAAGGCAGGGATGAAGCCGGCCAGGGCACCCAGCACCGTCGAAAAGGCGAGCGCGGAGAGGGCGGTACCGCCCGTGAGCTCGAAGAGGATCGTGCCCGACGAGCGCCCGGCTTCGTTCGCCGTGTACACGACAGCCGCGCCGAGGGCCAGGCCGAGCGCCCCGCCGACGAGGCCGATGAGGGCGGACTCGGTGATGAACTCGCGCACAATGCGGGCACGGCTGGCACCGATGGCGCGCTTGATGCCGATCTCGCGTGTCCGCTCGGCGATCGACATGGCCATCGTGTTGATGACCGATAGGCCACCCACGACCAGGCTGATGAGGGCGATGCCCACCAGGATCGAGTTGAGGATGGCGGTGGAGGAGCCGATCTCCTTGTCGAAGTCTGTGCCGGTCATGGTGCTGACGCCGGGGATAGCGGCCGTGATCTCGGTTGCGACGGTCGCTGGGCTGGTGCCCGTCCTCGGGTACACCACGAGGCCGGTCGCGATCTCGGATGGGGCGAGCTTCGCCGCCACCAGCGGCGGTAGGGTCGTGACATAGAGGCGCTGCGCGGCGGCGAGCGGGACCTCCGCGTCTGCGTCGGGCGCAGTGAGCGTCGGCTCGAGGATGCCGACGACCCGGAACGTCTGGCCGCGCAGGGTGATCGTGTCACCCACGTGCTTGCGGTACTGCCGCGCCAGGTCCGAGCCGAGAACCACGACGTTCGAGCGCTCATCTGCCGCGGTGATGGCGCGCCCGGAGGCGTAGTGGAGCGGGAAGGTCTCGCGTCCTTTGTCCGCGCCTGCGCTGGCGGCCGTGATCATGGGCGGGGGGCCCATCGACACCACGCTCGAGTCATCCGACAACGGCATCACGACGCTGGGCACCACCACATCGACGCCGGGCAGGTGAGCCACCTGGTCGGCCACCGAGATGGCCATCGGGCCACCGACACCCATCGCGCCGCCCTTGGCGCTGACGACGACCTTGCCCTGGTAGTAGGTGCTGCCCCCGGCCACGAGGGCGTTGATCTTGTTGGCCATGGAGCCGAAGACGACGAGCGCCCAGATCCCGATCGTGATGCCCAGGATCGTCAGGGCGGTGCGGACCTTGCGGCGGCCCAGGTTGCGCAGGAGCTTCATCGCGCGGTTCCTCCCATCGCGCCCGCACCGGCCTGCCGCACGACGATGCTCAACCCCTTGGTCAGGCTGCGTGGCGAGGAGCGCGCGGTGCGTGCCGCGCGGGCCAGTCGCTCGTCCCGTGCCTCGGCGCGCAGGCTGTCCAGCCGAGCGCGCACGATCTGATCATGTCCGGCCATCCAGGCCGGCATCCGTGTATCCATCTCGATCCTCAACTCACGCCCCTCGCGGTGTCCTCGCGAGCGGACTCCTGCGGTGGGATGCGCGTGACAGACACGAGCTCGAGCCCAGCGTCCCGGACTCGGGTCAGCAGGCCGTAGGTGGCGGCCTGGTCGAGTGCGCTGACCACCAGGATCGAATCGCCATCCGGCAGCAGGCGATACTCCTCGGCGCCAAGGGCATGTGCCCGTCGCGCATCGAGGTGGCCCACGACCCGGATCTCGTAGCGGTTCATGCCGCCATCCTGGCCGCGCCAACATCGGGCGACGCCCACAGAAAGGATGGGTTGGCAGGGATGGTTTTTGGGCGCGGCAGGATGGGACGTGGGGTGCTGGCGACGAGGCGAAAGCCTAGCTCTGGTTCCCACTCAGGTTGTTGACGGGCTGAGGGCCCCTATCGTTCGGCTGTTGGTGTTGCAGCCACAGTCGAAGAAGGGACCCTCATGTCGCATGCTAATGCCCGGCTGACGCCGCA
>JBKQRF010000277.1:0-19408 GCA_052144055.1 Candidatus Limnocylindrales bacterium
CAAGACAATGTACTCGTTCGGTACCTCCGTTACACCCGGATCCCCAGGGAAGCCAGGTACTCGGCCGGGGTGAGGTAACCCAGAGCCTGGTGGGGGCGCACGTGGTTGTAGACGGTCTCCCAGGCGCGAAGCTCGGCGCCCAGGGCGGCGACCGTCGGCTCGCTGTCGGTGAGCTCGTAGAACTCCTCGGTGTGAGTCCAGTTGGCCCGCTCGACCGAGCCGTGGAGCTTGGGGGAGCGGGGCGGCAGGACGAACAGCCGGATCCCGCGCGCGGCACAGGCGGCCTCGAACTCGGCCATGAACTCGCCAGCGCCGAACGCGCGCTCCCGTTGCTGCAGAGCTCTAGGACGTCCCAGCGACTGATCGCGTCGCGCGCCGTGAACTGCTTGAACACCACCCCCGGCAGCGGGCGCACATCCAGCGTGTCGAGCTGCACGAGATCGCAGGGACGGGCCACCACGAACCCCGCCGGCTTGCGCACCGCGCGGGGACGCTGCCATCCCCGGTGGCGCGCGCTGATGGCCCGGCGGGGTGCGTCGCGCAGCTCGCCCGTGGCGCGCAGCCGAGCGAGGATCCGGCCCACCATGGAGACCGAGAGGCACAGCGCCTCGCGGCGCAGCAGGACGGACAGTTTGTCCTTCCCCCAGCGTGGGTAGGCCAGCCGCAGGCGGAGCACCTGGCTATGCGCGTTGGTACCCTGGGGATGCGCGCGCTGACACCCAGACTTCACCCGAGAGCCCTCCTGCTGGTGTCTGACACCCCCAGCGTAGCGAGGGCTCTCACCCCATTGTCGGGACCCGCTCGCGCCCCACCCCGCGTCCAGGTCCGGTGTCACGGACGTAGCTGGACGAGGACAGGCGGGCCAGTCGCGGCCGCACGCGACTCAAGCGCGCCCGGCTCTAGACTCGTCTAAGGGGATGCTCCGGCCCCTGGACCGCCCTGTCTCCGGGCAACGACTATCGCGGACGGTGGGCGAACTGCCGCGTCCGCGCCGAGCGCCGGGGCCGCCCGGCCCCGGCGACGGACCCGCCAGCTCGAACTAGCGCTTCGTGTACTGCGGCGCCTTGCGCGCTCGCTTGAGGCCGTACTTCTTGCGCTCCTTCATCCGCGGATCTCGGGTTAGAAGCCCGGCTTGGCGAAGCGGGACGCGGGCCATCTCGGGGTCCGACTGCAGTAGCGCGCGGGCGATCCCGTGACGGATCGCGCCGGCCTGCCCCTGGTAGCCGCCGCCCTCCACCATGACCATGGCGTTGTAGTGGCCCTCGGTCCCCGTGACACGGAACGGCATCAGGATCTCGGACTGGTTGATCGCGTTGCCGAAGTGCTCGTCGAGGCTGCGCCCGTTGACAACGATCTCACCCTCACCCGGGATCAGTCGGACGCGAGCGACGCTGGTCTTTCGGCGACCCGTCCCGTAGTAAAAAGCAACATTGGTGCTCATGCTCTCGTGGTCTCCGTTGAAGCCAGCGGTTCAGGCCGCTGCGCCTGGTGCGGGTGCTCGGCTCCCGAGTACACCTTGAGCTTGCGCAGTTGCTGGGCGCCCAGGCGATTGCGCGGCAGCATCCCCTTGATGGCGCGCCGGATCACTTCCTCTGGGCGCCGCTCGAGGAGATCGCCGAGCGTCTCCTGGCGAAGTCCGTTGGGGTACCCGCTGTGACGCCAGTACACCTTCGACTCGCGCTTGTCGCGCGTGACCGCGATCCGCCGGGCGTTCACGATGATCACGTGGTCACCGGTGTCGATGTGGGTCGCGTACGCGGGCTTGTGTTTGCCCTCGAGGACGCGCGCCACGCGCGACGCCAAGCGGCCGAGCGTCTGGTCGGTGGCATCGACCACGAACCACTGGCGCTCGATCCCCTCCTCGCTAGGCGTAAACGTCTTCGTTGTCATCCTTCTCCGTCCGTCGAGCCGGCCCGTCTGAACACGACGCGCCGTAGACACAGCCCATGTGGCGGCGCCACCGCACCGTGAAAGGCTCGTGCGCCGGACCCGAGGGCCTCGACGATCTCGCCGACGGCGAGGTCCCCGCGACCCGCGCGGAGGAGCGCCGCCACGATGCTTCGCACCATCTGGCGCAGGAACGCGTCCGCGGCGACGTCGATCGTCACCTCGTGTCCCATCCTGCGGATCCGGATCCAGTGAACGGTCCGGATCGGTTGTCGATCTGTCACGCCGAAGCCCGAGAAATCGTGCCGGCCCACCAGGGCCGACGCGGCCTCGGCCATCGCCGCGACGTCCAATGGGTCCCGGACCCCGAGCGCATATCGCTCGCGGAGCGGGCTCCGCGGCCCGTTCCAGACGGTATAACGATACTCCCGGTACCGCGCCGCGTAGCGAGGGTGAAAGCCCGGTCGTGCCCGGCGGACGCCGCGCACCCCGATGTCGGCCGGGAGGATCGCCGCGAGCGCTCGCTCCAGCTCTCCCGCCGGAAGCCGCCCAGGGTAGGTGAACGCGATCACTTGCCCCGCCGCATGCACCCCGGCGTCGGTCCGGCCGGCGGCCACCACGCGCACTCCGCGCCTGTCAGAGAGACGCGCGAGGGCTGCCTCCAACTCTCCTTGGACGGTTCGCCGGCCAAGCTGGGCCTGGAAGCCGTCGAACTCCGTCCCGTCATATTCGACCCGTGCTCTGTAGCGCACGGGGCCACCCTCTCGGGCGGACCTCGGACCGACCTCGCGGCCGGTCATGCTTGTCGACGCCTCAGATGAGCTCGATCTGGACGATGGGCGCGGCGTCGCCGACCCGTTGGCCGAGCCGAACGATCCGCGTGAACCCCGACGTCCGGTCGGCGTACTTCGGTGCGATCTCGTTGAAGAGCTTGTCGATTACGAGCGGCTCATCCGGTAGCGCGGCGACCACGCGACGGCGCGCCGTCAGGGAACCATCGCGCGCGAGCGTGATCATCTGCTCGACCCTGCCGCGGACCTCCTTGGCCTTGGCCTCGGTCGTGCGCACCTGCTCATAACGAAGGACCGAGACGACCAGGTTGCGGTACAGCGCCAGGCGCGGTCCCTGCTTTCGGCCGAGCTTCCGGCCGTCGATCCGGTGGGCCATCGCTCAGGCCTCTGTGTCCGACGGCACGATGTCATCACCCTCGTCGCCATCGAGCGGATCAAGGGCGTCCTCGTCCTCGGGGAGCTCGTTGTCGGCGCCGGCCACCTCGTCCGCCTCGTCGTCTGGAAGGGTAAAGCCGCGCATTCGAAGCCGCTCCTTCATCTCGTCGAGCGACTTCTTGCCGAAGTTGCGCATCCGCAGCAGGTCGTCGTCGGAGAGCTGCAGGAGTTGCCCGACCTTGACGATGTTGTTCCGCTTCAGCGAGTTGTACGCCCGCATCGGCAGGTCCAGTTCCTCAATCGGCATCTCTAGCATGTTCGCTGGGAGCTGCGGGGTGGAGGCACCGGCGGCGGCGCCCGCACCGACCTGCTTGCCGGCCGCTGTGAACAGGCTGAAGTGGCGAACGAGAATGTCCGCCGCCATCGACAGCGACTCCTCCGGCGAGATGGAGCCGTCCGTCTCGATCTCCAGTGTCAGCTTGTCGTAGTTGGTCATTTGGCCAACTCGGACGGGCTCGACTGTGTAGTTGACCTTGCGGACTGGCGAGAAGATCGCGTCGACCGGGATGACCCCGATGGGTAACGGCTCCGTCCGCTCTGCGCCTAGGTACCCGATCCCGGCCTCGACCGTGAGGTCCACCTCCACCGCGACGTCGCCGGAGTCGAGTGTCATCAGGTGGAGTTCGGGGTTGATGATCTCCACCTCGGCGGACGGCGTGATGTCAGCGGCTGTCACTTCACCCGCCCCGCTCTTCGTCAGCTTGAGCTGGACCGGGTGGTCGGGCGAGTAGCTCTTGAGCCGCAGCTTCTTTACGTTCAGCACGATCTGCGTGACGTCTTCCTTCACGCCCGGGATGGTGCTGAACTCGTGGTAAACATCGCGGATCTGGATCGCGGTAACCGCGGCGCCCTCGAGCGACGAGAGCAGCACGCGGCGCAGCGCGTTCCCGAGCGTGACGCCGTAGCCTGCCGGCAGCGGACCGGCCTCGAATTTCGCATAGGACGTCCCCAGCTGCTCGATCGACTCGATCTGGGGGGTCTCCAGTTGCATCATGTACGACGACCTACCTCGAGTAGTACTCGACCACGAGCTGCTCGTTGAGCTCGAGCGGCATCTGGTCGCGGCGCGGAAGGGCGGCGATCGTGCCGCTCAGCCGCTCGGGGTCCACCGCCAGCCACTCCGGCCGCGGCGCGGCGCCCATCTGCGTGCGCGCGTTCTTGAACGGGTCCAAGGAGCGACTGCCCTCCAGAACCTCGACGCGGTCGCCGGGGCGAAGCTGATACGACGGAATGTCGGTCGGCACGCCGTTCACCGCGAAGTGCCCGTGGTTCACGAGTTGGCGTGCCATAGGCCGGCTGCTGGCGAATCCCATCCGGTACACGGCGTTGTCTAGCCGCAGCTCGAGCAGACGGAGCAGGTTCTCGCCGGTAACGCCGGGGCGAGAGCGGGCGAGGACAAAGTAGTCCTTGAACTGCCGCTCCATCACCGAGTAGACCCTGCGGAACTTTTGCTTCTCCCGCAGGTGCGTCCCGAAGTCCGACATCTTGCGGCGCCGGATGCCGTGCTGCCCGGGGGGGCTGGGGCGCCGCTCGACAGCGCACTTCTTGGTGTAGCAGCGGGTGCCCTTTAGGAAGAGCTTGGTGCCCTCCCGTCGGCACAGCCGGCAGACAGAATCGTGGTAACGGGCCATGCGCTCGCGCTCCTGCTCAGACCCGGCGCCGCTTGGGCGGCCGGCAGCCGTTGTGCGGGATGGGCGTCACGTCGGTGATGGCCGTAACTTCGAGTCCCGCCGCCTGCAGCGACCGGATGGCCTGCTCGCGTCCGGCCCCGGGGCCCTTTACGAAGACCTCGACCTGGCGCATGCCGTGGTCCATTGCCCGCCGAGCCGCGCCGTCGGCGCTCAGCGCCGCGGCGTACGGCGTGCTCTTGCGGGAGCCCTTGAACCCCGCCAGCCCGGCGCTCCCCCACGCCACAGTCGCTCCCGAGGGATCGGTGATCGTGACGATCGTGTTGTTGAAGGAGGCCTGGATGTGCACGTGGCCCGTCGGCACATTCTTGCGTTCGCGGCGTCGGGTCTTCGTTGCGCGCTTTCGATCCGCCATACGTCGGTACTACCTGCTGCTACGTTCCGGTGGCTGCTACTTCTTGCGGCGTACGCCGACGGTCCGCTTGGGGCCGCGACGCTGCCGCGCATTGGTCTTCGTCCGCTGCCCGCGCACGGGCAGGTTGCGGCGATGCCGCAGGCCCCGGTAGGAGCCAATCTCCTGGAGGCGCTTGATATTGAGCGCCACTTCACGGCGCAGGTCGCCCTCGACCTTGTACCGCCGATCGATGATGTCGCGGAGCCGGTTGACCTGCTCTTCCGTCAGGTCCCGCACGCGGGTGTCGGGATTCACGTTTGCCTGCGTCAGGATGATCTGGCTAGTGGGGAGGCCGATACCGTAGACATACGTCAGGGCCACCTCGACGCGCTTTTCGCGCGGGAGATCGACGCCGGAGATGCGTGCCATGCTGCTCCTAACCCTGGCGCTGCTTGTGCTTGGGATTTGTGCACAGGACCATCACCGTTCCGTGCCTGCGGATGATCTTGCACCGCTCGCAGCGCGTCTTCACCGACGCTCGGACCTTCACCGTTGCCTTACCTGCCCTACTTGAGTCGATAGGTGATGCGCCCGCGCGACAGATCGTACGGGGACAACTCAACGCGAACCCGATCGCCGGGGAGGATGCGGATGAAGTTCATCCGCAGCTTGCCGCTGATGTGGGCAAGGACGCGATGCCCGTTCTCGAGTTCGACAGCGAACATCGTATTGGGCAACGGCTCAACGACCGTTCCCTCTACCTCGATGGCGTCCTTCTTGGCCACAGGCGACCGTCATTCCCCTCTGCTGAGTGATCGGCGGGCACCACGTCACAGGCACGTGGCACGCGAACGCTGAGTGTATCAGACGCCCGCTTCCCCCGACAAACTTACGTCACGCCCGTTCGCCGTCAGGACCTCGGGCCCCTCTGGCAAGATGGCAATCGTCTGCTCCCAGTGCGCGGCCAGACTGCCGTCGGCCGTGGCGACGGTCCAGCCGTCGTCGCGGACCCGCACCTCAGGCCGGCCGAGCGTGAACATGGGCTCGATTGCCAGGCATAACCCGACCTCGAGCTTGCGCCCGCGACCGAATCCGCGACAGTTAGGCACGAACGGCTCTTCGTGCATCTCGGTGCCGATGCCGTGGCCCCCGTACTCCCTCAGCACACCATAGCCACGCTCCATCGCCACCGCCTCGACTGCGGAGGCGATATCGCCGACGACCCCTCCCAGCCGCGCGGCGGCGATGCCGGCATCCATCCCGCGCTGCGTCTCCTGAACCAGCAGGCGAACCTGCGGCGCCACCGCACCGACCGTGAATGTCCGTGCCGCGTCCCCGTGCCACCCGTCGACGATTGCGCCGGCGTCGATGGACACCACCTGCCCCGCCTCGATCCGGCGGCGACCGGGAATGCCGTGGACCACTTCATCGTCGATCGAGACGCAGATCGTGTGGCGGTATGGCGAGCCCGCACCCATCATCACGCCGATAAACGAGGGCGTCGCACCGGCATTACGGATCATCTCCGCGGCGACCCGATCGAGATCCTCCGTGGTGATCCCCGGGCGCAGCTCCTCCCCCAGCCGGTCGAGCACGTCTGCGACAAGCCGGCCGGCTCGTCGCATCGTCTCCACCTGGCTGCGGGACTTGAGCGTGACACGTCGCTCGGCCAAGATCATGCGGCCTCGCTCCGCCCCGGCCTGGCCGGATGTGAGATCGCCCGCAGGAGCGCGTCTGTGACCCTCTCGATCGACTCGGTGCCATCCACGGCCACTAGGACGCCCTGATTCGTGTAGTGGTCGATCACGTCGTACATCGGCGGCAGCTGCTGATCGAGTCGCGCGCGGACTGTCTCGGGGCGGTCGTCGTCGCGCTGGTACAGCGCCGACCCGTCGACGTCGCAGATGCCAGGCACAGCGGGGGGCCGACTAACGACATGGTATGGATGGCCGACTGCGCGGCAGAGCCAGCGCCCCGACAGCCTGCCGACGAGTTCCTCCTCGGGCACGCCGATATACAGCGCGGCGTCGACGCGGGCACCACGTCGCGCGAGTGCCACGTCAAGGGATTCTGCCTGCGGCCGTGTGCGCGGGAAGCCGTCCAGGATGACGCCGTCCGCGGCGTCATCCTGGTCGAGGCGCTCCTCGATCATGCCAACCACGACGGGGTCCGGCACGAGTGCCCCGCGGTCCATGTACCGCTTGGCCTCGCCACCGAGCCGGGTGCCAGCTCGCACGGCCTCCCGGAACAGGTCGCCCGAGGCGACGTGCAGGAGCCCCAGCCGCTCCGCGAGGATGGCCGCCTGAGTTCCCTTGCCGGCGCCCGGGGCGCCGATCATGACGTAGACCTTCACCGGATGAAGCCCTCGTAGTTGCGCATCATTAATTGCGCCTCCACCTGCTTCATCGTCTCGACCACAACCGACACAACGATCAGGAGCGCGGTGCCCCCGAGGGCGATCCCCTGCAGGCTCGGGAACGCCTGCGAGATGACGAACGGCATCACGGCCACGACGCCCAGAAAGAGAGCCCCTGCGATCGTGATGCGGAACACCACTGCCTGCAGGTAGTCACGGGTCGGGTTACCGGGCCGGATGCCGGGTATGAACCCGCCGTTCTTGCGCAGCTGGTCCGCGGTGTCCTCGGGCTTGAAGGTGAAGGCTGTGTAGAAGTAGGTGAAACCCACCGTAAGAGCAAAGTACAACGCCGCATACAGGGGGCTGGTAGTGCCCAAGAGAGTCTGGATCGCGTGGGCTACGTCCGCCACGACCGCAACCTGAGAGGAAGCGAAATAGGATGCGAGCTGCGCGGGGAACAAGATGATGCTGACCGCGAAGATGATCGGGATGACGCCGGCCTGATTGACCCGCAATGGGAGGAACGTGGCACCGCCTTGGTACAAGCGGCGACCGCGCACGCGGCTCGCGTACTGCACCGGGATACGACGCTGGCCTTCTTGCATGTAGATGATCGCCGCGATCATGATTATGCCGACCACCGCGAGCGCGATGCCGGCGGCCCAATCGGGCGCCTGGAGGAACGCGCCCACGGCCACCGGCACGCGGCCCACGATGCCGGCGAAGATGATGAAGCTCACCCCGTTGCCGATCCCCCTCTCGGTGATCAGCTCGCCGAGCCACATCAGCAGCACCGTCCCGGCCGTCAGCGAGATGATCTGCGTGACGGTGACCAGGCTCGCAAGGTCGAAGCTCGTCAGCACGCCCTGGCTGTTGAGGATCGCCAGAAATCCGTAGGACTGGATCAGCGCCAGCGGCACCGTTAGGTACCGGGTGTACTGGTTGATCCGCTGCCGCCCGTACTCGCCCTCGTGCGACAGCGCCTGCAGGCTCGGGATCACGCCCTGCATTAGAGTCAGGATGATGGACGCGTTGATGTAGGGGTTGAGGCCCATGCCGATCACCGAGAAGGACGACAGGCCTCCGCCCGAGAAGATGTTGAGCAAGCCAAGCAGTTGATTGTTGTTGAAGAGGGTATTCAGGGCCTCGTGGTTGACTCCCGGCACGGGCACGTGCGCCAGCGCGCGCACGATGATTAGCATTCCGAAGACGAACAGTATTCGTCTCCGGATATCCGGGGCGCGGAACGCGTTAATGAGAGCGTCGAACACCGTCTACTCCGCCTGCGGGGATACGGACCCCTGCTCCTCGTCGGATTGAGGTTCGGGCTCAGCGGCCGCCGGCGCGGACTCGTCGACGGTCGGCCCGGACGATGTTGCGTCGACTCCGGGAGCGTCCTTGCCGGGTGAGGCCACACCGAGGGCGCTGAGCGGCTGGTCAGGGATTTCGAGCACCTGAGCCGTGCCGCCCGCGGCCTCGATCTTCGCCGCCGCACTCTTGGTGAACGCATCGGCGACCACGAACAGTCGGCGATCCACATCCCCTTGGCCCAGAACCTTGACGGGCTGCCGCACCGAGCCGAGCAGCCCGGCGGCAAGCATCAGGTCCGGGTTAACCGCGACGGGAGAGTTCGATACTGGTTCGCCGAAGCCACCGGCAGCGGCGACGTCGTTGATGCGGCCGACGTTGACCACAGCGTAGTCCAGGCGGAACCGCCGCTTGAAACCGCGCAGCTTGGGGATGCGCTGAGACGCTGGCGTCTGGCCGCCCTCGAACCACAGGCGGATCGAGCTGCCAGTGCGGGACTTCTGACCCTTAGTGCCTCGGCCGGCCGTCTTGCCCTTGCCGGCCGCGATGCCCCGGCCTACGCGGGTCCGGGCAGTGTGCGACCCGTCGGCGGGACGCAGGTCGTGGAGCTTCATGCCCGTTCCTCCTGGGGGCCAGACCCTTCGGTTGCCGCGTTGGGCGCTGCGCCCTGCCGCGCCGGCCCGCCGACGGCGGTATCGAGTGCGTCTGCCCACCCTACGCTTGCCCGGCCAGGCGCCTTGGGGGCCGTACGACGCGGGTCGGCGTGCACGGGCTGCTGAGCGGGCACCTCCTCCACCTCGACAAGGAATCGAATGGAGCGCACCATGCCACGGGTTGCGGGGTTGTCAGTGACCTCGACCGTCTCGTGCATCCGGTGCAGCCCAAGTGCGCGGACGGTGCCCCGAGCCTTCGCGGTATAGCTGATGGGACTCTTATGCAGACGAACACGCAGCCTGCCGGGGACCAACTTATCCGACATCGACGGCCACCTCCCTGGTCGGCTGGCCGCTGATCACGCTCCGCAGCGGCACCCCACGCTGTGCCGACAGCTCCTCCGCGCTGCGGAGGCTCCGCAGCGCCTCGAGCGCGGCCCTGGTCACGTTCACCGGGTTCGTCGAGCCCAGCGATTTGGACAGGATGTCCCGGATCCCTGCCGACTCCACGACAGCCCGCACAGAACCGCCGGCGATCACACCGGTTCCCTGCGACGCAGGGCGGAGCAGCACGTTGCTGGCTCCGTACCGGACGGTGACCTCGTGCGGGATGGTGGTACCGACGAGCGGCACGCGGATCAGGTGTTTCTTCGCGTCCTCGACACCCTTGCGGATCGCCTCGGGAACCTCGCCTGCCTTTCCAAGCCCTACACCCACATGGCCGGCACCGTCGCCGACCACCACGACCGCGCTGAAGCTGAAGCGCCGGCCGCCCTTCACGACCTTGGCGACGCGGTTGATCTGGACGACGCGTTCCTCGAGCGTAAGCCTGGCTGGGTCGATCCTCGCCAACGATGGCTCCTTTCAGTCCCTAGAAGTCGAGGCCCGCTTCGCGGGCCGCGTCGGCGAGCGACTTGACGCGCCCGTGGTAGCGGAATCCCGCCCGGTCGAAGACCACGGAGCCGATGCCGGCGACCTTGGCTCGCTCGGCGACCAGACGGCCCACGGTTCGCGCGCGTTCGGTCTTGGTGGCCCCGAGGGAGCGCAGCTCGGGCTCGAGCGACGACGCCGCAGCCAGCGTACGGCCGGTCGTGTCGTCGATGACCTGTGCGTAAATCTGGTCGATGCTGCGGAACACGGCCAGGCGCGGCCGCGCCGCCGTCCCCCGCGTGGTGAGACGGATCCGCTCGTGGCGCTTCTGGCGAGCAGCGCTCCGAGAAAGTGCCTGGGCCATTTCGGTCGTCATACTCCTACGAGTGCCACGGGCCCGCACCGGGCCCGCCGTGGATCACTTCTTGGCGCCGATCTTGCCGGCCTTGCCGGCCTTGCGGCGGATCTTCTCGCCGGCATACCGCACGCCCTTGCCCTTGTAGGGTTCGGGCTTGCGGGTGGCGCGGACGCGGGCGGCCACCTGGCCAACCAGCTCCTTGTCGATCCCGGCCACGGCGAGTCGAGTCGGGTTGTCCACCTCGAACACGATCCCGGCGGGCGGGTCAATCTCGATGGGATGGCTGTATCCCAGGCTGAGCTGCAATTTGTCGCCCACTTTCTGAGCGCGGTACCCGACGCCGGTGATCTCGAGCGGCTTGCGGAAGCCTGCCGTGACCCCGATCACCATGTTGGCGACGAGCGTCCGCGTGAGCCCATGCAGCTCGCGCGAGCGCTTGTCGTCGCGGGGGCGCTCGACGCGCAGCACGCCGTCTTCGCGGACGACGCTGAGCTCCGGGGTGAGGTCCCGATGGAGCTCCCCGCGGGGCCCTGTCACGGTGATCGAGGTGCCGTCGATGGTGACCCCGACGCCAGCCGGGATCGGGATGGGGAGCCGTCCGATGCGTGACATGGCTGCCTACCAGACATACGCCAAGACTTCACCGCCGAGCTGGGCCTTGCGGGCCTGAGCTCCGGTCATGATGCCTTGGCTGGTGCTGACAATGACGATACCGAGGCCGCCGAGGACACGCGGGATATCCGTCTTTCCGGCGTAGACGCGGAGGCCGGGCTTGCTGATACGCTTGAGCCCGGAGACGACGGGGGCCTTGCCCCCGACGTACCGGAGCGTGATCCGAAGCATTGCCCGCGGCCCTTCGCGCGTCTCGTCGTACTCGGCGATGAAGCCCTCCTCCTTGAGGATTCGGGCGATCTCTCGCTTGGTCCGCGAGGCCGGAACAAGCACCTGCGGGTGCCGCGCGCGGCTCGCGTTGCGGATTCGCGTCAGCATGTCGGCGATCGGGTCGGAGATGTTCATCGGTTCACCAACTCGACTTCGTCACGCCGGGGAGCATTCCCTGGAGCGCTCGCTCCCGGAAGCAGATGCGGCACAGCGCGAAACGACGCATGAACCCCCGCGGACGGCCGCACACGGAACACCGGTGCTTCTCTCGCACCTTGAACCGGTTCGGGCGCTTTGCCTTCGCGATCATGGACTTCTTGGCCATTCGTGGTCCCTCCCGTGCCGCTAGCCGGCGAAGGGCATGCCGAGGAGCTCGAGAAGCTTCTTCGATTCCTCGTCGGACTTCGCCGTCGTCACGATGCTCACCTCGAGCCCGCGCAGACGGTCCACTCTGTCGTAGTCGATCTCGGGAAACGCGAGCTGCTCCCGGAGCCCGAGCGAGTAGTTGCCCCGGCCGTCGAACGAGCGCGACGGGACACCGTGGAAGTCGCGGATGCGCGGCAGCGCAAGCTGCGTGAGCCGCTCCAGGAAGTCCCACATTCGCTCGCCACGCAGCGTGACCTTGGCGCCGATCGAGTTGCCGGTTCGGAGCCGGAACTGCGCGATCGACCGCTTGGCGCGGGTCACGATGGGCTTCTGCCCGGTGACGGCCGTCAGATCGCCCACAGCCGCATCGAGGGCTTTTGCATTCTGCAGCGCTTCACCCAAGCCGATGTTGACGACGATCTTCTCGACACGCGGCACCTGCATGGGGTTCGAGTAAGCGAACTCCTTTTGGAGCGCCGGCACGACTTCCTCGCGGTAGCGCCGCTTCAGCTCGCTCATGACCTCACCTCCCGGCCGAGGGGCTCGCCGCACCGCACGCACACGCGGACGCTCGTGCCGGTGGCAAGAGCGGCGTGCCTGACTCGTGTTGGCTGCCCGCAGGAGGGGCACACGACCATGACGTTGCTGGCGGGCAACGGCATCGTCTTGTCGAGAATGCCGCCCTGCTGGATCTGTGGTGCGGACTCGGTCCGGCCCTGCATCGTGCGCGGCTTGGTGTGCCGCTTGGCGACGTTGACCCCGCCGACGATCACGCGGTCGGGGCGCACCAGGCGATCGACCGTGCCGCGCTTGCCGGCATCCTTGCCGGTGAGCACGACGACCTGATCACCCCTGCGGATCTCCGGCACCTTGGTGACGTGCTTCACGACCTCGCCCGGCATCTCACAGCACCTCCGGGGCGAGCGACACAATCTTCATGTAGTTGCGGTCCCGCAGCTCCCTCGCAACAGGGCCGAAGATGCGGGTTCCGCGCGGGTTCCCTTGGTTGTTAATGAGCACGGCGGCGTTCTCGTCGAACCGGATGTAGCTGCCGTCGGGCCGCCCGTACTCCTTGTTCGTGCGGACGACGACCGCTCGCACGACATCGCCCTTCTTGACAGCCGCGTTGGGGATCGCCTGCTTGACGCTCGCGATGATGACGTCGCCGACCTCAGCCGTGGTCCTCTGGGAGCGCCCCATGATCCGGATGCACTGGATCGTGCGTGCGCCGGTGTTGTCAGCCACGCGCAGCCGGCTGTACTGCTGGATCATGTGGTCGCCCCTCCGCCCGGCGACTCGTCGCGCCGGCCCGGATGGGCCGCAGCGTGGATCGCCTCCTCGGTCGACGCCTCTTCGGCGACCAGCTGGTCGCTCATGCCGTCGGTCGCGCGTTGGACGATCTCGACCAGGCGCCAGCGCTTGCTCGCGCTCAACGGCCGCGACTCCTCGATTCGCACCGTGTCGCCGATGCGAGCCTCGTTACGCTCGTCATGGGCCTTGAACTTCGTGGTCAGTCGCACAACGCGCTTGTAGAGAGGATGGCGTGAGAGGCGCTCGACGGCAACCACGATCGTCTTGTCCATCTTGTCGGAGACGACCCGCCCGACCTTGGTCTTACGCTGGCGTTCCACCTTCACTCCGCTCATCGCCCGGCCTCCGCGACCGTCGTCTCATGGTGACGCTCGGTCTGCACGGTGAGAATCCTTGCGATCCGCTTTCGCGTGCTCCTGATCTGGTTGTAGTCGCTCAGCTGGCGCGTAGCCAGCTGGAAGCGCAGGTCGTAGAGGTTCCGTCGGGCGGCAGCAAGCTCGGCCTCCAGCTCGCCATCAGTGAGCGCGCGGACTTCATCGATGTCCATCTGCGACGCCCTCCTTGACCACGAACTTAACGCTGATCGGCAGCTTGTGACCGGCCAGGCGCATCGCCTCCTGGGCCTCATCAACCGGCACGCCAGCCAACTCGAAGAGGATCCGGCCAGGCTTGACGACGGCCACCCAGTGGTCGGGCGCACCCTTGCCCGAGCCCATCCGCGTCTCGGCCGGTTTCTTGGTGACCGGCTTGTCAGGAAAGATCCGAATCCAGACCTTGCCGCCGCGCTTGACAGATCGCGTCATGGCGCGCCGGGCGGCTTCGATCTGCCGGCTGGTGATCCACGCCGGCTCCTCGGTCATGAGTCCATAGTCGCCGAACGCGATCGCGCTCCCGCCCTTGGCCACACCGCTCATGCGACCGCGCATGACCCGGCGATGCTTGACTCGCTTGGGAAGTAGCATCGCTCAGGCCCCCGCCGCGGCGGCGGCCTCGTGGGGCGCCTGGCGCTCCGGGACGATGTCGCCCCGGTATACCCAGACCTTGACCCCGATCCGACCGTAGGTGGTGTGGGCATGCACCTGCCCGTAGCTGATGTCGGCGCGCAGGGTGCCCAGCGGGATTCGGCCTTCGCGCTCCCACTCGCGCCGGGCCATCTCGGCGCCACCGAGGCGGCCCGCAACGGCAATCCGGACGCCCTTGGCGCCGGCCTTCATCGTCCTCTGCACCGACTGCTTCATCGCCTTCTTGAAGGCGATGCGCCGGCTCAGCTGCTGCGCGATGTTGGCGGCGACCAGCTGAGCGTCGAGCTCGGGCTGGCGGATCTCCTTGATCTCTAGCTTGACCTTGCGGCTGGAAATCTTGCCGATCTGCTGGCGCAGCGCCTCGACGTTGGCGCCACCCTTCCCGATCACGATCCCGGGTTTCGCGGTATGGATCGTGACGGTGACGTGGTTGATGCCGCGCTCGATCTCGACGTGGCTCACGCTCGCGTTGGCGAGCCGCTTGTCGACCAGGTCGCGGATCGCGAAGTCCTCCTTGAGGAGATCCGCGTAGCCCTTGTCCGCGTACCAGTTCGCCGTCCAGCCCCGCGACACGCCGATCCGGAAGCCGTACGGATGGACCTTGTGACCCAACCTAGGCCTCCTTGCTCTCGACGACTACGGTGATATGGGTCATGGGCTTGTGGATAGGGAATGCCCGCCCCTGGGCACGCGGTTGCCAGCGCTTGATGGTCGGTCCCTCGTCGGCCCGCGCCTCCGCGACGATCAAGTCGTCGGGCACGAGATGGTGGTTGTTTTCGGCGTTCGCGGCGGCGCTCTTGAGCACCTTCGCGACGTCCCGCGCCGCGCCCTGCGGCATGAACTGCAAAATGGCGCTCGCCTCGCCCACCGGGCGACCCACGATCGCCTGGGTGACAAGGCGCGTCTTGCGCGTCGAGCGGCGGATGTACTTGGCGGTGGCGGCGACTCGCACGGCGTGCTCCTACTTCAGCGCTGTCGAGCGCTCGGTGTGCTTGCCGTGCCCGCGGAAGGTCCGCGTCGGCGCGAACTCTCCCAGCCGATGCCCGACCATATTCTCGGACACGTAGACCGGGATGTGCTTGCGCCCGTTGTAGACGGCGACCGTGTGTCCGACGAAGTCCGGGAAGATGACGCTCGCACGAGACCAGGTCTTGAGGACCCGCTTCTCGTTGCGGCGGTT
Organism: Candidatus Limnocylindrales bacterium; assembly: GCA_052144055.1. Lineage (GTDB taxonomy): Bacteria > Chloroflexota > Limnocylindria > Limnocylindrales > CSP1-4 > JAJYNJ01. The sequence goes on from JBKQRF010000277.1 coordinate 15,442, forward strand.
CATCTCCTGGACGCGGCCGAGGAGACGCGCCTCCACGAACGGCCCCTTCTTGACTGACCGCGACATCAGCGACCTCCTTTCGGCCTAGCCCTTGCGATGGCGGGAGCGCACGATGAGGCGCCCCGTGGTCTTGTTGCGGCGTGTGCGCAGGCCCATCGCCGGCTTCCCCCACGGTGTCTTCGGCGGCATGCCCGTGGGCGACTTGCCCTCGCCTCCCCCGTGCGGATGGTCGCGCGGGTTCATCACGACGCCGCGTACCTCGGGGCGCTGGCCCATGTGGCGGGCACGCCCGGCCTTGCCCAAGCTCTGGTTCTCGTGATCCAGGTTGCCCACCTGGCCGACGGTGGCCGTGCACGTGAGCGGCACGCGCCGCATCTCGCCGGACGGGAGGCGCACGGTGCCCCAATCGCCTTCCTTGGCTAGCAGCTGCGCCGAGGCTCCGGCCGACCGAACGATCTGGCCGCCCTTGCCGGGAACCAGCTCGATGTTGTGGATGGTGGTGCCGAGCGGGATGTCGCCAAGCGGCAGAGCATTGCCCACACGCGCCTCGACGCCCGGGCCGCTCACCACCACGTCGCCCACGCGCAGTCCGTTGGGGACGAGGATGTAGCGCTTCTCGCCGTCGCGATAGTGCAGCAGCCCAATCCTAGCGGAGCGGTTCGGGTCGTACTCGATCGTCGCCAGGCGCCCGGGAATGCCGACCTTATCTCGCTTGAAATCGATTCGCCGATAGTGCTGCTTCTCGCCGCCACCGCGGTGGCGGACGGTGAGACGGCCCTGGTTGTTCCGACCGCTGCCACGCTTCTGGGCCTCCAGAAGCGGCTTGAACGGCTCGTCGGTCGTGATCTCGGCAAACGTCGAGCGAGTCATGAAGCGCCGGCCCGCGGAGGTCGGCTTATAGCTTCGCAGCGGCATCGCCTAGACCCCCTCGAAAAACTCGATCTTGTCGCCGGCAGAGACCGTGACCACGGCCTTGCGCCACGGGCTCGTTAGGCCAGAGATCCGCCCGCGCTTGGTCCCCCGCCGCTTCTCCTTGGCCTTCGTCGTCGAGACGTTGACCGCAAGGACGGTGACCTTGAAGAGGTCCTCCACGGCGCGCTTGATCTGCAGCTTGTTGGCGTCCTCGTGCACACGGAACGTGTACTTGCTTCGCTGCGTCAGGTCCATCGACTTCTCGCTGATGACGGGGCGGAGGATGACCTCGGCGCTCCGCAGCGTCATGCGTACACCTCCGACATCGTCGCGATGGCCGGCTGTTCGATCAGCAGCACGTCCGCGTTGAGAACATCCACAACGTTGAGCGAGTCGGCCAAGATCACCTCGACGTCGGGCAGGTTCCGCGACGACAGCGTGAGGCGCGGATCCCGAGCCGAAGCGACGACCAGCACGCGCCCTGCGACGTTGAGCGCACCCAAGTAACCCACGAGCTCGCGGGTCTTGATCGCTTCCATGGCCAGGTCTTCCACGACGCGCACTGCGCCGTCTCCGTACTTGGCGGTCAGCGCGCCGCGCAGCGCGAGTCGCTTCATCTTGCGGGGCAGCCGCTGCTCATAGTTCCGCGGGTGCGGGCCGAACACGGCGCCGCCGCCGGCGAAGTGGGGGGCACGTCTCGAACCCTGGCGGGCCCGTCCGGTGCCCTTCTGGCGGTAGGGCTTCTTACCGCCGCCTGCGACCTCGCCGCGGGTCTTGGTGTCGTGCGTGCCGAGGCGCCGGCCGGCCAGCTGGGCGACGACGGCCTGGTGGAGGACGGCCGCGTTAACCGGCGCGGCGAAGAGCGCATCCGGCAGATCGACCATCCCGGCTTCCTCGCCGGTCTTGCGGAACAGGGTGGTCTGGGCCATCGTGCTACGCCTTCCTGACCATGACCAGCGCATTGGGCGCACCGGGTACCGAACCCTTGACGAGCAGCAGGTTGTGTTCCGGGTCCGTGCGCACGACGGTCAGCTTCTTGATGGTCACCCGCTCGGCGCCCATGTGGCCGGCCATCCCCAGGCCGCGGTACACGCGCCCCGGAGTGGTGCCAGCGCCCACGGAACCTGGCTGGCGGTGCGAATCGGAGCCGTGGGTCTCCGGGCCGCGCTGGAAATGGTGCCGCTTGATCGTGCCTGAGAAGCCTTTGCCCTTGCTGACGCCCGTGACGTCCACGACGTCGCCGGCAGCAAACATCTCGTCGACTCGGAGCTCCTGCCCGACACGGTAGTCGTGCACCGTGTCGACGCGAAACTCGCGGACGTGCCGGACGCGCGGCAAGTCGTGGAGCTGGCCCAGTCGGGGCTTGCTCAGGCGGCGGGCCGTCCCCGTTCCCATCTGCACGGCCGTGTATCCGTCACGCTCCGGGGTACGGAGGCGCGTCACCGTGTTCGGCTCGACGACGAGCACCGACACGGCGACCATGGTCCCGTCCTCCACGAAGACCTGAGTCATACCGGCCTTACGGCCGAGAAGTCCGATGCTCATCTACATCTTGATCTCGATGTCGACACCCGCGGCAAGCGAGAGTCGCATCAGGGCGTCGACGGTCTTCGACGACGGGTCCAGGATGTCGATGAGCCGCTTGTGGGTGCGGATCTCGAACTGTTCCCGGCTGTCCTTGTCGATGAAGGGCGATCGCAGGACGGTGAACTTCTCGATGCGGGTCGGGAGCGGCACGGGCCCGACGACGTCGGCGCCTGTCCGCTGCGCGGTCTCCACGATCTGGAGCGCCGACTGATCGAGCAGCCGATGGTCGTAGGCCTTGAGGCGGATCCTGATCCGCTGCTTCGCCATGCCCTACTCCGTGATGCTGGTGATCGCGCCGGCGCCCACGGTGTGGCCGCCCTCGCGGATGGCGAAGTGCTGCCCGGTCTCGAGCGCGATGGGGGTGATGAGCTCGACGCGCATGTCGACGTTGTCGCCCGGCATGACCATCTCCATGCCCTCGGGCAGTGTGATGTCGCCGGTCACGTCGGTGGTGCGCAGGTAGAACTGGGGGCGGTAGCCGTTGTAGAAGGGGGTGTGGCGGCCGCCCTCCTCGCGGGTCAGGACGTAGACGCGGGCCACGAACTTGGTGTGGGGTTTGATCGACCCAGGCTTGGCGATGACCTGGCCGCGCTCGATATCGTCGCGCTCGATGCCTCGCAGCAGGGTGCCGATGTTGTCGCCGGCGCGGCCCTCGTCGAGCAGCTTCTTGAACATCTCGACGCCAGTCACGACGACCTTGCGGGTGGGCCGGATGCCCACGATCTCCATCTCGTCGCCGACCTTGACGATGCCGCGCTCGACGCGCCCGGTGGCCACCGTGCCGCGGCCCTTGATGCCGAAGACGTCCTCGACCGGCATCAGGAAGGGCTTGTCGACGGCGCGCTCGGGAGTCGGGATATAGGAGTCGACGGCATCCAGGAGCTCCTGGATGCAGGCGTAGGCGGGATCGTGGACGTCGTTGGAGGCCTCCAGAGCCTGCAGCGCAGAGCCGCGCACGACGGGCAGATCGTCGCCCGGGAACTCGTACTTGCTGAGGAGCTCGCGGACCTCGAGCTCGACGAGTTCGAGGAGCTCGGGATCGTCGACCGCGTCGACCTTGTTGAGGAACACGATGATGTAAGGCACCTCCACCTGGCGGGCCAGGAGGATGTGCTCCCTCGTCTGGGGCATGGGCCCGTCGGTGGCGGCCACCACGAGGATCGCGCCATCCATCTGCGCCGCGCCGGTGATCATGTTCTTGATGTAGTCGGCGTGGCCAGGACAGTCGACGTGGGCATAGTGGCGGTGGTCGGTCTCGTACTCGACGTGGGCGATGGCGATGGTGATGCCCCGCGCGCGCTCCTCGGGCGCGTTGTCAATCGAGCCGAAGGAACGGTACTCCGCCTCGCCCTTCAGCGAGAGGTACTTCGTGATGGCCGCCGTCAGTGTCGTCTTGCCGTGGTCGATGTGACCGATCGTGCCGACGTTGACGTGGGGCTTGGTGCGCTCGAACTTCTTCTTGGCCATC
>JBKQRF010000278.1:0-9166 GCA_052144055.1 Candidatus Limnocylindrales bacterium
GGAGCACCCCACCCAGGTGCTCACCGACCTCTACACGATCTGGAAGGACAAGGGCACGCTCGACGGGCTGAACGTGCTCTGCGTGGGGGACATGCGGATGCGCACGATGCACTCGATCCTCTACGCCATGACGCAGTTCGACATGACGGCGTCGCTCGTCCACCCGCCGGAGATGTCGCTCCTGCCGGAGTTCTCGGCCGAGCTCGCCACGCGCGGCGCGCGCTACCGCGAGGTCGCCAGCGTCGAGGAGTGCCTGGCCGACGCCGATGTCGTCTACATGGAGCCGGTCGTGCAGGCCGACTACACCAAGTCCCGGGAAGAGGTCGAGGAGCACGGGCTCACCCCGCCGGCCTACCGCGTGACGAAGGAGCTCATGGCCACGAAGGCCAAGACCGACGCCATCATCCTGCACTCGCTGCCGAGGATGGACGAGCTGCCGACCGACGTCGACAGCACGCGCCACGCCCGCTACTGGTTCGAGGCCTTCAACGGCGTCGTGATGCGGATGGCGCTGCTCTCGCTCGTCCTCGGGGCCGTGAGCTAGGCCGGGGAACCGGCAAGGAAGGAGGACCATGCAGACGAACCTCCGGGGCCGGGACGTCATTGACTTCTCCGAGTGGACCAAGGACGAGATCGACACCGTGCTCGAGGTGGCCTTCGACCTCAAACGTGACCGCGCCCTCGGGCGGGCGCACCCGCTGCTCCGCGACAAGGTGCTCGCGATGTTGTTCTTCTTCTCGAGCACGCGGACGCGGGCCTCGTTCGAGGCCGGCATGGCGCAGCTGGGGGGCCACGCCCAGTTCATCGAGAGCCGCACGACCCAGATCGCCCACGGCGACACCGCCAAGGAGATCGGCGAGATCCTCGGGCGCTACAACGACGGCATCGCCATCCGCCACGTCGACTGGCAGGTGGGCAACGCCTACCTGCGCCAGGTCGCCGAGGCGAGCCGGGTTCCCGTGCTCAACATGCAGTGCGACGTCTACCACCCACACCAGGCACTCGCGGACCTCATGACGATCATCGAGCGCTTCGGCGATCCGCGGGGCCGCACGGTGACGATCAGCTGGGCCTGCGCCGCGAGCTACCAGAAGCCGATCAGCGTCCCCCAGAGCCTCGCCCTGTTGCTGCCCCGCTTCGGCATCAACGTGCGGCTCGTCCACCCGCCGGAGTTCGGGCTCATGCCAGAAATTGTCGAGCAGGCGAAAGACGAGGCGCGCCGGTCGCACGCCTCCTTCGAGGTCTCGCACGACTTTGACGCGGGCATGCGGGACACCGACGTCATCTACGCCAAGAGCTGGGGAGCGCTCGTCTCGACGACGGACGAGGCCGAAGGGGCGAGGCTCACGGCTCGCTACGGCGACTGGATCACCGACTCGCGCCGGCTCGCAATGGCCCACGAGGACGCGATCTACATGCACCCTCTGCCAGCGGACCGAGGCGTCGAGGTCAGCGACGAGGTGATCGACGGGGTGCACTCCGTCGTCTACGACCAGGCCGAGAACCGCCTGCACGGTCAGAAGGCCGTGATGGCGCTGACGATGCGCTAGGGGACTGCGGGGATGGGCGGTCGGCTCGCAGTCGTGGCGATCGGCGGGAACTCGCTGATCAAAGACCGCATGCACCAGTCGGTGCGCGACCAGTACATCGCGGCGCACGAGACCTGTGAGCACGTGGCGGCGATGGTCGAGGAAGGCTGGAACGTGGTCGTCGGCCACGGCAACGGCCCGCAGGTCGGCTTCATCCTGCGACGCTCCGAGATCGCCGCCCACGAGCTGCACGAGATCCCGCTCGACGTCTGCGGCGCGGACTCCCAGGGCGCGATCGGCTACGCCCTCGCCCAGAACCTCCAGAACATCCTGCGGCGGCGCGGCATCGGTCGGCCGGTGGCGGCGGTCGTGACCCAGGTCGAGGTGGCACGCGACGATCCGGCCTTTTTAAGCCCCAGCAAGCCGATCGGCTCGTTCATGGACGAAGCCGAGGCGCGCCGGCGCGAGGAAAAGGACGGTTGGCACGTCGTGGAGGACGCCAGCCGGGGCTGGCGGCGGGTGGTGGCCTCACCCCGCCCGCGGCGCATCGTCGAGATCGAAGCGATCAAGGCGCTCGTCGCCGCGGGGGAGATCGTCGTCGCCGCCGGCGGCGGGGGCATCCCCGTAGCAGCCGACGCCGCGGGTGATCTCGCCGGGGTCGAGGCGGTGATCGACAAGGACCTCGGCTGCTCGTTGCTCGCCCGCGATCTCGGGGCGGAGCTGTTCCTCATCTCGACGGCGGTCGAGAAGGTCGCCCTCGAGTTCGGCACGCCCGCCCAGCGATGGGTGGACCATCTCACGCTCGCCGAGGCGCGCCGCTACCTCGCCGAAGGCGTGCACTTCGCCGCCGGCAGTATGGCGCCGAAGATCGAAGCGATCATCGAGTATCTCGAGCAAGGTGGGACCCGCGCTATCGTCACAGACTCTCCGAATCTTGCGGCGGCGCTCGCCGGGCGTGCGGGCACCCACTTCACCGTCGACTAGAGATCTTTTGGTAACACGCTGACGCCTCTGCTGACCATGGGCGACTGTTCCCGTGGCATGTTCTCCTCGCGCGAAGGCAAAGCCGCGAGGCGCGAAGCCGCCCTCGTTGAGGCGCGTCGCGCCGCGTCGTGACTTCAAGGCGCTCGAAGAGCCGCGAATGCGCGCCGGCGCGATGTTCGAACGCGGAGCCTCCCAGGCCGATGTCGCTCGTGAGCTCGGCGTCTCGCGCGAAACCGCCTCGCAGTGGTCAGCGGCCTATCGGAAAGGTGGCCTCATTGCTCTCGCCGGCACCGGGCGTGCCGGGCGCCGGCCCCTGTTGACCGATCGATAGCTTGTAGGCGTCAAGCGTGCCCTCGAGCGGGGTGCCCGCAAGAACGGCTTTCCGACCGAGCTGTAGACGCTCGCGCGCGTTGCGAACGTGATCGAGACGACGACTGGCGTCTCGTATTCGACGACCTAGACGTGGTGGATCCTGCGCGAGCGCCTCGGGTGGTCGCGCCAGCGACCGGTGAGAAGGGCCCTCGAGCGCACCGACGAGGCGGTCGGCACCTGGGTGAAAGACCGCTCCCGTTGCAGAAAAGGGCACGACGGTGGGGTCGATGGATCGTTCTTGAAAACGAGAGCGGATTCAGCCTCCTCCCCTTCGTGAGCGCCACCTGGGCGCCGCGGGGAGGAGGCCGCCATCTCCAACCGCTTCAACTGCAAGCGCCTCGCGATGACCGCCGCGCTCGTCTTCTCGCGACGAGGCGGGCCTGGCGTTCTCGATGCAGTCGGGCGATGTAGATCTTCGCCGTAAGCCAGCGACGCTCGCTCGTCGCGCACGGCTTCCGGCCGACGCGCCCGGCCTCAGCCCCAGCGAGAGGTGTGGGACGAGAGCCGAGTGCTCCCCGAGGGGAGTAACTCGAGGCCGCTGGGTCATCGGCGTCGCCACGTCAACCTCAGGCAGTTCGGCCCTTGTATGCCGCGTCACGCTCGCTTAGCGTTCATGAGGAGCCGGCATCCTCTCCGCTCGATTGGTCAGCACGGACGAGTGAGATGTACAGGGTCGAAATGGGGCTCAACGGGCCAAATTTGCTCGCCTTCGGTCTCATTCCCGTTGTCTTCCTAAGCGTCCCGGCTCGCTGATGGCGAGGTCGGCGTTGGGCGAATCGGGAGACGAAGAATACCGGCATCGCGCACGTGTGCTTGCCGCACTGAGTCACGAGACCCCGGACCGCTGTCAATGGCAATCCACCTTCACCCCGGAGTTCGCCGAACGTCTGCGTGCTGATCTGCACCTCGGTGCGGCGGCTAGCGCGCACAACCCGCACGGCGGCGGCAATCCGTATGACCTCGAGATGGCTCTCGACCAGGACGTTTTCATCACGTCGGTGGGCTGGGCGAACTCCTACTACGGAAAGGGCAGCGAGTACGTCGACGAATGGGGCGTTGGCTGGGTGTCGATGCCCTACACCACGCCCTTTGGTGTGGGTCACTACACCGAGCCGCGCGTCCATCCGCTCGCTGACGCCGACGACGTCGCGCGCTACCGGCCACCTGACCCTGGCCGGCCGGAGCTCTACGCGGAATCCGAGTGGCTCATCGCCGAGCACGGAGCCCGGTACTGGATCGTTGGATCCACCGTCACCACGATCTTCGAGACGGCCTGGGCATTGCGCGGCCTCGAGCAGCTGCTCACCGACTTCATCGAAGACCCCGATCTGGCTGAGGCCATCCTCGACATCCCGTACCGCTACCACCTCGCCGCTGCCGAGACGCTCGTGCGAATGGGAGTGGACATGATCTGGCTCGGTGACGACGTCGGGCACCAGCAAGGCATGCTCATTTCACCCCGCCACTGGCGGCGCTTCTTCAAGCCGCGGATGGCGCACATCATCGAGCGCCTGAAGGCCATCAACCCGGGTGTGAAGGTCGCCTACCACACCGATGGCTGCGTCTACGCGATCATTCCGGACCTGATCGAGATCGGGCTCGACGTGCTCAACCCGATCCAGCCCGCCGCGATGGACCCTTCCCGGCTGAAGCGCGAGTACGGCAAGGAGCTGTGTTTCTGGGGATCGATGGATGAGCAGTACACGTTGCCGTTCGGCACTCCCGACCAAGTCCGCCAGGAGGTGCTCAGCCGGATCGCCACACTCGGCGCAGGCGGTGGGCTGATCCTGGCGCCGACTCACCACCTGCAGCTCGATACGCCCCTCGAGAACTTCTGGGCAATGGTCGAGGCGGTCACCGGCCGTGCCCGCGTGCCCTGAGCCGCGGCGGATAGCAGTGGACGGCGCCCGGCAGGAGGATCTCGAGAGTACGACGGCTGCGGCTGAGCCCGGCACCGCGTCCTTTGTGCGGGTCGACGTTCAGCCGATCGGCCGGCGGGTCGAGGTGAGTCGCGGTGCAACTGTGCTCGCGGCTTTGCGGGCTGGTGGCCTGGAGCTCGTCGGGGTCTGCGGTGGCCTTGGGCTGTGCGGTACGTGCCGGGTGCTCGTCGCCAACGGCGGGTTCACGCCGCCGACCGGGGAGGAGCGCGAGCAACTGAGCCCCGCCGAACTCTCCGCGGGGATCCGCCTGGCCTGCCAGGCTGCGGTGATGGCGGACGGGCGCGTCGACGTTCCGCCTGAATCGCTGACCACGCCGCAGCGTCTCCAGTTCGAGGGCTATGCGACGAGCGTGGCGGTGTTCGACCCCGCGGTGGTCGCGCTCGACGTCCAGGTCCCGCCGCCGGCGCTCGACGACCTGCGTGGCGACGCGACTCGCCTGCGTGACGCGGTCATAGCGGCCGGCCAGCGGGTGACGCAGACGAGTCTCGCCGTACTGTCCTCGGCACCCGTAGGCCTGCGCGCCCGAAACTGGGCGGTGCGGGTGGCCGTGCACCGGGGCGCCGCGGGTGACGTCGCTGGCGAGATCGTCGCCCTCCTCCCCGAGGGCAAAGTGCCGCTCGGCGCGGCAATCGATGTCGGCACTACGAAGCTGGCGGCATACCTCGTCGATCTCGAGACCGGCGAGACAGTGGCCAAGGGCGCCGCCCCAAACCCACAGATCGCGGTCGGCGAGGACGTCATGAGCCGAATCGCCTATGCCGACGCAGACGAGTCAGGCGCCCGGGATCTGCATGCGCGGCTGGTCGACGGCATCAACCAGCTGCTCGGTGAGCTGCGGGGCCAGATCGGTGCGCCCGCGTGGCAGCTCGTCGACGCGGTGGCGGTCGGCAACACGGCGATGCACCACGCATTGGTCAATCTGCCGCTCCGCCAGCTCGGCCTGGCTCCGTACGTGCCCGCCGTGACAGAGGCGCTCGAGCTGCGCAGCACCGACGTCGGTCTCGACGTCGCGCCGGGCGCACTGACCTACCTCCCGCGGAACATCGCGGGCTTCGTCGGGGCGGACCACACGGCGGTGCTGCTCGCAAGCGGTGCCGCTGAGACCACGCGCACGGTTCTTGTCCTCGACATCGGCACGAACACCGAGATCAGCGTCGCCCGCGGCGGCCGCTTGTGGAGCTGCTCGTGCGCCTCGGGCCCCGCCTTCGAGGGCGCCCACATCCGCGACGGCATGCGGGCGGCACGAGGCGCGATCGAGCGCGTGAAATACCTCGACGGCAGGTTCCAGGTCCACACCATCGGCGAGGGGCCGCCGGTAGGGATCTGCGGCTCGGGCATCCTCGACGCGGTCGCCGCCACGCTCAAGGCAGGGATCGTGGACGGGCGCGGCGGCTTCTGCCGGGCGCACCCGCTCGTCACCCGGTCCTCGGAGGGGCCAGCGTGCATCCTTGTCCCGGCCACCCTGACGGCGCACGGCCGCGACATTTTGCTCACCCGCACCGACATTGGCGAGATCCAGCTTGCCAAGGCCGCCATTCGGGCCGGCATCGAGTTGCTCTTCCGAGCGGCTGGCATCGAAGCCGACGCGCTCGACGAGATCATCATTGCCGGGGCCTTCGGCACGTATCTCAGTATCGCCAGCGCAGTCGCCGTCGGCATGCTGCCCCGGCTGCCCCCGGAGCGCTATCGCCAGGTGGGCAACGCGGCCGGCCAGGGGGCCCGGCAACTGCTGGTCTCCCGGCAGTGGCGGGAGCTGGCGGACGACATCGCGCGCCGGGTGTGCTATGTCGAGCTGACTACTCATCCGGACTTTGCCGATACCTTCACCGAAGAGTTGGCGTTCAGAGAGCGCCCGGAGGATCTCGAACCCGAGAGGATCCGTGCGGGATCCGATGACCTACCAAAAGGAGGTGAGCCGTGACGGTCCTCGAGGAGCTCCGCCAAGCGGTGATTGACGGCCAGGCGAAGCTCGCAGTCGCGAAGGCTGCCCAGGGTCTCGAGGAGGGCGCCTCCGCCGAGACACTGCTGCAGGACGGGCTCATTGCGGCGATGAAGGAGGTGGGCCGCCTGTTCGAGGAGGGGGAGATCTTCGTGCCCGAGATGCTGGTCGCCGCACGCGCGATGAAGGGCACCGTGGCGCTCTTGAAGCCACTGATCGTCGACCACGAGATTCGATCGAGCGGGACCGTCGCCATCGGCACGGTGCAGGGCGACTTGCACGATATCGGCAAGAACCTTGTCGCGATGATGCTCGAGGGCTCCGGCTTCGAGGTCGTCGACCTCGGCACCGACGTCCCGCCCGAACGCTTCGTCGACGCGATCCGGGACGGGGCCGACGTCGTGGCGATGTCAGCGCTGCTCACGACGACGATGACCAGCATGAAAGCCGTTGTGGAGGCGATCAGCCTCGCCGGTCTGCGCGAGAAGGTCCGCATCGTCGTCGGCGGCGCGCCGATCACGGCCGCCTACGCCGGCGAGATCGGCGCCGACGGCTACGCTCCCGACGCCTCGAAGGCGGTGCGAAAGGTTGACGAGGTGCTGGCCGGTGTCCTGGGCGGCAGGGGAAGGCCAGATGGAGAGGTATGACAAGCTCAGCATCTCGCACTGCGACGATCTCGTGTTCGGCCGCTGCCCGCGTCCAATGCGCGTCGGCGGTCTCGCGATCGGTGGAGGGGTCGTCTTTCCGGAGCTGAACTTCACCTTGCCGCCGATGGTGATCAACGAGGCGACGATGCCTCAGGTTCGCGACGAGTACCGGCAGATGACCGACGAGGCGTGCGCCCGGGCTATCGCCCTCCAGGTACCCGGCCTCGTCGTCGAGCTGGAGCTCCTGCCCGAGCTGACCCGCCAGCCCGAATGGGGCGCGCAGATCACGGCGACCCTGCGTGAGTGTCTCGACGCCCACCGATCGAGTCACGGGCTCCTAGTCGCGCTGCGTGTCACCCCGAACGACGTTCGTGACTTCCTACGACCTCCGCTGATGCGCATGGGCTAGGAGTGGGAGGAGATGGTGCGCAGCTTCGATCTGTGTGCGCAGGCCGGCGCCGACATGTTGGCGATCGAATCCACCGGGGGCAAGGAGATCCACGACGATGCGCTGCTCAACGGGGACCTGCCGGGGGCGCTGTTCGCCCTCGGTGTCCTGGCGTGTCGCGATATGGCATTCCTCTGGGACATGATCGTCGACGTGGCCGAACGGCGGCGGGTGATCGCGGCGGGCGACTCGGCGTGTGGCTTCGGAAACACCGCGATGGTCCTCGCCGAGGGCGGCTACATCCCCCGCGTCTGGGCGGCGGTGATCCGGGTGATGACCGTCGCGCGCAGCCTTGTCGCCTATGAGCGCGGCGCCACCGGCCCGAGCAAGGACTGCGCCTACGAAGGGCCGTTTCTCAAGGCGATCACGGGCTACCCGATCGCCATGGAAGGCGCCGAGGCCGCCTGCGCGCATCCGTCTCCGGTCGGCAACATCGCCAAGGCGGCTGCCGACTTGTGGAGCAACGAGTCGGTGCAAAACGTCAAGCTCCTCGGCGGCATGGCGCCCACCGTCTCGATGGAGCAGCTCGCCTACGCCACCAGGCTGATGAACGTGGCGAGCGCGCACGGAAAGGCCGTCGAGCTGCGTGACTGGTTCGTCGAGTCCGACGCAGGACTGTACCCGCAGGCATACGTCCTCAGGCCCGATGTCGTGCTCGAGCTGGCGGCTGCGATCATCGCCGAACCGACGCCCTACCTGCGCACACGGCGCGCCGCGCTGGCGACACTGGAGGCGCTGCGCGGCGCTGCCAGCGACGGCGCCTTCCCACTGTCGCCCGCGGAGCAGCGTTGGCTGACGCGCCTCTCGGCGCAGGCAGAACAACTGCCCGAAACCGAAGATCTCTTCATCGAAGTGACGGTGAGCCAGATCGACAGGCAGAAGGTACGCCTCGATCAGTACGACCTAGCGGAGCTCACGTGACCGCCAGACGGAAGATTGCGGCTCGATTTCGTGACCGCATCGCCGCGCCGGATCGGCGGCGTCGGTAGCGGCCGGACGAGCAACGGAGGTGATTTGATGGACTCGATCGAGCGGGTAGGGGCCACGATCGCGCTGCGTGAGCCGGATCGCGTGCCAGTAGATCTGCACAACTTCCAGCTCGCAGCGCGCGCCAGCGGCCTGCCGATGTCGCAGGTCTTCGGTGACGGAGCGCTGCTGGCCGAGGCCATGCTGACGGCCTGGCGCGAATTCGGCCACGACATGATCCTTCTGGAGAACGGCACCGGTTGCAACGCTGAGGCCTGTGGCGTGGAGGTCCACTACCGCGATGACACCGCGCCAGTGGCCGGCCGTCCCGTTCTCGATTC
>JBKQRF010000279.1:0-4102 GCA_052144055.1 Candidatus Limnocylindrales bacterium
TGCGATCGCGGTGCGCGTGGTGTGTCAGGCGCGTGACTGTGGCGTGGGACGCGGCATTCACGACGAGCAGATCGAGGGCGCCGTCGACGACGCCATGTGGTACCCGGCATATCCGCGCTACGTGCCAGATAGGCGCCTGAGCGCCGGCGCTGCCGATCTCGGCTCCGCGTCACCGCTGACCCATGCGTGACGCAGTTGTCGCACCCGCCTCCGACATCGGCCACGATCACTACGCCGGTGTCGTGCTCGACCGCAACGTGCACCGGATCGTGGTCATAGGATCCGCGCAGGGGGCGCACAAATAGACCAGACCGCGAATCAGGACCCCACGCGATCGTGCGGCTTCATGCTCATCCACCCGTCGGCCTGCTCGACCACTGGGAAGGGAGTACTCGATGACTTCCGACTTGTTCGCCTATCACGACCTCTTCCCCCTCGGGCCGGACGACACTCCCTATCGCCTGCTCTCGCGCGAGGGCGTGTCGGTCGCGCCATTTGAGGGCGAGGAGATCGTGAAGGTCGAGCCGAGTGCGCTGACCCGCCTGGCCCGAGACGCGTTCCGCGAGTGTGCGTTTTTCCTCCGACCATCACACAACGAGCAGGTGGCGGCAATTCTCTCCGACCCGGCGGCCTCGGCGAACGACCGGGTGGTGGCCCTCGCCTTGCTCCGAAACGCCGAGGTGGCGGCGCGTGGCGAGCTGCCCTTCTGCCAGGACACGGGCACTGCCACGATCGTCGCGAAGAAGGGCCAGCAAGTCTGGACAGGAGCGAACGACGAGGCGTGTCTCGCGCGGGGCGTATGGGAGACATACACCCAGGAGAACCTGCGCTACTCGCAGACCGCTGCGCTCACCATGTACGACGAGCAGAACACCGGCAACAACCTGCCCGCCCAGATCGACATCTCGGCGACCTCCGGCGCCACCTACGAGTTCCTCTTCATCGCGAAGGGCGGCGGATCGGCGAACAAGACGATGCTCTGGCAGGAGACGAAGGCCCTCCTCGAGCCGGCCGCACTGGAGGCGTTCCTCGTCGAGAAGATGCGGGGTCTGGGCACCGCCGCGTGTCCGCCATACCACCTCGCCATTGTCATCGGCGGCACATCTGCGGAGGCGTGCCTCAAGACAGTCAAGCTGGCCACGACGCGCTATCTCGACGCGCTCCCCACTTCCGGCGGTCCACACGGCGAGGCGTTTCGTGACATCGATCTCGAGGTGCGGCTCCTCGAGGCTGCCCGCGGCCTCGGCATCGGAGCGCAGTTCGGAGGGACTGCGTTCGTCCACGACGTGCGGGTCATCCGACTGCCTCGCCACGGCGCGTCGTGCCCTGTCGGGATGGGAGTGTCGTGCTCGGCCGACCGTCAGGTGCGAGCGCGCATCGACCGCGACGGGATCTGGATGGAGGAGCTCGACCACGACCCGGGGGGGCTCCTGCGGGAGGCGAACGGGGCAAGTCGCCACGGCCAGGGCGTGCCGATCGACCTCGACCGGCCCATGGCACATGTCCTCGCCGAGCTTTCGACGTACCCGGTCTCGACCCCGCTCCTGCTCACGGGAACGCTTGTCGTGGCTCGTGACATCGCTCACGCGAGGTTCAAGGAGCGTCTCGAGGCGGGCCAGGGCGTGCCCGAGTACCTACTGCATCACCCGGTCTACTACGCAGGGCCGGCCAAGACGCCGCCGGGCAAGGCGTCTGGATCGTTCGGGCCGACGACCGCGGGACGCATGGACGCGTACGTCGACCTGCTGCAGAGCCACGGCGCGTCGCTCATCATGATCGCCAAGGGGAACCGGAGCGCACGGGTGACGGAGGCGTGCCGGAAGCACGGCGGCTTCTATCTTGGATCGATCGGGGGACCCGGCGCCCTCCTTGCCGAGGAGAACATCCGCCGGGTCGAGTGCATCGACTACCCGGAGCTCGGCATGGAGGCCGTATGGCGGATCGAGGTGGTCGACTTCCCCGCGTTCATGTTGGTCGACGACAAGGGCAACGACTTCTACCGCGACCTGGGGACATAGGCCAAAGCCCGCACACGGCGCAAGAGCGAGAAGGTGCACTTGTTTGCGGCCTCCGAGGGCCTCGTGACGGGAGCCCGAGCATTAATCAGCCGGCCAGCACTGGCCGAGGCAATGAGGCTCCGCCCCGACCAGATGATCACGCTGGCGCTGCGTGTCGGGTTTCCGAAGAAGTGACTCCGAGTGAGAGGCCGCGCGGTCACTCCTCGTGCGGACGGCGATCCCGGCGGCGACCGAGTGCGGCGACGGCAGGGGCCTGAGCCGTAATTCCGGGGGCTATCGACCCCGGTAGGACAATGGCCGCATGCGGGGAGCCACGAAACGCGGCCCACACTCTGGCCGCCGGGACCGCGCCGAGCCACCGGCGAGACCGACTCGCACACCTGACGAGCCCTGCGCGCCGGTGGGATGGTGGCAGGGCCGCACCAGAGGGGGCGGACGTGAAGGCTGGTGAGTGGCGAGTGCAAGCGAGTTCGCTGTCAGGACTCTCTGCGAGGTTGACATCGCGGAGGGCGAGCACGTCTTCGCGAAGCCGGGCGTGGGACGGGTAGCCCGTTTGCCGGTGGCGACGACGACGGAGGACGAGAACGCGACGTCGGGGTTCGTGGAACTCCACAACCACGCTGTGGGGGCCAGCATCACGTTGTCGCCCCGCAAGGTCGTCGCGATCACGGACCGGGCGACTGTCTGATCTAGGTCGGTTTTGCCATAGGCCGATCCCCTGACGAACACGCTTGGGGCCGGAGCCCGTCGAGGCCAAGGTCCCACAGCCCGGGTGACGGCGGCAGGGCCACGACGGAGGCGGACAGGGATGCAAGGACATGTACTGCGCGATGACCCCGCCTACCGCGAACTGATGGCGTTGCACGCCTGCGAGTGGCGGGTCGAGTCGGGGGCGTTGCCGGGGGTCTCGGCGGGGGAACTCGTTGACATCGACATCGCCGAGGACGACTACACCTTCTGGAAACCGGACGGTGTGCGGGTCGCCACGTTGCCGATTGACTCCACGGAGGAGGAGAAGGACGACACCTCAGGCTGGGTGTCACTGCGCAACCGCGCGGCAGGGATCGGCGTGACATTGTCACCCAGTGACACGTTCATCACGGAGTGGCTCGCCAGCACCGGGACTCTGGGCAGGCGCGGGGGGTCATCCACGACCTAGCCGGAACGGCGCTCCGTAACCGGCAGGGCGCTCGCGGTTCACCGGGCGGCCTGCCTCACTCACGAAGGACCGCACGGCTGGAGACGGAGGACACAGGACATGAGCCCGACTGGCGGGCAGCGCTCACCGCCATTGACGTAGGCGGCGCGAGCGCCGGTCGAAATGGAACCCTTGGACGTGCCCGTCTACGACTGGCCAGGCGGGGTGGCTGTCTGAGTGGCGCTGACGAAGCCCGGCTGGCTGGCCCACACGCGCGCTGTCGGAGAGGATCGCTGGGTCGTGGAGACACGCCACAAGTCGTGGCCGGAGGATCGCTGGGGCACCCTCCACGCAGACGGCCACGTCCGCTGACGGTCCGCCCCGTTGCGCGCCGCGTGACTTACCCCTTCGGGTCGGTCGCTCGCGCTGAAACGGCGGACCGGGGCGGCCACCCTGATAGCAGCCCCGGTCCGTCCGGCTGAGGGAGGAACCGTGGCTCCATGGTGCGCCGAGGGCCCGCCTCCGCGACATGGGCAGGAGGTCCCAACGGTCGGACGCCGGACGTCCTTCCAGAAGCGCAAGACCGGGGCCGCTACTTGCAGCAGTAGCTGTTCCACGAAGGATCCCGCTGACCCGTCCGCCGAGAAGGGCCTACAGCGCCGAACACCGCACCCGATCCCGGGGTGGAGCAGGACCGTCGGGTCATAGCCCACCGTCTCCCTCGACGGCCTACCGTCGCGCCTATAGTGGTGCGCTCCAAGGTGCCAGAACCGCCAGCGACGCCTGTGGCGAGCGTGGCCGAACCGCCACGGGACGACGCGCCCGCCCCACTCGTCGAGCTGACGGTCTACTCGGACGACTCCCGGGCCTCCGGCCATCTGGCCCTCTCGGCTGACCGCGTGACCGACCTGCTGAACCAGCACGACGAGGTCAGACTCGTGGACCC
>JBKQRF010000280.1:0-12378 GCA_052144055.1 Candidatus Limnocylindrales bacterium
TCTACAACACCGTCCGATCCCACCAAGCGCTCGGCTACCTCACCCGGGCCGAGTACCTGGCCTCGCTCGGGGACGAGGTGTAACGGAGGTACCGGACGATTACACGCGTTTGACCACCCACCACGGCTCCGCTATGCTCGGCCGGCCCTCGCGCGGTGCGTCGATCGTTGCCGTGCGCACGTCGGATTCGTCTGGCATCGGACGGCGTGTCGAGGCGAAGTCCCGGCCAGGGGAGGTGATTTCGGATTGGCTGAAGTCCGCGTCGGGGAAAACGAGACCTTCGAGAGCGCGCTCCGCCGCTTCAACAAGAAGATCCAGCAGAGCGGGATTCTCGCGGAGGCTCGACGCCGCGAACACTACGAGAAGCCGAGCGTGAAGCGCAAGCGCAAGGAAGCTAAGCGCAAGAAGGCCGCGCGCCAGGGCTAGGTCGTCCGGGGTCGCCGCCGGCGGGCACCACAACCCGTCAACCCACCGACAGCGGCCCGGCCCTCCGGCCGATCCCGGACGCCGGTGAGCGCACCCCGGGAGCCAGATCCGTGACACTCGCAGAGCGATTGCGGGCCGACATGACCGCGGCCATGCGCGAGCACGACGAGGTCCGTCGCGACGCGCTCCGCATGGCGCTCGCGGCGTTCCACCGCGCCGAGAAGGAGGCGCGTCATCCACTGGACGCTGACGGCGAGATCGGAGTGCTCACACGCGAGATCCGTACCCGCCGAGAGTCGCTGGATGCGTTCGCGAGCGGCGGCCGGTCCGATCTTGCCGCCGTCGAGCAGCGCAAGCTCGACGTGCTGAGCCCCTACATGCCCGCCCAGCTTGGCGACGACGAGCTCGACGCCCTGATCGGGGCGGCGATCGACGAGACGGGCGCAGTCACACCACGTGACCTGGGCCGCGTCATGAAGGTCTTGGCGCCCCGCGTGCGGGGTCGCGCGGACGGACGCCAGGTCCACTCGCTCGTCACGCGGGAGCTGACGCGCCGCGCGGCGGGCGGCGGCTGATGCTGGCCCGGCAGGCGGGCCCCGCGCTCGCGGCGTTCACCCGGCGCGACGCGCTACGACTATTCATTTCGGCGACGCTTCTGGTAGCGGCCCTCACCGCCATCCTGTCGATGGACATCGTCCCCACGGCGTATAGGGTGTCGGCCGGCGACATCGCGCCCGCCACGATTCTGGCGCCGCGCACGGTCGACTTCGTGAGCCAAATCCTCACGACACAGGCACAGGACGCCGCCGAGCAGGCGGTGCCTCCGCAGTACGACTACACGGCACAGAAGGGCGACTTGGCCGCCGCCCTGCAGACGGCACAGTTCGACCAAGTCGTGGCACCGGTGGACGCTGCATTCGGGGCGGTACTGTCCGATGCCGCTCGGAAGGCGGCCCTCGCGGGCGCCCTGCCGAACCTGTCGTCGACCGCCTTGACCACGCTGCAAGGGCTCGATAGCGCGGCCTGGGCCGCCCTGCGCGACAACATGCGGCGGGTCCTCGACGTAACCGAGCAGGCCGAAGTGCGCGATTCCGAGCTCGACGCAGCTCGGCAGGCTCTGCCTGCGGCTCTGCCGGCCGACCTCCCCGCCGACCAACGCGCGCTCGCCAGCGAGATCATCGAGCCTCTGCTAGTCGCGAACTCCTCGTATGACGCTGCGGCGACCCAGGCCGCCCGCGCCGCGGCGGCGCAGGACACGCAGCCGGTGACCGTTACCGTCAAGCAGGACGAGGTCATCGTCGACCAGGGGCACACCATCGCGCCCACCGACATGGAGAAGATCCAGGCGCTCGGTCTCGAGAGCTCGCAGCCGGATCTGGCGAAGCTGGCAGGGTGGTTCCTGCTGGCCGCCCTCGTCGTTGCCCTCCTTCTGGCCTGGGTCTGGCGCTACCGGCCAGAGTTCTGGCACCGGGACAACGCGCTACTGCTGGTCGGGCTGCTGCTCGTGGGTGCCGTCCTCGCCTTGAAACTCACGGCGGGGCGCTCCGTCATGCCGTTCTTCATCCCGATCGCGACGGTGGGGCTCTTGCTGACGATCCTGCTCGACAGTGGCGCGGCAATCGTCATCCTGGGGACGCTCGCGGTCATGGCCGGCGCGGTCTCCGGGACCGTCGAACTCGCCACGTACGTCTTCCTCGGCGGTCTGGTCGGGATTGTCGCGCTGCACCGCGGCGACCGGTTCCACCACTTCGCGCAGGCCGCGGTCGCGATGGCGGCCGTGAATGCGACTGTGGTGGCCATCTTCACGCTGCTTGGTGAGCGGGACCTGACGGGCGTGCTGCAGCTGTGGGGCGCGTCGGTCGCGGCCGCCGGCGGGTCGGCCGTCGTCGCCGTCGGTACCTTCGCAGTGCTCGGCAGCGTCTTTGGCATCACCACGAGCTTCCAGCTCCTCGAGCTTGCGAACCCATCACAGCCACTCCTGCGTCGGCTGCTGCTTGAGACGCCGGGCACCTACCACCACTCGCTGATGGTGGGGAATCTGGCTGAACGCGCGGCCGAGTCCATCGGCGCCGACCCGCTGCTGGCGCGGGTGGCCGCCTACTACCACGACGTTGGGAAGCTGGCGAATCCGTCGGCGTTCATCGAGAACCAGGCGGGGCTGGGTAATGTGCACGACCTGCTGACGCCGGAGGAATCGGCGGCCGTGCTAAAAGGGCACGTCGCCAGCGGAATCGATCTGGCATACCAGTTCGGGCTGCCCAAGGCGGTCATCGCGTTCATACCCCAGCACCACGGCACCGCACTGATGAGTTACTTCTATGCCAGGGCGAAGGAACAGGCGGTGGCGGCAGCGGGCGCGGCGCCAGGCTCGCCCGAGGCGGCCGGCGTGGAGGCCTCCGTCGACCAGGCACGTTTCCGCCACGCGGGACCCAAGCCGCAGAGCCGGGAAGCGGCGATCCTAATGCTGTCCGACAGCGTGGAGGCATCGGTCCGGTCGCTCACTGGCCACGAAGAGTCGACGATCCGAGCGATGGTGGACCGCATCATCCGAGAGCGCCTGGAGGATGGCCAGTTCGACGAGTGCGACCTCACGTTGCGCGACCTGGAGCGGATCCGCGAAGCGTTCGTGGCGCAGCTGCTCGGAATGTACCACCAGCGCGTCGAGTACCCGCAGAACAAGATCGTCGAGCTGGAGTCCCGCCGGATCGCGGACGCCGGCCGGTCGTGACCAATCCCGGGCCGTCCATCCGGTACCTCCCGCCGTGGCGCATCGAGCTCTCCGTTCGACCCGGCGTGCCCCGCCTGGTGCCGCTGGCTCAGATTGCCAGGCTAGTCGATGCCGCGCTCCGGGCGGTGCCCGCCCCGGCGCCGGCCTCCGTCGCGGTGATCCTAGCCGACGACGACGAGCTGGCGTCGCTGAATGCGAAGGTGATGGGGAAGAAGGGTCCGACCGACGTGCTTTCGTTCCCGCTGCTTCCGCCTGAGGCATTCCCGACGCACGATGGAAAGGCTGGCACGGGCGCACCAGCGCACCGCGTCCCGGCATTCGCGCTTCCACCGGGGGTTCGTCCCCACCTCGGCGACGTCGTTGTGTCTGTGGAGCGCGCCGTGGAACAGGCGGTGAAGGGGGGGGGCGGCCAGACCGGGACGATCAAGTGGGCTCCCGGCGACGAGATTGCGCTCCTCGTGGTTCACGGCGTCCTCCACCTGTGCGGATGGGACCACGCCGAAGCTAACGAAGAGGCCGCGATGCGCCGCCTGGAAATGTCGATCCTCGCCTCCCGTCCACGGCGCGGCTGAGCTGGGGCGAACCGCGCCTGCCGTCGGCCATCGCCCACACCACAGATTCGACGCCGTGTGACGCGGCCGGGTACGCGGGGCCTAGCCGGCGACGCTTGCGCATGTGGGGCCGCCCGGCCCAGGGCACTGCGGGGTGGCCCGGAACACCCGGCTGCTACCATCGTCACGGCCCGCGGGAGACCGGTTCGGGCCCTTTTCGCATGCCGCGGCCCGGGCTGCGGCGGGCATGGAGGCCGCGTGAAGATCGTCGTGGGCCTTGGGAACCCGGGCCCGAAGTATGCCGAGACGCGCCATAACGTCGGGTGGATGGTGCTAGACCGGCTCGCCGATCGGGCAGGGATCTCCGGGCGCGGCAAGGAGCGGGACGCCGCGATCACCGTCCGGGGCCGGCTAGGCGACCTCCACATCGTCCTGGTCAAGCCGCTCACCTTCATGAACGACTCTGGTATTGCTGTCCGCAAGATCCTCGCCCGCGAACGTGAGTCACTCGAGCGGATGTTGGTAGTCGTGGACGACTTCGCTCTCCCGTTCGGGCGTCTACGCGTCCGACCAGACGGCACACACGGCGGGCACAACGGCCTGCGCTCGATCATCGCCGAACTGGAGTCGCAGCGCTTCGCCCGGCTGCGGGTCGGCATCGGGGAACCGCGCCGGGATGCGATCGACCACGTGCTCAGCCGGTTCTCCGGAGAAGAACGCAGGCTCTTGCCGGATCTGCTGGACGCCGCGGCCGACGCGGTCGAGACGTGGGCACGCGAGGGTGCCAGCACGGCCGCGAACCGCTGGAACGGGTGGACGCTTGAGGGCACGGCGGCAGCCCTGCCGGCCGCGGGGACGGTAGGGCTGCGCGACGGGCAGGACGGCCCGCCACCGGTCGCTCCTGGTCCGGTCGATGCGGAGGAAGGGCCGGTGCCCCGGCACGTGTCCCCCGCACCGGGAGACATCGGTGGAGAAGCAGGGCCGGACGGC
The DNA here is from genome assembly GCA_052144055.1 of Candidatus Limnocylindrales bacterium. Lineage (GTDB taxonomy): Bacteria > Chloroflexota > Limnocylindria > Limnocylindrales > CSP1-4 > JAJYNJ01. Next base: position 4,696 of record JBKQRF010000280.1, read on the forward strand.
ATCCGACGCACGCGGACAGGGTGGCGCCGCGTCCTGCCGCACGCTCGCGATCATGACTTGGGCGAGTAACGATCCCATGACGGATCAGCGCCTGCGCGGCCGCAGGGGCCGCGACCGGCACATCGCCGAGGCCTTGGCTGCGTTGGCCGGCCGTTCCTCGAGGACCCGGGGACCGGACGAGCCAGCGTCCCCCGGCAGGGTCCGGACGGCGAACCTCTCGGCACTGCCCCCGCTTCTGGCGCGGTCCGCCGAGCTGCGGGCACTCGCCGACCGATACGCGACGGTCCGCGCTGGACGCGTGGGCCGCGACTTGCGGCACGTCACGTACGCGGGCATGCCCCACGGTGCCAAGACGTTCCTGGCGGCGGCGCTCGCGGACGCCACAGGCGAGCGCCTCGCCTGGGTCGCGCGCGACGCCGAGATCGCCGACCGCGTGGCAGAAGAACTTGCCGCCTGGCTGGGCGATTCATCCGCCATCGTGGTACTCGAGCCGCGGACGGCACTCGCGTACGAGCGGGGCGAGCTGGTCCGCGACGAGACCGCCGCACGGGTGGCGGCAATTGCCGCATGGCGGGCGGGTGCCGCGGACGGGCACGCGCTGGCGCGCATCCTGGTGACGAGTCCGCAGGCCCTGCTCCAGCGGACCCTCCCACCGGACGCCTTCCCGGCCGCCCCACTGGTTCTTCGTGCAGGCGCGCGGCTCGCCCAGGAGCGCCTGTTACGCGAGCTGATCGACCTCGGGTACGACGCGGTTACGGAGGTGGGCGGACGGGGCGAGTTCGCGAGGCGCGGCGGCATCGTTGATCTGTTTCCGCCAGGCCAGTCGCTGCCCGTGCGCGCCGAGTTCTTCGGCGACGAGATCGAATCCCTGCGCTCGTTCGACCCAGCAGACCAGCGCTCGACTGGCGCGGTCCCCGATGCCGCGCTGCTGCCCGCGGGCGAGTTCCTGTTCCCACCGGACACGCCGGCGCGGCTGCGGGGACGGCTTGGACGCCTTGCCGGGCGGCTGCCACCGCTGCTCGCTGCCGACCTCGAGCGCATGACCGTCACGCGGCAGCCCGGGGACGCGGCCGAGGTCTGGGCCGGCGTGCTCGCGCCCGCCACGGGCGCAGATCATGTCGGTGACGCAATCTGGCTGCTCGATGAACCCGCCGACATCGATCAGGCTGCTGCTTTCTTCTGGGAACAGTCTGCGGAGCGCCGCCGCGAACTGGGGGACTCCGGCGAGCTACCGACGGGGTGGCCGGAGGCGTACCTCGATCACCGGGGGTGGCAGCGAACGCTCCACGAGGCGAGAACGCTAGCGCTGACGTGGGAGAGCGAGGCCGAGGGCGCACCGCCGGGCGGCAACCCATTCGGGTGGCGCGAGCCGGCGCTCCCGCCGCAGCGCGTCGCGGGGATCGGCGAGGCGCTCGCGCGATGGCGGGCCGAGGGCCGCCGAGTCGTCGTGACGTCCGACCAGTCGGCCCGTCTGGCAGAGATCCTCGAAGAGGGCGGAATCCTGGCGACCCCGACCGGCCGGCTCGACGCGCCCCCGGCCGCAGGGGCCGTTGTTCTAGTCGATCGCAGCCTCAACAGTGGCTTCGAGGATGGTCCGGAAGGGCTCGTCGTCCTCACGGACCGCGAGCTGTTCGGGTCTGTTCGCGTCAGGCGGCCCCGGGCGCTGCGGCGCGTGGTGCCGCGCGACCTGCTGGAGCGACTGACCGCCGGTGACCTCGTGGTGCACGTCGACCACGGTATCGCGCGCTACGGCGGGATCGTACGGCGTGGTGTCGGCACCTCCGGCGAGGCCCGCGACTACCTCGAGCTCATCTTCGCCGGCGCGGACCGCATCTACCTGCCCGTCGAGCAAGTTGACCGGATCAGCCGGTACTCGGGCGGCGAGAGTCCACAGCTCTCGAAGCTGGGCGGCGGTGAATGGCAGCGGACGCGAGCACGCGTCCGGCGCGCCGTCACCTATCTGGCGAAGGAGCTACTTGAGCTCTACTCGGCGCGGGCGAGGGCCCGCGGGCACGCGTTCTCGCCAGACACGCCGTGGCAGCAGGAGATGGAGGCCGCATTCCCCTACGAGGAGACGCCCGACCAGACGCGTGCCGTCGTGGAGGCCAAGGCCGACATGGAGCGCACCCAGCCGATGGACCGGCTTGTAGTAGGCGACGTGGGATACGGCAAGACCGAGGTGGCGCTCCGGGCGGCCTTCAAGGTGATTCAGGACGGGGCACAGGTCGCGGTGCTGGTGCCCACGACCATCCTCGCCCAGCAGCACTACGCCACCTTCGAGCAGCGTCTCGCGGCCTACCCGATCACCCTGCGGATCCTTAGCCGGTTCGTCTCCCCGGCCGATCAGCAGGCCACCATCGAAGGGCTCGCGCGGGGCACGGTCGACCTGGTGATCGGCACGCACCGCTTGCTCTCGAAGGATGTGCGGTTCCACGGCCTGGGGCTGGTGATCGTCGACGAAGAGCAACGCTTCGGCGTGGCGCACAAGGAGCGCCTAAAGCAACTCCGTCGCGCCGTGGACGTGCTGACCCTGTCGGCGACGCCCATCCCCCGCACGCTGAACATGGCGCTCACCGGCGTTCGGGACATGAGCGTGATCGAGACGCCGCCTGAGGACCGCCTCCCGATCCAGACGCGAGTGGCGGAAGCGTCGGCCGGCCTTGTTCGCGACGCGATCCTCCGCGAACTCGACCGGGGCGGCCAGGCATTCTTTGTACACAACCGGATCGAGACGATCGAGGCGCAGGCTGAGCAGCTGCGCCGGCTCCTCCCGCAGGCCCGCATCGCGGTGGCGCACGGCCAGATGCCCGAAGCGCAGCTCGAGAGGGTCATGCTGGCCTTCTCTGGGGGAGCCTGGGACGTCCTCGTCTGCACCACGATCATCGAGTCGGGGCTCGATATCCCCAACGTCAACACCATCGTGATCGACCGTGCCGACGCGCTCGGCCTCGCCCAGTTGTACCAGTTGCGCGGGCGAGTCGGACGCAGCGCGCGGCGTGCCTACGCGTATCTGCTGTACCGGCGACGTGACCGGCTGAGCGAGGTGGCGCGCAAGCGGCTCCAGGCGATTTTCAACGCCTCGGAGCTCGGAGCCGGGTTCCAGATCGCGCTCGCCGACTTAGAGATCCGGGGCGCAGGCAACATCCTGGGAGCAGAGCAGCACGGGCACATCGCAGCCGTGGGCTTCGATCTCTACACGCGCCTCCTCGGCGAGGCGGTTGAGGAGCAGAAGGCGATCCTCGAAGATCGCGAACCGGTCGTGGCCCGTCCGGCCGCCATTGTCGACCTGCCGGTCGACGCCTACCTGCCCAACGACTATGTCGCCGGCGAACCGCAGAAGCTCGAGTTCTACCGCCGGCTGGCGCGCGTGCGGACTGATGAGGAGCTGGGCGCCGCGCGTGCGGACCTCGCCGATCGCTTCGGCACACTGCCACCGCCAGCCGAGCGCCTGTTGGATGTCGCGGACCTGCGGCTGCTCGCTGAGCGCGTGGGGATCTCCTCCGTGTCGCGCGAGGACTCTGAATTGATCTTCCGGGTCCCGCCCGACTGGCCCCGCGGCGCGATCGTCCAGGCGCTGCAGGCGCCCGGCTGGCGACCGGCGGGGATTGCTCCGGGAGCGCTGCGCGTGGCCTCGAACCAGGTACGCGTCCGGGTCGGCCGCGCGTCTGACCTGTGGGTCGCTGCGCGCGCGATCATCGAGCGGCTTGCCGAAGCATCCGGACAGGGCGCCGCCTGACCGACGTGTCAGGATTCTACGAAGCGGTACCCTAGGCCGTACTCGGTGGCGATGAAACGGCGCTCCGGCGCGGCCGAGGCGAGCTTTGCGCGCAGGTTCCGCATGGTGACGCGCAGCAGCTGCGTCTCGTCGCCGTAGGTCGGCCCCCACACGGCCTGCAGCAGCTCTCGATGCGCCACGAGCTCACCCGGATGTTCCGCGAGGTGCCGCAGCAGCCGGAACTCCGTGGGCGTGAGGTGGATCTCGATGCCGCCGACTAGCACGCGATGGCTGCGGGGATAGATGTGGACCGCGCCCCGCATCATGATCCCGGGGTCTTCAGCTGGTGGCGTGCGGGAATGCGTCCGCCGGAGCGCGGCCTGTACGCGCGCAATCAGCTCCGGGAAGCTGACCGGCTTGTTCATATAGTCGTCAGCGCCTGCACCGAGTCCACGGACCTTGTCGGCTTCGGCCCCGAGGGCCGTGACCATCAGCACCGGCACCTGGCTCCGCGACCGAATCCGCCTGATCAAATCCCACCCGTCCAGCCCGGGCAGCCCGATGTCGAGCAGCACGAGGTCCGGCGGCTGCTCCTCGAAGAGCCGTATCGCCTCCGGGCCATCGTGTGCCATCAGCGTCTGCCAGCCACGCCGATCCAGCCAGAGCCGGAGCAGCTCGGCGAACTCGGGTTCGTCCTCGACAATCAAGATGCGTTCGGCCGCCGGCTCGGTCATCGCGCGCCCGGCCACGAGGCGGCTACCGACCTGCGGGTCCGCAACGTGGCGACGGCTGGCAGTGTGAAGGAGATCGACGTGCCGCGGTCGCGATCGTCGACCCAGATCTCGCCGCCGTGCGCCTCGACGAGCCTCCGGCACACATAGAGGCCCAGCCCGCTCCCGGGCGTGTTCCCCGTACGCGCCTGGCGGCCGCGGTAGAAGCGCTCGAACACCTCCTCGCGCTCGGAAGGGTCGATGCCAGCCCCCTCGTCCTCCACGCTCACGACGACTCGTCGATCTCGCTGGCTGGCGCGGATCGAGATCCGTCCGCCAATTCCCCCGTGCTTCGCGGCGTTCGTCACCAGGTTGTCAAGCACCTGCGCGATGCGATCGGCGTCCACGTCGACGGGAGGCAGGTCGGGCGGCAGCAGCAGGTCGATCGGCGGAATCCCCGGCGCGTCCCCGAACTCGGCCGCAACCCGTGTGACGATCGCGGCCAGTGAGGCCGGGCCGCGGCGCAGCGCGATCCGGTCGCCCTCCAGGTGTGCCACATCGAGGATCTCGTTCACCAGGCTCGTCAGCCTCCCGGCCGCGTTCCCGATCCCCTGCACGGCGCGCCGCCGGGCCTCCTCGTCGAGGTCAAGTCCCAGCAGCGTGTCGACGTAGGCCATGATCAGCGCGAGTGGTGTCCGAAGGTCGTGCGAGACGGCAGCGACGAATGTGGATCGCAACTCGTCGAGCGCATTGGCAGCCCTCAGGTCGTGGATCACCGCGACAGCTCCGGCACCGGCGTCGGTCATGGGCGCGTATGAGACCAGGACCGGGATCTCCTCGTCGTGGCGGCCCACTACGGTTTGTTCGCGTCCAACGATGGGCGGTACTCCATGGATCACTTCTGTGAACGGGCACCTCGGCCCGCACCGCAGCTGGCGGCCGTCGACTCTGGACCCGGGGCGCGCACAGCCGAGGAGGTCGCGGCAGGACCCGGGAACGGCCTCCGGAGACAGGTCGAGCAGCGCCAGCGCTGCCTGATTGAGCCGCACCACCGCTCCTTGGGCGTCGACTGCGACGATGGCGTCCGTGGCGCCGTCGAGGATCGCCTGAAGCAATGAGCGATCGCGCGCCAGCGCCTCGCGGAGTTGGGCGGCCCGGAAGGCCATGGCGAGCTCGTGGCGAACCCGGGGAAGGAAGCTGGGTGGCTCCGTGGCATCCCACGCGCCGCGAGGTGCAAGTGCTGCGAACCCGACGCTGTGCTGCTCGAAGCCCTCGCCGGCATCCTGGCTCTCCTCCAGCGGCACGCCCGACCAGCCGCTCCGGCTGCACCAGTCGCTCGCCGCGCTTGCGTCCTCCAGCCGTTCCGGGACCGCTCCACCGGGCCCCGATGTCGGGTCGTCGAGGACCGCAGCCACCAGTGTGAGGGGCCCGCCTCCCGGCGGTGTCAGCCACAGCGCCCCGGCGGGTGCGTCGTCGTGCCGTCGAAGCTCGTCGAGGACGGCGGTGCCCAGGTCGGCCACCCCGGCACCTGATGCCAGCACCTGGCTCAGCTGGTACTGGGCGAACATGGTGTCCGCTTCGCGCTGCGCGTCCTGGAACGACGGCTGGGGGTCGGCTTCGAGCGCGGTCAGTCGCGCGAGGCCGACTCGCCGGGGGGGAAGATGGCGCCGCTCTCTGCCCTCGGTGCGACCGGGGCTTACCGCCGCGGGTGCTGGCGGATCGGATGGAGCGCCCTCCGGCGGAGTCGCCGGACGGAGCGTGGACTGGCGCGACGTCATCCGCCCCACCCCGCGCGAGCTGCGGCGCTTCCAATCCTAGGCAGCGCGGCGGGCACACGCAGGAAGCAGTCGATGCTCATCCGGATCGTAGTGTACGAGGCTTGGCGCGGCAACGGCGGTCGTCGGGTCCATGGCATCTGATGGGGCTGGTTCTTCGCGAGTCTCTCCCCGGACTCGTCCACGCGTCTGACAGCCCGCGGCTCGGCGCATGCAAGCTGGCAATGACGTGCGCGCTGCGCACCCGGTCGGCGTCTCGAGCAGGCGCGCGTCCGCAAGCGGGCAGCCCTGCACTCCGGGGAGACCGCCGGCCGCCAGCGGGTGCGGGCTAGGTCCGAGCGAAAGAACGATTTCGACGATGTCTTGAGATTCTGGGGCCGAGATGCGACGTAGAGTGGGTGCGACAGGAACGGACCATGCCGCTCGCGTCGGTGCGTGCCTGGGGGAGCCGCACTGGTTCGGCGGTGGCTGGAAAGGAGGGAGTCTGCGGGACTTCGCTTCTAGCTCACCCGACCGGGTGGCGAGTCTGTTGTACCCGTCTGGCGCTGCCCATCGCTGCGCGCCGACCCCTCGCCCCGGCCGCGGTTCCGCGGGAACCACCCCACTTATGAGGGAGAAAACACGGGATGACAGCTGAGAAGTTCCTCGCCGAGGTGTTCGGGACGGGGATCCTCATCCTCCTCGGCGACGGCGTGGTCGCCGCGGTCCTGCTCTCCAAGTCGAAGGCCCAGAACGCGGGCTGGGTCGTCATCACCACGGCATGGGCGCTCGCGGTGTTCTGCGGCGTCGTCGTCGCCGGACCGATCAGCGGCGCCCACATCAACCCCGCCGTCACCTTCGCGTTGGCCATAGAGCACTCGATGAACAGCTCCGCCGGGATTCCCTGGAGCTCGGTGCCCGGCTACTGGGCGGGTGAGCTGATCGGCGCCATGATCGGCGCGGCGCTCGTCACCCTGCATTACTGGGACCACTTCAAGGCCACCGAGGACAAGGGCCTGAAGCTCGCCGTGTACAGCACGGGCCCGGCTATCCGGAACCTGCCGTTGAACCTCGTCTCGGAGATCATCGGCACCTTCGTCCTGCTGTTCGTGATCTTCTGCTTCGGTGACTATGCGAGCGCCGGCAACATCCCTGGCGCGCTCGGCGCAATTCCGGTCGCGTTCCTCGTCTGGTCGATCGGCCTCTCGCTCGGCGGCACGACCGGATACGCGATCAACCCGGCCCGTGACCTGGGCCCGCGCATCATCCATGCCGTCCTGCCGGTCCCCGGCAAGGGCACATCGGACTGGGAGTACGCCTGGGTGCCGGTGGTCGGTCCGCTGATTGGTGGCGCGCTGGCGGCCATCGTGTACTACGCAGCCTTCACGAACTACATCCTCAAGTAGCCACGGTCGGAGCCTGAGCGCCTTTCGGCGCGCTGGCTCGTGCTTGGTGTCCGTGTCGTCGCGCGTGCTTGCCGTCGGCCGGCCTTCGGTCGGCCGAC
>JBKQRF010000281.1:0-5119 GCA_052144055.1 Candidatus Limnocylindrales bacterium
TCGGCGCGGGTGCGCCCAGGGGACGTGCTCGACCTGCGGGTGCCCATCGACCAGGTGCACATGTTCGACGACGCGAGCGGCCTCTCGCTCACCAGCCGCCAGCTGGCGGCAGCGTAGGGGGCGGGGCGGAGGCGACGCAGCGAAAGGAGCAGGCACGTGAGCGGGGGAGCGTCGCCCGATCCGGGACGGATCTACCCGGTCGAGCCGTGGGCCGTGCGGGAGCATGTCCACGACGGCAGCCAGGCTGCCCGCAATGCGACCATCTTCTCATTGGCCAACGGCCACCTCGGCCTGCGTGGAGACGCCGAAGAGGACTCGGCCGCCGCAACGCGCGGAACGTACATCAACGGCTTCTATGAGGAAGCGCCGATCGAGTACGGCGAGGTCGCGCACGGGTACGCGAAGAACCACCAGACGATGCTCAACGTCGCTGACGGAAAGCGCATGCAGCTCTACGTCGGGGACGATGCACTCGATCTTGAGACCGGCGCGGTCGAAGGCTACGAACGGTCCTTGGACCTCTCGTCCGCCGAGCTTGAGCGCACAGTCCGCTGGCGCTCACCGGCAGGCGTGCTCGTCGAGGTCGTCACCCACCGGCTCGTCTCCTTTGCCCGGCCCGACCTCGCCGCGCTTCGCTACACCGTCTCGGTGCTAGAGGGCCGGGCGACCCTCAGACTCGAGTCATCCCTCGTTCTCGACGGCACCAATCAGCTGCCGTCGGATGACCCGCGCCTCGGTTCGCACCTCCCGCCAGACGCCTTGGCGACCACACATCGTGAGGTGTCGGGCACCTCGGGAGCGGCCATCCAGCGCACGCGGACGACAGGGCTCACGCTGGCCGTGGCGATGGACCACGACGTCGAGGTGGCGGGGCTCGCATCCGGCGGGGCCACGACGACATCATTCGACGAAGAGCGCCGCATCACGGTCTGCGTGACGGTCGATGCCGGCCCGGGCTCGCGGGTGTCGGTTACGAAGTTCCTGGCCTACGTCTGCTCGCTCGAGCATCCTGGCGAGAGGCTCCCCAGCGAGGCGCGCGCAGTCCTTGAGGACGCGGCGCAGGCCGGCTTTGAACGACTTGCCGCCGAGCAACGCAGCGTAATGGATGACTTCTGGCGCATCGCCGACGTCGAGATCGACGGCGACGCCGCGCTCCAGCAAGGCGTGCGCTTCAACCTCTTCAGCTTGTTTCAGTCAGTCGGACGGGACGGGCGAACGAGCCTGGCAGCCAAGGGCCTCACCGGCGAGGGGTACGAGGGCCACTACTTCTGGGACACGGAGATCTTCGCCCTGCCCTTCTTCGCGTACACCCAGCCCTCGATCGCGCGAGCGCTCTTGACCTACCGCGTGCACACCCTCGACAAAGCTCGGGCGCGGGCCGTCGAGATGAGCCAGCGTGGGGCTCTGTACCCGTGGCGAACGATCAGCGGCGAGGAGGCATCCGCTTACTTCCCTGCCGGCACTGCCCAGTACCACATCAATGCGGACATCGCGTACGCCATTCGGACGTATGTCGAGGCGACGGGTGACCAGTCGCTCCTCATTGACGGGGGCGCCGAGGTGGTGTTTGAGACTGCCCGGCTGTGGATGGATCTCGGAGACTACATCCCTGCCCAGGGGGGTGCCTTCTGTCTCAACGGTGTGACCGGACCCGATGAGTACACGGTCCTCGTCAACAACAACTGCTACACGAACCTGATGGCGCAGGCCCATCTGCGGTACGCGGCGACGCTTGCCCACGATCTCGCCACAGACCAGCCAGATGCGTACGTGCGCATTGCCCGCAAGATCGGGCTGGGCGAGGACGAGCCCAGAGAATGGCGACGAGCCGCGAGCCGCATGCGCGTGCCACGCGATGATGCCCTGGGCATCCATGCCCAGGACGACACGTTCCTGACACTGGCCCGCTGGGACTTCGCGGCCACCCCAGAGTCCATGTACCCGCTGCTGCTCCATTTCCATCCTCTTGTGATCTACCGCTACCAGGTGCTCAAGCAGCCGGACGTCGTGCTTGCCCAGGTGCTCCTGGGCGACGAGTTCGTACTCGCTGAGAAGAAGCGCAACTTCGACTACTACGACGCCCTCACGACCGGCGACTCGTCGCTATCACCCTGCATCCAGAGTGTCGCCGCCGCCGAGCTCGGGTATGCGGAACACGCCTACGCGTACTTCATGCGCACCGCACGCATGGACCTCGACGACGTGCACGGCAACGTTGCGCACGGCGTCCACATCGCCGCCATGGCGGGGTCTTGGGTGACCCTGGTCAATGGGTTCGCGGGTCTCCGCGAGCGGGATGGGGGACTGGCGTTCGCGCCGCGGCTCCCGGCCCAGTGGAGCCGCCTGCGTTTCCGCCTCCGCGTCCGCGAGGTCGTTCTGCAGGTGACGCTCACCACCCGCCAGGCGACGTACGAGCTGCTCGCGGGCGACGCACTCGAGATCCAGCACTTCGGGCACCGCCTGCGGATTACCGCCGACCGGCCCACGGTCGCGTCGCTCGAGCCACACCTCGAGTGTGTGATATTCGATCTCGACGGCGTCATCACCGACACGGCGGAACAGCACTTCCGGGCGTGGGAACGTCTCGCGTCCGAAACGGGCCTGCCGTTCGACCGGCAACTCAATGAGCGTCTGAAGGGCGTCGGACGGATGGAGAGCTTGGAGATCATCCTCGAAGGCGCTGGCCACACGGCTAGCCCCCGAGACAAGGTGGGTCTGGCCGACCGCAAGAACGCCTACTACCGCGAGCTCATTGAACAGATCCGGCCCGACGATCTGCTGCCGGGAGTCGCGGACCTCCTCGCCGAGCTCCGACGCGCGGGGGTGAAGATCGCCATCGCCTCGGCGAGCCACAACGTTTTTGATGTCGTGCGACGTCTCGGCATCGCGTCCGCTGTCGATCTCATCGTGGATCCGGCCGTGGTCGCCAAAGGCAAGCCAGATCCGGAGATCTTCCTCCGCGCGGCGGAGACGCTTGGGGTGCGCGTCGAATCGTGCGTGGGCATCGAAGACTCGCGAGCAGGGATCGCGGCCATCCAGTCCGCCGGGATGATGGCTGTCGGCAAGGGATCCGCGGCTCTGGAAGCCGACTGGACCGTTACCGACACGCGGAGTCTGACCCTGGCGGCGCTGACCGAGGCCTTCACGACCGCGACGCGCAGACGCACTGGCGGAGCGTCCAGCGTGAGTGGCGGGGCGTAACTGGCTCTCGGCCCAACGATGACCACGCCCGGGGTGAAGTGGCGCGGGCCGGAGCGCCGGGTGCGCTCGCCCAGCTCTGCGCCCTGATTCGGGGCCACCGTCGACCGCGCCCCCTCAGCCTGGATGTCGCCAAGGGGGTGCTCATTCTGCCCCGGCTTGTGGCTACGAACCGCCCCCGACTCCACGAACCATGGCTCGGCGTAGGCGGGATCGGAGTGGCGGTAGAAGCCCTCCCCGCGGCGCTCCGAGCACGAGTGCGGTCCCCCAGGCCTACCGTCCCCGCACCGTCTCCGTGCTTGCCCCGAACCCCGTGACGTCGACGACGGTCGGTTCGTCGGGCCCCCACTCACCCGCGGCGCCGACGAGATCGAGCTGTTCCTCCACCTGGTCCCACACCGCCTGGGGGTCCATAGCCGGTGGGAAGGGTGTCGCGCCGTCCCAGGCACAGGCACCGGACGCCTCCACCACAATCGTGCGCAGCAGATAGCCGCCCGCGAGGTTTCCGAGGAGGAGGACGCTAGCTGTCCGGCCGTCGACCCCATGCCAGGTGGCCAGGTACAGTGGGAAGACCGAGGTCGGCAGGGCGAACCTCATGCGAAGGTAGGGGCCGCCGGCCGACTCTGCCGGTTCGACACTCGTCTTGTTCATCCCACCAGGCCGGCCCGCGCCAGGGCCTCCGCCGCCCGGGCCCCCAGGGCATCGGGAGTCTGCTGCGCATAGCGGCGGGTGACGTCGGTCGAGCTGTGCCCGAGGTAGCGGGAGACTTCCTCGAGCGGCATGCCGTGATTGACGAGCCGTGGCATGCCGGATGCAGTGAGAGCCGAAGGTGGACAGGGTCCCGCCTCCGGCGTGGTAGCGCCGGCGCAGCATGAGCGAGACGGCGTTGACCAGCAGGGGCCGCGGCCCGCGGTCCCGGTGCGCCGAGAGGAAGAGGTAGCCCGGATCGTCCGCTGCACCGGCCAGCAAGGCGGGGCGTCCCAGCTCCAGATAGCGGGTCACCGCCTCCCGCGTCTCGGGATGCAGGGCCACCTCGAGGGTCTTGCCGCCCTTGGCCCGGCGGAACCGGACGATGGCGCGCTCGAGATCCACATCCTCAAGTCGCAGCAGCCGCACGCTCGAGTTGCGCGCCGCGGTGGTGGCGAGGATCGAGAGGATGGCCCGGTCGCGCAGGTCGAGAGGCTCCTCCCCTGCGCAGCCGCGCTCCAGGGCCCGCAGGTCCTCCAACGTGGCGGACTTCGGCGGGTCTCCCCCGAGGGCAGAAGCGGATTACAGCCGGCCCGGCCGAGCGAGCGGCGGAAGGGATTGACCGCCACGATCCCCTCCTCCACCAGCCACAGGCACAGCGAGCGCAGGGGCCGCATGTAGGCGTTGACGCTGTTGAGCGAGAGGGACTCTCCTCCCCCGCCGCGCACGCAGCGGGCGCCCGCATCGGGCGCCGTGCGCCACAGCCAGGTCACCTTGGGGCGGCTGCGCAGGTACTCGACGTACGCCACGAGGGTCAGAAAGTCGAGCGCGTCGGTCGTGGCCGGCCGCCCGCTCGCCGCCAGCCCGTCGAGGAAGCGGCGGAAGTCGGCGGCGTGCTTCGTTCGGGTCGATGGTCGCCAGCTGCTGCTATAGAGCGCCGTGTATGTCGCGATCAGCGGCGCGAGCGGCTGGGCAGCATGCGTGTCGCGGAGCGACGGGCAGTGCCACGCGGCGGGCGTCGGAGCAGGCGCAGGGGGCGGGTCGAGCGCGCGCACGTCGCGCCGGACCTTGCGCGGGACACTGCATAAGTCCACATCCGGCCTGAGACGGTCAAGTCCCAGTTCGTGAGCTCCTATCTCGTCAAGCCCTGATTTCGGCGGCGCGGAGATCGAGCAACATGGTCCGATAGACCACGTCGGCGAGGTGACGCTTCAGACAGCGGAGCGCCTCGCGC
>JBKQRF010000282.1:0-13711 GCA_052144055.1 Candidatus Limnocylindrales bacterium
CATGCTGCGCATCCTCGTGCAGGCGGGCACCGCCATCCCGCTCAACCCGAAACTCCGGCCCGACAGCTTCCTCGTGCGCTCGCACCCCGCCGACGTGGCCCGTGTCGAGGATCGCACGTTCATCTGCTCCGCGACGCGCGAGGGGGCTGGCCCGACCAACAACTGGGCCGATCCAGTGGAGATGAAGGCGACCTTACGTGCCCTCTTCGCGGGCTCGATGGAGGGACGGACGCTCTACGTCATCCCCTACAGCATGGGGCCCGTCGGCTCCCGGATCGCTAACATCGGGGTGGAGCTGACCGACTCGCCCTACGTGGTCGCCAACATGCACGTCATGACGCGGGTTGGGACCGCCGTCCTCGCGGCGCTCGGGGCCACCGGTGCCTTCGTGCGGGGCCTGCACTCAGTCGGCGCGCCCCTAGAGCCCACAGATCCCGACGTGCCCTGGCCATGCAATGCGGAGCACAAGTACATCTGCCATTTCCCCGAGACCCGCGAGATCTGGTCGTTCGGCTCGGGCTACGGGGGCAACGCGCTGCTCGGCAAGAAGTGCCACGCCCTGCGCATCGCCTCGGTGCAGGCCCGCGACGAGGGCTGGCTGGCCGAGCACATGCTCATCCTGAAGCTCACCAGCCCCGAGGGAGAACACCGCTACATGACGGGGGCGTTCCCATCGGCCTGCGGCAAGACCAACCTCGCCATGCTCGAGCCCACCCTGCCGGGCTGGACCGTCGAGACCATCGGTGACGACATCGCCTGGATGAAGCCGGCAGCGGACGGCCGGCTCCACGCCATCAACCCGGAGGCCGGGTTCTTCGGGGTGGCGCCTGGCACGGGATTGCGCTCCAACGCCAACGCCATGCGCACCCTGCGCCACCACGCGATCTTCACGAATGGCGCGTTGACCCACGAGGGCGATGTGTGGTGGGAGGACATGACGCCCAACGCGCCGGAGGAGCTCACCGACTGGCTGCGCCGGCCCTGGACGCCGTCCGCCGGCCGCCCGGCCGCCCATCCCAACGCGCGCTTCACCGTGGCGGCGCGGCAGTGCCCGGTGATTGCCCCCGAGTGGGAGGACCCCACGGGGGTGCCCATCGACGCCATCCTCTTAGGGGGCCGCCGGCGGAGCGTCGTGCCGCTCGTGGAGGCCTTCGACTGGCGCCACGGGACGTTCCTCGGGGCGACTGCGGGGAGCGAGACGACCGCTGCTGCAACTGGACAGACGGGCGTCTTGCGGCGCGACCCGATGGCCATGCTGCCCTTCTGCGGCTACCACATGGGCGACTACTTCGCCCACTGGCTCTCCTTCGCGGAGCGGCCCGAGCTGACCCAGCTGCCGCGCATCTTCTGTGTCAACTGGTTCCGCCGGGGCGCCGACGGCCGCTTCCTGTGGCCCGGGTATGGCGAGAACAGCCGGGTCCTGAAGTGGATCACCGAGCGCCTGTCCGGCACGGCGAGTGCGGTCGATACGCCGATCGGGCGGCTGCCCGCCGACGGGGCTTTGGACGTTTCAGGTCTGGACGTCTCGGCGCAGGCGATGCGCGAGCTTCTGCGGGTGGACGCCGACGAGTGGCGCGACGAAGTAGCGCTCATCGAGGCGCACTTCGCCCAATTCGGGGACCGCCTGCCAGCCGGGTTGCGCGACGAGCTGCACGGCCTGGAGGCACGGCTGGCCACGCCTAGGCCTCAGGAGAACCGCCTTCGAACGTCGGCGAGTGCCACCTCTTAGAGTGTCTGCGGCATCGAGCCGGATGGCCCATTTGGCAGTGGCCGCCGCCGGTGCACGACCGCGATGCTCTGCAGATGCAGGAGCTGCCCGTGTGTCCCCGCTGCCGACACGACGTGTGGGCGCGCGAGAACATTGTCATCGTGCTCGGCTCGAATGGGCCGGTGGGCGCAGTGACGGGGTGCCCGCACGGTCCGGCGGACTGGACGTGTGGCAACTGCGGGTACATCGCGCTCCCGAAGGGTGAGATTGAGCACCAACTTGCGCTCATCCCTCCCAGACAGCCCACGGCAATGCACCGATCGACCGTGTGTGCGGGCACGTCAGCCATCCCGGAGCACGACCGTCCGAGACCCAGATGACGAGCCCGCTGCCGGCCTACCGGCGCTACACGATCGCCACGCAGTTCACCCCAGAGGTCGTTCCGCTTCCGCCTCGGTTCCGGGTGCAGGTGACGAAGTACCGGCTCGTCGCGCTGGCGGCCCAGGAGATCCTCGCCGCACGGGGTGACCTGAGGGTGGCGCTCAGCCGCCCCTGCGTGTACGGGGTCTTCGGCCGACCCGTGGGCGGCCTGGCGCCGATCGAGGACCTTTGTGTCGGCTGCCTACGCTGCATGACCGAGTATCCCGGCGTGGTAAAGATCCAGCGCAACCGTGAGCGAGAGCGGCTACTGGCACCCGGCTACAGCGTCGAGGAGGTCGACACCATCCTGTATGAGGCGCGCACGGGGCGCGTGCCGGTGCGCGGCGCAGGGTACCGCGGCCCGTTCGGCGGGACCGGCTGGGATGGGCTGTGGCTCGACATGTCCGAGATCGTGCGTCCGACCAGGGATGGCATCCATGGCCGCGAGTACATCTCGACCGCAGTCGAGATCGGTGAGCGACCGCCCTTCTTGTGCTTCGACGCCGCGGGTGTGCTGTCAGGACCTCTGCCGCGCGGTCGCCGGATCGAGGTTCCCTTCCTCCTCGGAGCCGCCCCGCTGGGCCAGCAGGCAGCGCCGATCCAGTCGCTCCTCGTCGAGGCCGCACGGCGCATCCAGACGCTCGCCCTCGTGCCAGTCGAGTCGGTCGTGCGGCTGGGCCTCGATGCATCGGCGGTCGTCGCCCTAGTCAAGCCCGCCGAATTGGCCTGGCTCGATCGACTGACGGGGCCGCCGGCGATCATCGAACTCGACGGTTGGGATCGCGCGCGACACGAGGAGCTCACGCGTCGGTTCCCCGACAGCCTGATCGGGGTTTGCCTGCCGCTCGGCGCCGACCTGGTGCCGCCCGTGAGTGAGGGCGCGCGGATCGTGCGTCTGCGCGCGCAGCCGAGCCAGCTCGACGGCTGGACCGCGCTGCCGGATCTCATCCGCCGCTCGCATCTCGCGCTAGTCGAGGCCGGCCTGCGCGACGAGCTGACGCTCCTCGGCAGCGGCGGGATCACCCTCGCGGAGCACGTCCCCAAGGCCCTCGCCTGCGGCCTCGACGCCGTTGCCCTGGACGCGCCGCTGTGGGTCGCCTTGCAGGCGCGCGTCGAGCAGGACGCGACCAATGCCACCGGCGTCCGGGTCGCCTTCCCGGACTTGACCGCTGAATGGGGCATCCAGCGACTCGAGAACCTCGCCGCCTCCTGGCGGGACCAGCTGCTCGAAATCCTCGGGGCGATGGGCCTGCGGGAGGTGCGGCGCCTGCGGGGCGAGCTCGGCCGCTGCCTCTTTCAGGCCGACCTCGAACGCGAGTCGTTCGGAGGGATCGATGGCTACCCTTCCTGAACTCGACCCCGGAGCGCGGCGCTCGATCGCCAAGCACGTGCACGCCCTGCGCCGGGGCTTCCACGCGTGGCCAGCCGGAACACTTGGGCTACCGCCCGCGATGGGTGACTCCCGCTGGCCGGCCGAGCTCATCCTCGCCACCTGGGCTCAGGCGGAGTCGGGAGAGCCACCCACCAACGGCCTCGAGTACCGAGTGGGACGCTCCGGCGGTGGCTTTGACGCCCTCGAGTTCGCGTTCCTGCCGCCGGAGCAGTGGCTGCCCGAGACGGCGACGATCTCGACCTCGCTCTCGCTCAACCGGCGCGCCGACGGTCGGAGGATCGAGATCCCGATCCCTTGGTACGGCGCAGGAATGTCCTACGGCTCGGTCAGCGAGCAGGTCATGGTGGCGCGCGCCCGGACCGCCGAACGGTGGGGCACCTTCACCTCGACCGGAGAGGGCGGCTACCCGCGCTCCCTCTACCCGTACCGCGACCACGTCATTACGCAAGTCGCCACAGGCATGTTCGGGGTGCGCGAGGAGACGATCGCGTGGGCGCCGATCGTCGAGCTCAAGTACGCGCAGGGGGCGAAGCCTGGTCTCGGCGGCCACCTGCTAGGGGACAAGGCGACCGCCGCCGTCGCGAGCATGCGCGAGACCGTGCCCTGGGTGAGCCTCTTCTCGCCGTTCCCATTCCACAGCGTGTACTCGGTGGAAGACCACCGCAAGCACATCGACTGGCTGCACAGCATCAACCCCGCCGCGCTCGTGGCAGTCAAGGTCTCCACGCCGACTGACATCGACATGGTCGCGGTGGGCAGCTACTACGCGGGCGCCCATATCCTCCAGGTCGACGGCGCTTACGGCGGGACCGGCGCGGCGCCCGAGATCGCCAAGAAGAACATCGCCATGCCGCTCGAGCTGGCCCTGCCCCGCGTCCATCGCTTCCTCGAGGCGGAGGGGGTCCGCGACGAGCTCGTCGTGCTGGCCAGCGGCGGTGTCCGGACTGCCGAGGACGTGGCCAAAGCGATCGCCCTGGGGGCCGACGGCTGCGTGCTCGGCACGACCGAACTCGTGGCTCTGGGCTGCACGCGCTGCGCCAACTGTGAGCGTGGGCGGGGCTGCCCGTTCGGGCTGACCACCACCGATCCCGAGCTCTCCGAGCTCGTCGACCCGGACTGGGGTGCCGAGCGCCTGGGCCGGCTGTACGGCTCGTTCGAACGCCAGCTGCGCGAGATCCTGCGCCGCCTGGCGCTCCCGGGCGTGCGCACCTTGCGGGGCCGCACGGAGGTGTTGCGCTACGTGGGGCGGGCAGGGACCGGCCAACCCGAGGTGGCAGGTGGATCGCGCAGCGCTCGCTGAGGCGCTGCTAGCCTCGGAGCGGGAGCTCGGCAGCGGCGCCGCGGCCAGCTCGAGCGTGACGTCGCGCCCGCTGGAGGCGGAGGGCGGCTGCGGCGTCGTGGGCGTCGCGGCGAGCATCCCCGTCCCGGGCCACGCTCTCCTCCAGGCCCTTGCGCAGATGCGCAACCGCGGCAACGGCAAAGGCGGCGGCATCGCGGCCGTGGGGCTCGACCCCGAGTTCTTCGGCGTCTCGCCCGCACAGCTGCGCGACGACTATCTGCTCGCGATCGCCTATCTCGACTCCGGAGCGCGGCCCGAGGTCGAAGCGGCGTACATCGAGCCGACCTTCGCGGTGGACCGGCTGGTCGAGCTGCCGGCGCGCTGGGACACCGAGCCGCTTGGCCTGCCGGTCGCGCCGGCGCGCGTAGCCTGCTACTTCGTGCGCGTGCGCCCCGACGCGCGTGCCGCGTTCCTGGGGGCGCACGGCATCCCAGTCGAGCAGGCGGAAGCGGCCGACGATGAGCTCGTCTTCCAGAACAGCTACCGGCTGAACCGCGCCTTCTATGCGGCGAACGGCGATACACGGGCCTTCGTGCTCTCGCACAGCAAGAACCTGCTCGCCGTCAAGCTCGTGGGGTACGGCGACGACGTCCTGCGCGCCTACGGGCTCACAGACCTCCAAGCGCACATCTGGATCGGTCACCACCGCTACCCTACCAAGGGCCGCGTCTGGCACCCCGGGGGCGCCCACCCATTCGTGGGCCTGCACGAAGCGCTCGTCCACAACGGCGACTTCGCCAACTACGCCTCGATCTGCGCCTCGCTCGCGCAGCGCGGCCGGCATCCCCTGTTCCTGACCGACACGGAGGTCGCGGCCCTCGTCTTCGACCTGCTGCATCGCGTCTACGGCTATCCCCTCGAGTACGTCATCGAGGTGCTGGCGCCCACCACCGAGCGGGACTTCGCCCTGCTTCCGGAAGTCCGGCGGCGGGTGTACGGGATGCTGCAGGCGACGCACATGCACATCTCTCCCGACGGTCCCTGGTACTTCCTCATCGCTCAGTCCGCGCCTCGCGAGGGGCTGGGCCGCTTGATCGGCATCACCGACACCTCGATGCTTCGGCCGCAGGTCTTCGCCCTCCAGCAGGGTCGAGCGAGCGTGGGCCTAGCCGCCTCGGAGAAACAGGCCATCGACGCGGTGCTCGAAAGTCTCTCCGGGCTGCAGCCGACGTTCTGGAGCAGAGCCGATCGCTACTGGAGCGCCCGAGGGGGCAGCCACACCGACGGCGGGGCCTTCCTCTTCCACGTCGCGCTTGACGACACGCCACCGCGCCTATGGTGCACCGACAAGTTCGGCCGGCTCATCGAGGCCGACCGGAGCAGGGTGGGCCCAGCCGCCGACAATCAACCCGGAGGCGGCGGAGACGGTGGTGCGCGGCGCCTGGCGCTCAGCGACCGCCCGGCAGATGCGCTGGCCGACGAGGCTGCCCGCCACCTGCCGACTTGGGGCTACGGCGGGCTCGAGCGTTTCCTTGCCGCGCTCTGTGCCGATGCCACCGACGACCCGGGTCGCGAGCGCGCGATCGCCGTTCTGTCGCGGCTTATGGATCGCCGCTACCAGCTGGCCCCCCTGAAGCGCAGTGGCGTCCTCTCCCTCCTCGACGGCTGCCTGGGCGCGGTCGCCGAGCGTGTCCGGCGGGAGCCCTCGGAGCACTTCGTGTGGGCGGGCGCGGACGGTGCGGCGTGCGGCGTGCCCGCCGACATGTGCGCCGAGCGCACCGTGGTACTCGACGCCCAGGGCCTAGCCGCAGAGGGACGGGGCTCCCTCTCGCGCCTGGTTGTCGAGCTCTACGGGCACGGAGCCCGGCGCTTTGTCCTGCTGAACGTGCGGGGCCAGCGGTTCATCGGCTGCGGGCTGGGCCCAGGGTCAGCGGGCGTGCGTCTCGAGGTGTTCGGTTCGTCCGGCGACTACCTCGCCTCCGGGATCGACGGAGCCGAGGTGATCGTGCACGGGTCGGCCCAGGATCAGGTTGCGCAGATCCTCAAGGACGGCAGGCTCGTTATCCACGGCGACGTGGGCCAGACGTTCATGTACGGTGCCAAGGGTGGCGACGTGTTCGTCCGGGGCAGCGCGGCCGGTCGCCCCCTGAACAACGGGGTGGGCCGGCCGCGCGTCGTCATCAACGGCACGAGCCTCGACTATCTCGCCGAGTCGTTCATGGCGGGCGATGCCCTGCACGGCGGCGGATTCGTCATCGTGAACGGCGTCACGTACGACGAGGACGGCGCGCCCTCGGAACTCGACAGCCCGTATCCGGGCGGCAACCTCTTCTCGCTCGCCTCGGGCGGTGCGGTGTACGTGCGGGATCCCTACGGTCGCGTCGGCCGGGACCAGCTGAACGGGGGAGAGCCCGTCGAGCTCGAGCGCGCGGACTGGGAGCTCATCCGGCCCTATCTCGAGCACAACCAGCGCCTGTTCGATATCCGGATCGACTGGCTGCTGAGCATCGATGGTCAGGCGGCGCAGCCCGAGCAGGTGTACAGGAAGATCGTGCCGGCCGGTCATGCGGCGCTGTCGCCCGAGGAGGCCTGGGTCAGACCCGAGGAGTGAGCGCGCTCGGACCAGCGGCCCCGGCCGCTGACGTGGACGGCCAACGATTGCACCTCTACCCCCGAAGGCACGAGCTCGGTCGTCTGCGAGCGCAGCTAGCAACGGCCTCCTCGCAAGTCTGGGGCAGCACCATCCTCCAATCACGATCCTCGGGTGGTGCGCGTCAGCCTCATTTGACCGTAGAACCGATCGATCCCGGGGGCGTTGACACCAACGACCTTGGGAACCGGACTCGCGAGCTGTGGCGCTCTCAGGCCCCCTCGACAGACTCGGGCTCCCCTCGAGCGGGGGGTAACTCCGCTGACAGCTTCGTTGGGCCGCCGGTCATCACGGCGCCACAACGCGCCCCTTCCGTCTCCTTACTGCACGCGGCTCGGGCAAAGGGCGCGATAGTCGCACCAGCCGCACGTGTGTGATGAGGGCGTGGCGCGGAAATCGCCCGAGCGGATGGCGACAGCACGGGCCAGCAGCTCATCGCGCGCGGCGTCGAGCTGCTCATCTGTGCGCGTCGTACTCATGCGGATGGCAGCCTCGGTGAAGTAGAGGGTCACTTGCTCGGGGGTGCCCAAGCCCAAGGCGTCGCGGCAGGCAAGGGCGTAGATCGAGAGCTGCAGGTTCTCGTCGACGCCTTTCTGGCTGCTCGGGCGCCCGGTCTTGTAGTCGAGCACCTCGATGCCGTCCGAGGGCAGGCGGTCAATCCGGTCGATCATGCCGTTGATCCGAACGGGCAGGCTCCCGTCCCCCGGCTCGAGGCGAAGCTGGAAGGGGAGCTCCTCGTGGAGCGCCTCGCCGACACCTGCGAGCTCGCCTTCCCAGAAGTGGTCGAGGAGCGTGCCTACCCTCCGGCGGTACGTCTCTTCGCTCGTTCGGTCGGGGAAGCCTTCGGGCGTCCACGCCGCGGCGAACAGCCGATCGAGGTCAGCTCGGGTGGGCGGGGGGTCGCCGCGCGCGGCCCGCTCCCGGCGTTCCCTCGTAAAAGCCTCGAACGCCGCATGGGCGGTGCTCCCGAACGTGCGAGCCGCTCCCGTTTCCTCCTCCGGGATGCCATACACGTGCTTGAGGGCGTATTGCAGCGGGCATTGTTCGTACGTGTCGAACTGGCTGTAGCTGAAGACGCTCGGGAGCGGGGCCACCGCAAGCAGGCTCGCCCCGACGCCGGCGTCGGTGGCGACCGTGCGCAGGGTCAGCGGGTCGAGGCCGACAGCCCGCGCAGCGTCGGCGCCCGCGACGATCGCCTCCCCGACCGTGGCGAGCTCGCTGATCAGAGCCACGCGGGCCTCGTGCGCATCCGGCGCGTCGGGTGACACGCCCTCGAGTAGCGAGAGGATCTCGTCGGCCCGCAGGCGCAATGCTGTTCGCCGCTCCCGCCGGCTCGGAAGGGCCACGATCCGCCCGGAGGCGCTGGTGGTGTCATCTGCGCCCTCGGTCGCCTCGCGTCCCTCGTCGACCTCGGCCTCAGCAGTCGCGGGGGCCTCCGCCACGGCCGCTGTGGGTGCAGTCCGATCATCCTCGCGCAGCTCCGGCCCCGCATCGGTGCGCAGCTCCTCGACGAAGGCGCTCTCGACACGCTCGGAAGTCGCGCCTCGGTGGGTGGTAAGGACCAGCGTCTCGCGGGCGCGCGTGATGGCCACGTACAGGAGGCGTCGCTCCTCCTCAGTGTGGATGTCGCCCACCGGGACCTGCTCTCGCAGGAGCTCGCGGGGGAACAGGCTCCCGCCCTGCTCGTGGACCGGCCACTCCCCGTCGAGCAGGTAGGGCACGAAGACGTGGGGGAACTCGAGGCCCTTGGCCTGGTAGAGGGTCATGAGGCGCACGCCCTGCACGTCCTCAGCGAGCTCGACGCTCGTGGGCAGCTCGCCGCCTGCAGCCTGGTAGGCATCGACGTACTCGATGAAGTCCCCGAGGGACCGCCCGGCGTGCTCTCGTTGCCAGTCGGCGGCGAAACGCAGCAGGGACGCGATGTTGGCGATCTCGCGCTGGCTCTCGAGCGTATTGCCGGCCAGTCGGTCGAGCAGCATCGAGGTGCGATCGACGAACCGTTCCAAGATCGTGAAGGGGCCCTCGCGCACTGCGTGCGGCACGAGCGCGTCGAGCGTGTCGAGGCAACGCCGCAGCTTGGCTCGGGTGGCAGGCTCTAGCTCGAGGACGCGCGAGGGCGGCTCGGCCCGCTCGTCGGTGCGCCAACCGGCCGCGTCCCCGTTCTCGCGGACCGTTTCGTTGCCGCTTCCGGTGGTCGTAGCATCGACGGTCACTTCGCCCGAGCCGGCGGCCTCGCGCGCGAGCTCGAGGACGTGGCGGCCGGCTCGCTTGGCTGCCCGGGTGATCGCCAGCAGTTCGAGGGCGTCGAGACGCCAAGGACCGCCCGTCAGCACTCTAGTAAGGGCCATGTCGTCGAAGGGGTTCGCGATCGCGCGCAGGGCTTGCTCGAGGTCGCGGATCTCGGGGGCGGCGAAGAGCGAGAGGCCGCCGGACACGGCGGCCGGGATGCTTTCCTCGCGCAGGCGGGCGAGGATCGCGTCGCGGTGCTTGTGCTTGCGATAGAGGACGGCGAACGAGCTCCACGGCACGCCCGGCTCCCCGCCGGTCGCGGGGTCCCACCCTGCGAGGGCGCGGATGCGCTCGACGATGGCGGCCGCTTCGTCGTCGGGCCCGGAGCAGTCGACGAGCTCGACGGCGACAGCCCCTTCCCCCGCGCGGTGGGCCGCCAGGCGCTTGTCGGGTGCGTAGCGCAGGACGTTGCGCCCGATGAGCCGGTTGGCCACGAGAAGGATGGGCGGCCGGCTGCGGAAGTTCTCCTCGATGCGCAGGCGTGGAGGCGTTCCCGGTGGCGAGGCATCGGGATCGTGCACCGGCGGGCCGGAGAAGCGCCGGTCGAACTCGACGAAGGCGGCGTAGCTGGCACCCCGGAAGCGGTAGATCGACTGGTCGTCGTCGCCCACAACCATCACGTTGTCCGGTCGGTCGGGCGTCCGTCCAAGCAGTTCGATGAGCTCGATCTGGGCGATGTTGGCGTCCTGGAACTCGTCGACGAGGATGTAGCGGAAGCGTCGCTGCCAGGCGCGCAGCACGTTGGGCCGCTCGCGGAAGAGGCGGATCACCGCGGCCACCTGTTCTCCGAAGTCGAGCGCCCCGCGCCGCTCGCGCTCGGCCTCGTAGACGCGGTAGACAAGGGCGAGCTCGGAGAGACGGAGGACCTCGAGCGCGGCGCCGTCCTTCACGTATGTGGCGGCAAGCCCGTCGACATCGGCGCGCTGGTTCAGGTCCAGCGCGGTTCGCGGGGCCGCGGCGCCGGTCCCCCAGACGGCCCGGCGGGCCTCGCGGTCGGCCCTTTTCTCGACCGTCTCGAAGTCCGGGTCGGCGTCGGGGCTGCCGGCTGCGAGCGCGCGCTCGGCCGAGCGGAAGGATGCGTAGGCGCCGCGGACCTCGGTGCGGCCGCGGTCGAACGACCCAAGCGCCTCGAGGCGCTCGAGGGCCTCTGCGTAGGGACCGAAGCGCGTTTCGAAGGCAACCTGCTCAGCGGCCACGAAGACGTCGAAATCGGCGGGACCCACGAGCTCGTCCTTGGCCCGGTTGATGAACCCGACGAAGCGCTCGAGCCCCCAGTACGGGTTCCCTCGCCCCGCGTAATAGCGGAGCGAGAGGGACGGCCGGAGGTCGCGTAGGAGGAGCACCTGGCCCACCCCGTCGAGCACGTCGGGAGTCAAGGGAAGGCCGGCGTCCGGCGCCGACTCGACGAGGATGCGATGGCAGAAGCTGTGGAAGTTGGCGACCATGAGGCGCGCCCGGACGGCCGGCCCGAGGGCGGCCTCGAGGCGGTTGCCGAGCTCCTTGGCCGCCTTGACGTTGTATGTCAGGACAAGGACCTGCTCGGGAAGAAGCGGGCCGTCGAAGGGACGATCCGGGTCGGCCGCCGCAGCCTCCGTCGGGAGCCACGCCACGTCGCCGTCGGGGGCGCCCCCGACCCCCTTCGTCTCAAGCAGTCGGCGGACGCGTTCCACGATCACCCGCGTCTTGCCGGTCCCCGCGCCGGCCACCACGACGAGCGGCCCGTCGTTCCATTCGACGATGCACCGCTGCTCGGCGGTCAGCGCGTCGACGGGCTGCCGCGTGCTCACGATGCCGGTCGCCGTGTTGACTCCGCGATAGCGGGGCGTTCGTGGGCGCGGAACTCGAGGCCCCAGGTGGCGGTGTGCTGGTCGGGCGGATCGCGCAATACCGGACACCCACCGAGCACGATCCGATCGGCGGCGAGGTCAGCCTCGAACTGCTCGCTGGCGGCCAAGGGCTCGTACGGGATCGTCGCGATCACGTTCGCGCCGCAGAGCGGACAGGTCCGGACGGTGCCTGCGCTGGTGACCCGTGTGCTCGTCAGGACCATCTCCCCGGGACACCTTGGCGACGACGAGGAAGCCCGACCAGACCACCAGTCGTCGCGACCCAACGATGATGCTCCTCTGTGCCACCTCGCGCGGCACGCGACGCGGCCATCCACCGTCGTGGCGCGCCCTAACACCGGCACGTCAGAGCCGCTCTGGCTGAGTTCGACCGAGTCACGCGGTGCGACGGGGCCGAACGGCCCGGCATGTCAGTCAGAACGCGCCTCGGCTCGCTGCTTATCATGGCGCCCGACAGGCGTCCCCACGCAGCTCGATCGAGGAGGGCGAGGGATGACGCATGCGGCTGCGCCGACGGAGGTCGGCGCCGCGGGATCCAAGGGCCTGAAGGCCGACGCCATCGGGTTCGTTTCCAACACCGTGATCGGGGTCGCCTCGACCGCCCCGGCGTACAGCCTGGCGGTGTCTCTCGGCCTCGTGGCGGCGGCCGTCGGCGCGTTCTCGCCGGCGATCATGATCGTCGCGTTCGTGCCGATGGTCTGCATCGCGGTGGCCTACTACTACATGAACCGAGCGGACCCCGACTGCGGCACGAGCTTCACATGGGTGGCCAAGGCGATGGGGCCGGCGCCCGGCTGGCTGGCCGGTTGGGCCATTATCGTCGCCGACGTCGTGGTCATGGCGAGCCTGGCAGAGGTGGCCGCCATCTACACCTTCCAGCTCTTCGGAATCGACCCGTCTACGTGGGGCTCGATCACCCTGGCGGGTCAGAACGTCGCGCTCGGTGCGGCCGCCACCGTCGCCCTTGGCGTCCTTTTCATCATCGCCTTGACCTGGATCGTCTACATCGGGATCGAGATCTCCGCGCGGACGCAGGTGATCTTGCTCGGCCTGGAGCTGTTTGCCCTCGCTCTCTTCACCGTGGTCGCCCTGGTCAAGGTGTACAGCGGCGCCTTCGCCGACGGTGTGCGCCCCGAGCTCGCGTGGCTCAATCCCTTCAACATCTCCGATCCGAACGCGCTGACCTCGGGGATCATGGTGGCCCTGTTCATCTATTGGGGCTGGGACACGTCGGCGTCGGTGAACGAGGAGACCACAGACACGACAGAGACGCCGGGCCGGGCCGCGGTGACCTCGACGTTCATCCTCATCGCCACGTACGTCCTCGTATCGATCGCCGCGCAGGCGGTCCACGGGTCGGATTTCCTGGCCAAGCAGGGCGGGGAGGATGTCCTCGGCAGCATGGCCGGGACCGTGCTGGGCTCGCCCCTGAGCAAGCTGCTCATCATCGCCGTCCTCACCTCGGCAGCCGCGTCGACGCAGACGACGATCCTGCCGACGGCACGGACGGTCCTCTCCATGGCCGCCAAGAAGGCTCTGCCCGAGTACTTCGCGCGGATGCACCCGCGCTACCTCACACCGACCACCGCGACGATCTGGATGGGCGTGCTCTCGATCGTCTGGTACGTGGGGCTCAAGATCGTCGCGCAGAACGTGTTCTACGACGCGGTCGCCGCCCTCGGGCTCATGATCGCCTTCTACTACGGCCTAACCGGCTACGCCTGCGCGATCTACTACCGCCACCAGCTGTTGCGGAGCGTCAAGAACCTGTTCCTGATGGGGATCGTACCGGTGGCCGGCGGGGTCATGCTCACGCTTGCCTTCGTGTACTCGGTGATCAGTCTCTCCAATCCAGCCAACTCGGCCTCCGGCACGTCCTGGTTTGGCTGGGGCCCGCCGCTGGTGATCACGATCGGTTTCGCCATCCTCGGCGTGATCCTGATGGTCGTCCAGTGGCGACGTGAGCCCGAGTTCTTCAGGCGGCCGCTCGAGGTCGCCGAGTCCGAGCCGTCGACGCCGCCGGAACGGCCCGGACTTACCCCCGTCGGCAGCCGCTGACCAGCTCACGAGGAACGAACGGCCGGGCCTCGCCGCGGCGAGAGCCATGCCTGCGGCAAGAGGTTCA
>JBKQRF010000283.1:0-20940 GCA_052144055.1 Candidatus Limnocylindrales bacterium
CCAGCCCGCCGGCCGACTGCTGCCGGGCTGGCGGCGTCCGGTAAAGTGGAGACGATGCCGTCGCCCCTCCCGCCTGCCCTGCGCGACGCCGTCGACCGCGTCGGACGGGCTGACATCATGGTCGGAATCCCGAGCTTTCGGAACGCGGCCACGATCGGCCACGTCACGCGCGCCGCTCAGGCCGGCCTCGTCCAGTACTTCCCGGATCTGCGTCCCGTGCTGGTCAACGCCGACGCAGGCTCGCCCGACGGGACGCAACGCGTAGTAGTCGAGACCGAGCCGCCCGACTACGTCGAGCGGATCCTCCTCGTGCGCCCCCGTAACCGCCTCGAACGGATCAGCCTGACGTACCCAGAAGTCGACGGCGTCGGAGGCAAGGGAGCCGCCCTGCGGACCGTCTTCCAGATCGCGCACGCGCTCCAGGTGCAGGCGCTCGTCGTCGTCGACTCCGACCTGCGCTCGATCCTGCCAGAGTGGATCGAGCTTCTCGCCGGGCCCATCCTGAAGGGCGGCTTCGACTTCGTAGCACCACTCTACGCCCGGCACCGGAACGACGGCACCATCACGAACACCGTCACGTACCCGCTGACAAGGGCACTGTACGGGCTTCGCATCCGCCAGCCGATCGGTGGCGACTTCGGCGTGAGCAGCGACCTGGTCGACCACTACCTCCAGCGGGACGACTGGACCTCCGATGTCAGCCGGTTTGGGATCGACATCTGGATGACTACGACGGCCGTCGCCGGCGGCTTCGCGGTGTGCCAGGCGCGGCTCGGGGCGAAGGTGCACGATCCGAAGGACCCGGGCGCGGACCTCGGGCCGATGTTCAGCCAAGTGCTGAGCACAATCCTCGAGCTTACTGAGCGGCACGCTGATCGCTGGCTCACCGTTCACGGCTCGCACGACGTGCCGGCGTACGGTTTCGAGCGGCTCGTGGAGCCGCCGCCGCTCGAGGTGGACATCGTTCGGCTGCTAGAGGAGTTCCACCGCGGCCGCCTCGCGCAGGGCGAACAATGGGACCTGATGCTGGCGCCGGAGACCGCGGCGCTGGTCTGCGAGCTGGCCACGGACGCCGGATCCGCGGCTCAGGGGGCGGCGCGTGCAGACGCTCCCCGCACCCTCCAGGCGGGGATGTTCGGCTTCCCGGACATCACGTGGGCGCATGCGGTGTACGACGTGTGCGTTGCGGCTCACCGGCGGGTGCTGCCCGTCGACCGGCTCGTCGCGGCGCTGGTGCCGCTCTACTTCGGCCGCGTGGCGAGCCTGCTGCTCGAGGTGGACGAGCTGCGGGGAGAGCAAGCCGAGGCGGTCGTCGAGCGACAAGCACGGGCGTTCGAACTGGCAAAGCCCTACTTGGTCACGCGCTGGCAGGAGACCGACGCCGCACCGGAGCCATTGGAATGAGCAGCCGCCTGCCACAGCGGATCCTGATCCCGCTGGCGAACCCCCGGACCGCGGCGGGCCTCGTCCGGATCGGCGCCTCCGTGATGGACCGCAGCGGGTGCCTGGTCGTGCTCGGGATCGTGGAGATCCCAGAAGGCGAGCCACTGTCCGAAGGGGCGACGCGAGCACGGCACGCCCGGCGGCTGCTTCAGCGCGTGTTGGACTTCGTGCCGGAAGGGGTCGAGCTGCGGACGCTTGTACGGATCGGGCGCCAAGCCGCGGAGGGCATCCTGGAAACGGCCGCCGAGGAGGACGTCGACCTGATCGTCTTCGGGTGGACCGGCACGCCGGGTGGGCGCCGCGGCACGAACGCCACGTTCTCGCCAACGATCGACGCGGTCGTGCGCGACGCGCCATGCGACATCGCCGTGGTCAAGCAGCGCGGCGTGGACGCAGTGGGGCGCATCCTCGTCCCGGTCCGCGGTGGGCCGCATGCCGATCTCGCGCTGCGGTTCGCCGACGCACTGGGGCGCCGCATGGACGCCGAGGTCGCTGTCATGCATGTACTGCCGCCTGGGGTGGGCGAGGAGGTCCGCGCGCAGGCGGAGCGCGCGCTGCAGGCGTTCATCCGCCGGCAAGCCCGTGGCCGGTCCGTGCCGATCATCCGGGAGGCGCTCAACGTCCGCAACGCGATCATCCGCGAGGCCGAAAGCGCCGACCTGCTCGTGATGGGCGCGTCGGTGCCGGGCGCCCTGCCTGGCAGGGGGTCGCGTGCCGGGGACCCTTCCAGTTTGACCCCCACCGCGGGCGGGCTATTCGGCGCGCTCCCGGAGCACATCGCCCAGAAGGCACGGACCACCGTCATCGTGGTCAAGACGAAGGAGGCGCCTACACACGCGGCGTTCGAACAGGCGGCACGGCAGACCGAGACGCTGGAGTCGATCGACCGCGCCGTCGAGGAGGAGCGCAGCGTCGCCGTCCGCGTCGACCGCTGGTTCGCCGAGTCGAACTTCCACCACGGCGAGTTCGCCGACCTGACTCGCCTGGTGACCCTAAAGGAACGGCAGGGCGTCACCATCAGCCTGGTCCTGCCCACGCTCAACGAGGCGGCCACGGTCGGGCCCATCGTGCGCCGCGCCCGGGAGGAGCTGATGGAGCGCGTCCCGCTCGTCGATGAACTCCTGGTGATCGACTCGGCGTCGGATGACGGCACGCGCACGGTCGCCGCCTCGGAGGGCGCGCGCGTCGTGCAGCATGCGGACGTGCTTCCTCGCTACGGCTCCTACCGGGGCAAGGGCGAGGCACTCTGGAAGAGCCTGTACGAGACCAGTGGCGACATCGTCGTCTGGTGCGACACGGACGTGCGAGACTGGGAGTCCCGCCTGGCGTACGGGACGCTGGGCCCCCTGCTCACCGAGTCCCGCATCGCCTACGTCAAGGGCTACTACGAGCGGCCCATTGTGGAGGGCGGGGTGCTTCGCGAGGGTCAAGGGGGGCGCGTGACCGAGCTCGTCGCGCGTCCCCTTATCAACCTCTTCTTCCCCGAGTTGTCGGGCATGATCCAGCCCCTCTCGGGAGAGTACGCGGGGAGACGCAGCCTGCTCGAGGCGCTCCCGTTCTTCACCGGCTATGCGGTCGAGATCGGCCACCTGATCGACGCAATCGAGCGCGTCGGCCTCGAGGGGCTTGGGCAGGTCGACCTCGAACGGCGCGTGCACCGCAACCAAGAGCTCGAGGGGCTCAGCCGCATGAGCTTCGTGATCCTGCAAGCGGTCATGAAGCGCCTTGAGGAGCGCCGTCGCGCGCACCTCTTTGCCGAGCTCGGCTCCACCATGAAGCTGCCTCGTTCGTCGCCCACGCGCCTGTCGCTCGAGGTGATCGAGCTTGCCGACCAAGAACGGCCGCCGATGCTCCGCATCCCGGAGTACCTGGAGCGTCGCCGGGCCCCGGGGGTTGTGACGGCTGAGGCCGGGCCCGGCCGGGCGGGTCGCTGACCGCATGCCGCTCCGGGTGCTCGCCGCGCCGGACTCGTACAAGGGCTCGCTCACGAGCATCCAGGTCGCCGACGCGATCGCCCTGGGGTGGGCTCGCGCTCGCCCAGACGACGTCGTCGACCGTTGCCCGATCTCCGATGGTGGCGCCGGCTTGCTCGACGCGCTCCGAGCAGCGGATGCCTCCTGGAAGCAGCTGCCTACGGCGTCGCAGGATCCGCTGGGACAGGCGGTCGAAGGGCGGTACCTGCGCTCCGGCGACCGGGCGGTGGTGGAGCTCGCGGACGCGTCGGGGCTGTGGCGAGTCGCCACAGGGGAGCGCGATCCGGGCGCCGCGAGCACGTTCGGGACCGGGCTGACGCTCGCGGCGGCGATCGCGCTTGGTCTGCGCGACATCATCCTTGGCGTTGGCGGCAGCGCCACGACCGACGGTGGCTCGGGCCTCCTCGCGGCCCTCGGCGCACGGTTCCTCGATGCGGCCGGCCGCGACCTCGGGCCGGGCGGGGCCGCGCTCGCCAGGCTGGCGCGCGTCGACTTCACCGGCCTCTCGCCGCTCCTGCGCGACGTCCGGCTGGTCGTCGCGTCCGACGTCACGAACCCGCTCTGCGGACCGAACGGTGCCGCGGCTGTCTACGGGCCGCAGAAGGGCGCCTCGCCCGCGCAGGTCCGTCAGCTGGACGACGCGCTGGCCCACTACGCGAATGTGCTCGCCACTGCCACCGGCTGCGACGTCGCGGATATGCCCGGTTCGGGGGCTGCGGGCGGCACAGTCGGGGGCCTCCTCGCCCTTGCCGGCCGCGTGGCCGCGTTGTCCGTCCGCCCCGGGATCGGCGTGGTGATGGAGCTCGTCCGGTTCCCCGAACGCCTAGCGGCCTGCGGGCTGGTGATCACCGGCGAGGGTCGCGTCGATGCGCAGACGGCATTTGGCAAGACTGCGCACGGGATCGCACTGCACGCGCGTGAGGAGGGCCGGCCGTGCGTGGTGATTGCTGGCGGCATCGAGCCCGAGGGGGTCGCGGCGCTCGCCGAGCTCGACGCCGTCGTCGTCTCAGCCTGCGAAGACCACCGGGGTCTGGAGGCGGCGATGGCGGCCGGGGCCGAACCGGTCGCGCGGGCGGCCGAGCGCGTGGCGCGGCTGGTCTCGCTTGGTGCCGAGCTGGACACCCTTGGCCGGAGTGACGCGAGTTCGGCTGGTTCCGCCTCGTGACCGCGTCTGCCGCCGCCGTGCCGCTCGAGCGCGAGCGCCCCTGCCTCGTCGAGTTCGTGCTGATGAGCCTGCAGGGGCTCTACGGCCTGCCTCACTGGGCACCGCGCCGCCCGCCGACTGACGAGCTGGTCCTGACCATCCTGTCCCAGCACACCAGCGACCTCAACGCGGAGCGCGCCTTCGACGAGCTCGTGGCCCGTTTCCCGGACTGGGAGTCGGTGGCCGCCGCAGCGGTGGGTGACGTCGCGGCCGCCATCGCCTCGGGCGGACTGGCACGGCAGAAGGCGCCCCGCATCCAGTCTGCCCTTCGCCAGATCCGCGATGAGCGCGGGGACTACAGCCTGGATTTCCTGGCCGGGATGGATCCGCGTACCGCGCGCGACTGGCTGGTGCGGCTCGACGGCGTTGGGCCCAAGACGGCAGCCGTCGTGCTGCTGTTCTGCTTCAGGCAGCCGCTCATGCCGGTGGACACGCACGTGCATCGGGTGATGTCGCGGATCGGCATCATCCCTGCGCGGACGCCCGCCGATCGCGCCCACGACATCGCTCTGGACATGTTCCCGCCCGAGCGGATGTACGAGGCGCACGTGAACCTGATCACGCACGGGCGACGGACCTGCACGGCGCGCAACCCGGCGTGCAGCCGGT
This sequence comes from Candidatus Limnocylindrales bacterium, assembly GCA_052144055.1. GTDB lineage: Bacteria > Chloroflexota > Limnocylindria > Limnocylindrales > CSP1-4 > JAJYNJ01. Next base: position 5,230 of record JBKQRF010000283.1, read on the forward strand.
GTCCCGTCGCTCCGCGCTGCTGGTATGTCAACCCGGCTGCGCCGTGAGTGGCACGACGGCGCACAGGGTGATCGGCAAGCAACGGAGGAGTGAGGCATGACCTTCCAGTCCATGGTCGACCAGTTCCTCGCGCGCGAGTTCGCCCAGTCGCCGGTTCGCGCTAGCCAGCTCGGGCTCACCGAGTACGACGACCGCGTCGACGACCTGTCGGCGGGGTCGTTCGCGATACGCGACGCCGAGGCGGCCCAGTGGATGGCGCGCTTCGACGCCGTCGCCGACGACGGACTCACGCCCGACGAACAGGTCGACCGCGACCTGGTGCGCTCGGTCCTGCGGGGCCGCCTGATCCTTGCCGACTGGCAGAACTGGCGCCGTGACCCAGCGACCTATACGAACGTGGCCCTCGACGGCATCTTTGCGCTGTTCTTGCACCGGCTTCGGCCGGAGGGCGAACTGGTGGAATCGGCGGTGACGCGCATGCGCCAGATCCCGCGCGTCGTCCGCGAGGGCATCGCGAACCTCGACCCGTCGCTCGCGCATCCGCTGATCCTCAAACGCGGGGCCGGGGCGGCACGAGGCGGGGCCAGGTATCTCGGCGAGCTGCTACCCCTCGATGTCGAGCCCGGCGAACGCCGTGACCACCTGGCCGCGTCGGGAGCCGAGGCCGCGCAGTCCATGGGCGATTGGGCCGCGCATCTTGACCGCGTCGCCGACGCGGCCACGGGGACCTGGCAGCTCGGTGAGGACCGCTACACGCGTCTTCTGCGCGAGAAGGAGCTGCTCGATACCGACGCTCGCGGCCTGCGCGAACGCGGTCGGGCCGAGTACGAGCGCCTCGCCACCGAGATGGCAGAGCTGGCCCGGCGCGCTCGAGGGACTGACGACTGGGCAGCGGTGCTGGACGAGGCTGGACGCGACCACCCGGCGACAGAGGAGGCGATGCGGCAGGGGTACGCCGACTGGACCGCACGGGCCCGGACGTTCCTGGCCGAGCGCGGGCTCGTCACGCTGCCGCCCGAGGAACGCTGCCTAGTGGAGCCGTCGCCGGTCTTCCAACGGCCTGTCCTGGGCGTGGCCTCGTACAACGCCCCGCCCGCCTTCTCGCGCTCATGGACGGGTCACTTCTTCGTGCCGTTTGCTCCGGACGGCACCCCGGAGCCAGAGGTCCAGCAGCGACTCGAGGCGAACAGCTGGGGCGACATCCCCACGGTCTCCGTCCACGAGACTTATCCCGGGCACCACTGGCACCTTGTCATGCGCAAACGGAACCGGAGCGCCGCGCGACGGGTCTTCGGAACCCCGTACTTCACTGAGGGCTGGGCGCTCTATGCGGAGCGCATGATGCGGGAGCGCGGCTTCTTCACAGACGCGATCCAAGAACTGTTCCACCTGAAGGCCACGCTGTTTCGCGCAGCGCGGATCGTCGTCGACACCAGCCTCCACCTGGGTGAAATGGGGTCCGAGGAGGCCGTTGAGTTCATGCGGACGAAGGCGGGCCTGCCCGAACCGACGGCGCGGGCCGAAGTGGGCCGCTACTGCGCGTGGCCGACCCAAGCCTCCGCCTACCTGACCGGCTGCCTCGACATCCTGCGGATAAGGGGTGACTGGCTCGTCGCGCACGGTTTCACGGGGATTGCGGCAGCCGATGTGCCGGTGCCCGCGCTGCGCGAGTTCCACGACACCATCACTGGGAGCGGCGCGCTTCCGCTGGGGCTGGCGGAGCGCGTGATGCGCGCCACGTAGGGCACATCGGCTGCTGGAGTCGCACCAGAGTCGGCCCGGGACTGCGCGGAGCGCGGCGACCCGGCGGCCCTCGTCGTGGCCTGATCGAGGCCAGGCTGCTCAGGCCCCCGGTGTCAAGGATCGTCGGGCACGGCGACCGACCTGCGGAGTACCCTGAGCGCAGGCGAGTGCAGCGCGGGGAACGGAGATCGGCTTCCTGAGGCGCCTCCTCGGAGGTGGCAGACCAGACACCGGAACGGATAGTCGGTCCGGGGCAGACGAGCGTGCGCTCCCCGGGCCGGATCGGGGCGTGCCTGCCGAGCCCCCCGCGGCCTCAACAGAACCTCTCGCCGTGACACCTGTGGCGTGCCCGTACTGTGCCGTGCTGCTTGACCCGGCACCGGAGCGTGGCCGTCTCTGCCCAAGATGCAGGCGTCGGATCGTGGTGCGGCGCGTCGAGGGCAGGCGGGTGCTCCTCACCGAGGAGGCGCTTGCGGTCTTCGAAGCCGAGCGACAGCGCGAGACCAACGAGCGCAACTGGAGGAGCGCGCGCCGCCGCTGGCTGGCATTGGCCAGGGGGGTGTCAGCACCGGCCGCTCGGGTCAGTCGACTGGCCGCGGTGCCACCTTCGGCGGCAGCGGTCCAAGCGTCACGCGACCTCTACCTCGCCGCTGCCGAGCATGCCGTGCGTGCGGCGCGGCGGGAGAAGCGCTGGGAGGAAGTGGCGCGAGTCCGGCGAGAGCAGGCTGCCGCGATGCACATGGCGGCCGGCTCCCCCGTCCCGCCGCCCGAGGAGATCGCTGCGCTGCACCGCGAGTGGTCGGTCGCCGCTCTGCGCTCACTCCTCGGCTTCGGGGCACGGGCCGAGCTGGTCGCCGCGGGCTGCTGCGAGACCTGCGACCGCGACGATGGGCAAGCCTTCCGCATCGCTGCCGAGCTGCATGCACAGCGGCTCCCGCACGATGGTTGCCCCAGGGGCCTCTGCCTCTGCGACTGGTACCCGCTGCCGGACGCGAAAGCGGCAAAGCGACGGGTCCGGCACCGCCGCGTCGCTGCGGTTCCCGAGCCCACGGTCGCCGAAGCTACCGCCGCCGCCCCGATCCCCGGCTCGGATCCGGGGTCTCCGCCAGATCCGGCGCCCGTCGCCGGATCCGAGGCGGTGCCCTGACCGCGCGCCTCAGTCGCTGACCGCGCGCGCCTTGCTCGCTTCCGCCGCCGCGGTCATCTGTGTCCGGTTGACCAGCAGCAGGTCGAAGTGGCTGATCACGCGTCGGTCGGCCAGCGAGCGGGCCGTCACGTTCGTCATGGTCACGAACCGCGGGTCGGTCGTGTCGACGAAGGTGGGGAGCGTCATCTCGCGGTACACGTGCACGGTCCCGGTGAGGCTGTGGCCGGGTGTGAAGATGACGAAGCGTCGTGGCTCCCGTTCGAGCGTCGGCCGGTCGAAACTGGACATGGGCGTCGTCTCTACCGGGGCCGATCGCTCCGCACCGGGCACCTGGCCGATGAACGTGATCTCGTCCTGGTTGACCATCAGCTCGTCGACCACGAGGTTTGTGGGCTCGCCGTTGCGCCGCAGCAGGCGCGCCTCGCGGAGCAGGACGTAGCCGCGGCTGTGGTTGATCTGGTCGGAAAGCCGGGTGAACCGCCCGACGGCCACGCGGCCGCCCAGGCGGAGGTGGGGACCGACCAGCTCGATCTCCTCGGTCCGCAGATCGCCGTCTGCCGGCCGTCCGCCTGGCGAGAAGAACGTGGGATCGTACGACATGTGAGCACCTCGTCCTTCATCGTAAGCCAGCACGGATCGTAAGCCACACGAGCCGCGTGCGTCCTCGAGGCCACGCGTCGCACCCCGTGCGACGCTGCTAGGCTCTGTGGCTGATGGCCGGTCTGCAGCAGCGCATCCTTCTGGTCGACGACGACCCGAACCTGCTGGCGCTCGTGGCCGAGCAACTGCGCGACGACGGGTTCGAGGTCGCGACGGCGCGCGATGGCGTCGAAGCGCTGCGGAGTTTGGACCGTGCCTGGCCCGACCTGCTCATCTTGGACCTCATGATGCCGCGGATCGACGGGCTCACTCTGGCCCGCCGGGTGAAGGAGCGAGCGGACCTGCCGGTCATCGTCCTCTCGGCGATCGACAGCGGCGACTCGAAGGCCAGCGCGCTTGAGGAGGTGGCCGAGGACTACATCACGAAGCCCTTCCACTACCCCGAGCTGCGTGCGAGGATCCATCGGGTGCTCAGACGCGTGGGCGACAACGTACCGGCGGGTGCGCTGCCCCTCGGGCCGTCGCTCGTGCTGGAGCTCCAGCGACGGCGGGCCATCGTGGACGGGCGCGTGGTGTCGCTGACGCCGACCGAGTCGCGGCTGCTGTACGCGCTCGCGGCGAACATCGGGCGGGTGGTGTCCACCGAGACGCTCCTCGCGCGCGGCTGGTCGGAGGTGGAAGTGCCGGACCCCTCGTACGTGTGGGTGACCATGCGCCGGCTCCGCCAGAAGCTCGAGACGGACCCCGACCACCCGACGTACCTCGAGACGGTGCGGGGGGCGGGCTACCGGCTGCGACGCTCGGACCAGTTAGAGCCACCCGCACCTGGGGCTTGACCGCCCGGGTTCTCCGAACGGTCGGTGGCCGCATAGTCCGGGGATCGGCGAGATCGGCGCAGCGTCGCTCCGGCCACGGCCGGCGAAACCCGGTTCTGACTGGCTCACGCCGCTGATATGCTCGGCGCATGAGCAGGCTGCCGCTCCGGTCGCGCCTGTTTCTGGCCCTCGCGACGGTCGCGCTCCTGCCCGTCGTCCTGTTCGGGGTCGTGGCAATCGTGCGCGTGACGGCGTCCACCTCCGAGCAGCAGCAGTCCTCGCTGTTGAACCTCGCGCGTCTCGCCGTCGCCGAGTCGCCGCAGGGCAACCTTCCGGACGCCACCGCGGCCAGTCGGCTCGCGGCATTGACCGGCGGGAGCGTCACCGTCTTCGGCATCGACGGCCGCGTGATCGCAAGCTCCGGACCCGAAACGATCGCGGCGTTGCCGTCCGACTGGGCACCAAGCCCGGGCGGATCCACAATCCAGGTCGGGTCGCTGCTGGCGGGGGTCGTGCCGTTGGCAGGCGCAGCCGGCGGACAAGCGGGGTACCTCGCACTCGTTCAACCGCAGGCCGGTCCGGCGGACGTCGGCGTTGTGCTCGCCGTCGCGCTCGTCGTCGCGGTCATATGGGCAGTCTTCCTGAGTTTCGCGCTGGCGCGCGCACTCATCCAGCCGCTGCGCGAGCTGACGGCGACCCTGGATCGGCTCCAGACGGGTGACCTGTCCGCGCGGCTCGTGGCACCGGCGGACGACGAGCTCGGCCGCCTGGCGAACAGTCACAATCGACTCGCGGCCGCTCTCGACGAGCGGAATCGATCGCTGCACCAGGTGCTCGAGGCCTTGGCCGGTCTCTCGCAACGAGAGGGCCCCGAAGCGCTCGTGGCCGATGCGGAGCGCGCCGCCACGCGTGCCTTCGGGTTTCGTTCGGTCAGGATCGTGCTCGCCGCCGCCGCCCCTACCACCATTCCGGCGCAAGACGAGCGGGTACCCGGCGAGGCATTCACCGTGGTCGCGCCGCTCAGGCTCGAAGACGATGACGTCGGGTGGCTCACGGCCGTGGTCCCCCCCGTGCGGGACTGGAGCCCGGCCGACGCGGACCTGCTCGCGCTGTACGGCCGGCAGCTGGCAGCGGCGGTCCGCAACGCCGAGCTGTACCAAGAGACACGGTCGCTGTCGGAGCTCAAGAGCGAGTTTCTCCGGGGCGTCAGCCACAACCTTCAGACGCCGCTAACCAGCATCCGGGCCTTCGCCGAGCGGCTGGCCGACCGCGACCAGGATCCGGCACTACGGATCATTGTGGAGCAGGCGGACCGCCTGTCGCGACTCGTGGGCCAACTGCTGACCGTCTCGAGACTAGAGGCGGGGACGCTTCGCCCGCGCGAGGAAGTGGTCGCGCTCGCTCCCCTCGTGCGGCGTGCCTGGGAGAGCCTGGCACACGACGAGATCTCCTTCTCGCTCAAGGACGAAGCGGGCGGATGGCTCGCGCTGGTGGATCGCGACTGGGTGGACCAGGTCGTCTGGGCGCTTCTCGACAACGCTGTGAAGCACGGGGGCGGCACGCCCGTCGAGATGGCGATCCGCGCGATGCCGGCCGGCAGCACCGCCGCGGGGACCATAGCCGGGCCAGAAGACGACCTTCTCCGCGGCAACGGGCTGGCCCGAGCGCCCACCGATCACTTCGCCGCACAACGCGATCGGCTCGTGGTCTTCATCCGCGATCACGGCCCGGGCATCTCAGAGGCCGTGAGGGTGCGGCTCTTTGATCGGTTCGCCCCCGGGCCCAGCGGTGGGACTGGGCTGGGTCTGAATGTCGCCCGCGGTCTGCTGAACGCAATGGGTGGCGACATCTGGATCGAGCCCTGCGACGATGGCGCCGCGTTCGCGTTCGCCGTGCCGGCGGAGGCACCCGAGGAAATCTGACGACGGGCCACGACGAGGCAGCGGACAGTCGGAAGAGCCGACGGGCGTGTTGGACAAGCTACCCGAACATGCACAGGCCCCGGCTGTCGTTGGCCCGAGACCAGCCGGGGCCTGCGCATTGCGACGTTCCGGGCGCGCGAGTGCACGGTATGCCCCGTGCTCGAGCCGCGCAATCGTCAGGGATGCGTACTCGAGGGGACGGGAGGGGCCGCCGGTAGCACGACCCGGAACGTCGAGCCGACACCTTCGGTGCTGTCGACGGAGACACGGCCACCGTGGTCCTCCGCGATGTGCCGCACGATCGAGAGGCCGAGCCCGGTCCCCCCCGCGCCGCGGACCCGAGCCTTGTCGACCTTGTAGAAGCGCTCGAAGATCCGGGGCAGGTCCTTCGCCGGGATGCCGACGCCGCGATCCTCGACCTCCAGTGCCACGAGACCGGGCGTGCCGGGGGCGGATTCCGTGCGTGCGCGCACGATCACGTCGCCGCCTGACGGCGAGAACTTGATCGCGTTGTGGACGAGGTTGATGAGCAGCTGCCCCAAGCGCTCTGCATCACCCAGTACTGGGGGCACATCCGGGTGGACCTCGGATCGGAGCCGCACGCCCTGCCGCTGGGCGAAGAGCCGCAGGCGGTCGAGCGTGCTCGTCACGATCGGCCCGAGGTCGACGTCGTCGATGTAGAGCGGCTGCCCCTGCCCCTGCTCGATCTTCGCGAGGTCCAGCAGCTCGCTGGCCATCTGCACCAAGTGTCCCGTCTCGACGTCGATCTTCTGCACGATGTCCACAACCCGCGTCGGCACTTCGATCTCCTCCAGGTCGCGCGCCAGCGTCTCGGTCAGCAAGCGGACCGTCGTGAGCGGCGTCCGCAGCTCATGGGAGAGGTTGTCTACGAACTCGGTTCGGATCCGCTGCAGACGACGCAGCTCCGACATGTCGTCGATCACGACCCACACGCCACCCCCCGGCGCGCGCCGCGCTCGGACCGACAGAACCCGGCCGTCCGGGCCGCCCACGGATACCTCGTCGCCGGCGCTCCCGTTGCGCCACGCAGTCCGCACAATCGCGTCGAGCCGTACATCCTTGAGCCCGACTGCGGCGTGATCCGCGTCCCCCTCCAGTCGGCCCTGTGGTCGGTGGGGCAACCGTCTCCCGACCAGCGAGCCCTGCGCCACCTCGAGGTAGAGGTCGGCTGCGCGGTTCGTCGAGGTCACCACCAGGTCATCGTCGAGGCGCACGATGCCCGCGCCGACCAGTCCCGTCAGGTAGGCCAAGTCCTCCGCCTCCAGACGGGCTCGCCGGTCGGACCGCTCGGTCCGGTCCAGCAGGTTGCGCACGGCAAGCGCAAGCGGCTCGTCCGGCCGTCCGCCGGCCAGGTCGCGGATCCGGCGGAGCGCCAGCTCGCGTCGGATCGCGAGCACGGCCACCACGGCCACGACGACGACCAGGACCGCGATCGCGACGCTCTCGACGCTCACGGCCGCGGCACGCCACGTGCTCGCGGCGCGTTCACTGGTTCGGCCGCCGGAACACGTACCCTACGCCGCGAACCGTGTGCAGGAAGCGGGGCTCCGCGGACTCCCGCTCGACCAGGCTCCGCAGCTGGTGCATGTGGACGTCAACGGTCCGCGTCTCGCCCGCGTACTCGTAGCCCCAGACGCGGTCGAGGAGTTGCTCGCGCGTGAAGACCTGCCCCGGGTGGTGCATCAGGAAAGAGAGCAACTCGAACGCCCGCGCGGTCACAGGTAATTCATCGCCATCGCGAACCAGCCGGTGGCCGGCGAAGTCCACGGCCACGCTGTCGAGACGCTCCTCTGCAGGCGGTCGATCCCCGACCGATCCGGGAGGCGGGGCGGAGCCTGTAGCCGGCGCGGTCACGGCGGCCGGGACGGATCCCTGGGCGGGGGCAAGGCCTGCGGGCCGCGCTGGTCTGGCGGCTACTTCGGAATCCGCGGCGGCTGGGCGCGACCCGGTGGCCGGCACGGCAGACATGGTCCCCGGGGCAACGAGCACGCCGGCTGCCCGGCGGTCCTCGTCTTCCGAGCCGTGGCCTTCCGTTCGGCGCAGCAGTGCACGCACCCTGGCCAGCAGCTCGCGCAGCCCGAACGGCTTCGTCAGATAATCGTCCGCCCCGAGCTCGAGCCCCACGACCTTGTCGATCTCCGAGTCCTTCGCCGTGAGCATCAGAATCGGAACGTCGGACTCGCGCCGGATGGCGCGGCACACGTCGAGCCCGGACATCTCCGGCAGCAGCACGTCGAGGACGACCAGGTCCGGACGCTCGTCCGCGAAGCGGGCCAGAGCCTCGCGACCATCTGCGGCGGTCACCACGCGATACCCGTCGCGGGCTAGGTTGTACTCCAGAGTCTCGCGGAGGATCGCCTCGTCGTCGACGACGAGAACGGTACGTGTCACGGGCGCATGGTAGCGCGACGTCACTCGCCGGCTACGAGCTCGGGCAACCGCTGCCGCCACGCCTCGCCCGCGCGGGCCACCGCCATGAGGATCCCCTCGCGAATGCTAGCCCGCGAGACCGTGGCCGAGGACAGCGCGTAGTACTCCAAGAACGCCTCGGCGAGCACCGCGCCGCCGGGCAGGATCCGCGCCCGCTGCGGGCGGATGGGGTACCCACCGGTGAGGGCCTCCAGCGGCGATTCCTCTAGCACGCGGATGGCCGCCTCCAGGCGCGGGAGCGTGAGGGAGCGCCAGCTCGACGTGCCCGAGACGAGACGGAGCAGGTTCGTCGCGGTTCCGCCGACCATGATTGCCTTACCAGGGGAGGCGGCGACGGCTCGGCCGACGGCGCGCCTCGCGGCCGCGTGCAGGGCGTCGAACTCGTCGGCGGTGGGAGGATCGTGACGGACCAGCGCCGCCGTGAGGCGGGCAGCGCCGGTTGGGACGACATCGATCAGCGGGGTCCGGCCGGGCCGCGCCAGCACGTACTCCGACGAGCCGCCGCCGATATCGACGACGAGTGTTTCAACCGGCGGGTGCCGACCGCCGAGCACGGCGTACAGCGAGAGCAGCGCCTCCTCGTCGTGGCCGAGCAGGTGCAGGGGACCAGACGTCACCGTGCGCACGACCTCTGCGACAGAATCGATGTTGGTTGCACCGCGCAGTGGCTCTGTCCCCACCACGGTGATCGCTCGCGCGCCCAGGGCCTCCGATGCCGCCGCGTACTGGCGCAGCGTCGCGGCAAGCTGGTCGAGCCGGTCGGGCGGGACGTGTCCGTACGTATCGACAGCCGAGCCGAGCTCAAGGAGAACGCTCTCGTCCGCCAGGATCCGGATCCCCCGCTGCGTCAGCGAGGCGGCCGTGAAGTGGACGCTCGTGCTGCCGATCGCGACCGCGGCCACGCGCGTCGCCGATCGGCGCCGGCGGAGCGCGCTCGGCTTCCCCGCAGCGATCGCGCTCCGGACCGTGGTCGCCTGACGCGACGCGCCCGCGCTCCCGGTGGCGCCTGCGCTCACGAGCTCTGGACGTCCAGCATGTGCGACGTCGCACCTCCCGGGCGCATCCTCGCAGATTTAACCGACGGCTAACAGGAGACGTACGGCCGGTTGATGGGCAACCGCCACAGTCAGAAGCCTACGAATAGGACCCTGCCGGTTCGTGTCGGGGAGACGTGCGGCAACCAACTCAAGTGCCGCGCCGGACAGGAGCCGGACTTCGAGGAGGAACTCGTGTTTAGTCAGTCTCGAGCCCGCTGGGGAGCCGTCGCGGTCGTCGCCGCGCTCGCCTTCGGCGCGTGCTCCTCATCCGCCACCACTGCGCCCGCTGCCACCACTGCGCCCGCTGCCACCACTGCAGCGGCCAGCATGGTGGCCAGTGCCGCGCCGGCCGCAAGCGCAGCGGCCGCCCCGACCGTGCCGAGCGGCAGCGTGTCGATCCAGGGCGCGGGCTCCACGTTTGCCGCGCCGCTCTACGAAGCGTGGTTCCAGGCATTCAATCAGAAGTACCCGAACGTGAAGCTCGACTACCAGGCCAACGGGTCGGGCGCGGGCATCACCGCCATCACCCAGCAGACCGTTGACTTCGGCGCAACGGACGCCGCCATGAAGGACAGCGAGATCGCGGCACTGCCCGCCGGGACGCACATCCTCCACGTCCCGACCGCGCTCGGCGCCGTCGTCGTGATCTACAACCTGCCCGGCGTGCAGAAGCTCCAGCTCGACGCAAGCAACGTCGCCGGGCTCTTCCTGGGCACCATCAAGACCTGGAATGACCCGGCCATCGCGGCCAACAACCCGGGCGTGACCCTGCCCTCGACCTCCGTGCTGGTGGTCCATCGCTCTGACGGTTCCGGCACGACCAACGCCTTCACGAGTTACCTCGATGCGGTGTCGCCCGTCTGGCACACCAAGGTCGGAGTGGGCAAGTCGGTGAGTTGGCCGACTGGCATTGGAGCCTCTGGCAACCAGGGTGTCGCCACCGGCGTGAAGCAGACACCGGGCGCGGTCGGCTACGTGGAGTTGCAGTATGCGACCACGGCCAATCTCAACTCGGCGTTCCTGAAGAACTCGGACGGCAACTGGGTCCAGGGTTCGACCGCCGGCGTGACGGACGCCGCCGCATCCGTCGTTGCCAACTTCCCGGCCGACTTCCGGCAGGCGCCCATCATCAATGCCGCCGGCGCCCAAACGTACCCCATCGCGTCGTACACGTACGTGCTCATCTACGTCGATCAGAAAGACGCGACTAAGGGCCAAGCCCTCGTCGCCTGGCTGCAGTGGGCTCTCACCGACGGGCAGGCGATGGAGGCCAGCCTGGGCTACGCGCCGCTGCCGCAGGCCGTGCAGCAGAAAGCCCTGGCCGAACTTCACCAGGTAACGTCCGGGGGGTCGCCCATCTGGCCTTCCTGACCCAGCATCTACCGACCGCGGCCTCGGAGAAGGCCCGTTCCAAAGGCACGAACACGAACGCCCGTCGCGCTGCCGAGGCGCGGCGGCGTTCGTGTTGACGTCGACGGCGAGGAAGACTTATGACCGTTGAGACGCGCGCCAGCAGAGTGCTATCTGGCCGAGGGTCCCGCCTGCCGGACCGGCTGTTCGGGGGGACCACGTTGGTCCTTGCCGCTGGCCTGGTGCTTGTCCTGGTCGCCATTGCGATCCTGCTGGCAGCCAGCTCGACGCAGACGTGGCGAGCGTTCGGGCTCGGATTCCTGACCGGAACCAACTGGAACCCAGTTTCCGCCGTCTACGGTGCGCTGCCGTTCATCGCGGGGACGATCGAGTCATCGCTGCTGGCCCTCATCATCGCCGCCCCGCTCGGGCTGCTCACGGCGATCTTTCTCGCCGAACTGGCGCCTCGCTGGCTAGCGGCGCCGCTCACGTTGCTGATCGAACTGCTCGCCGCCATCCCCAGCGTCGTCATCGGACTGTGGGGTGTCTTCGTCCTGAGCCCTTTCCTTCGCGTCACGGTCGAATCCTTCCTGGTGCAGGTGCTCGGGTGGATCCCGGTCTTCGCTGGGCCAGCCTTCGGAGTCGGGCTCTTCACGGCGGGCGTGATCCTCGCGATCATGATCCTGCCCACGATCGTCTCGATCTCCCGCGAGGTCATCAGCGGTGTGCCGAGTTCGCAGCGCGAGGCAATGCTGGCTCTCGGCGCGACGCGCTGGGAAACGGTCTCCCGCGCCGTCCTCCCGTATGCACGGTCGGGCATCATCGGCGCGGTGATCCTTGGCCTGGGAAGGGCGTTGGGCGAAACCATGGCGGTCACCATGGTGATCGGCAACACCGACGCAGTCCCGGGCAGCCTGTTTGCTCCCGCGCAGACGATCGCGTCCAAGATCGCCACTTCGTTCAGCGAGGCCGGCGCCGGGATGGAGTTGTCGAGCCTGATCGCGTTGGGCTTGGTGCTCCTCGGTATTACCTTGCTACTGAACATCTTGGCTCGCCTCCTCGTCCATCGCGCAACGGGCGGACGGAGGATCGCCGTATGAGCAGCGCGGCTCCTACTCTCTCGCAGGCCGCGGTGCGCGACCGACTCTCGCGAACTGGACTCAGCCGGCGTGCCGCTACTGACCGCATCATGCGGACTCTCGCGATCGTAGCCGCCGTCATCGCGGTCCTGCCGCTAGCCGCCGTCGTGCTGTTCGTCACCATCAACGGCGCCGGCGCGGTGTCCCTGGACTTGCTCACGAAGCCGCCCACCGCGCTCGGTGTCGATGGGGGCGCCGCGACGGCGATCCTTGGCTCGTTGCAAATGGTCCCGCTCGCCGCCCTCGTCGCGATCCCGATCGGCGTGGCAGTAGGCATCTACGTCACGGAGTATGCGGGGCCGCGGTCCGCATCCGCCGTCCGGTTCGCCGCCGACGTGCTGGTCGGCGTCCCGTCGATCCTGATCGGCGTCTTCGTCTTCACGTTCCTGGTGCTGCCGTTCCGGCAGTACAACGCTATTGCGGGCAGCGCGGCCCTCGCCCTCATCATGGTGCCGGTGATCATGCGAACGACCGAGGAGATCCTGTTGTTGGTGCCCCGTTCGCTCCGTGAGGCGTCGCTGGCGCTCGGGATTCCGCGCTGGCGCACCGTGTTGTCCATCGTGGTCCGCACAGGTCTCGGGGGCATCCTCGCTGGCGTAATGTTGGCGGTCGCGCGTGCCGCCGGCGAGACGGCACCGCTCCTCTTCACCGCGCTCGGCAGCCGGCTCATCAACATCGGCGGCTTCGGGCAGCCCATGGACGCCCTCCCGCTCTTCATCTACAACAACTCACGCCAGCCCTACGCGGCGCTCAACGCTCAGGCGTGGGGTGCGGCGTTTCTGCTGCTCGTCTTCGTCCTGGCCGTGAACGTCGCCGTCCGCGGGCGGAGCCTGTTCCGCCCAAGCCCGAAGTGAGGTCCCTGGTATGGCCCTGCCCGCCCCGTCCGATCGGGCGACGCGAGATGATCTGCTCGTGACGACGCTGCCGCCTCCCACCCCTGGCCAGGAAGGAGACCCCGTGGTCGTGGCGACCCCGCTGCCCCGCAGAGAACCTCTCCGCGAGGACCCGACTATCGGGGCCTCGATCGCGCCACGCGCGGTAGAGGTCCGCCCGCTGCGCCCCGCTCCCGCCGAGGCGGCCACCGTCGACACGGAGGCGGTCCCTGCTTCCGGGTCGATGGACGTGGAGGCGCTCGACGCCTGGTACGGGGGGTTCCGTGCGATCCGCGGCGTCAGTCTCGAGATCCCGCCCGCCGCCGTCACGGCCATCATCGGGCCCTCCGGGTGCGGCAAGAGCACGTTCATCCGAACACTGAACCGAATGCACGAGCTGACGGCGGGCGCACGCGTCAATGGCCACGTCCGGCTCGACGGTGTTGACGTCTACGATGCGAGCATCGACCCGGTCCGGCTGCGCCGCGTGATCGGCATGGTGTTCCAACGGCCGAACCCGTTCCCGACGATGTCAATCCACGACAATGTCACGGCGGGTCTGCGGCTGACCGGTCGGCTTGGAAAGGCCGAACTCGACGACGTTGTCGAGCACAGTCTGCGCCGTGCCGCCCTGTGGGACGAGGTGAAGGACAAGCTCCGTCAAAACGCGACGGCGTTGTCCGGCGGGCAGCAGCAGCGCCTGTGCATCGCCCGGGCGCTGGCTGTGGAACCCGAGGTCCTGCTCATGGATGAGCCGTGCTCCGCGCTCGACCCAGTCGCTACGCTTCGCATTGAGGAGTTGATCGCCGAGCTTCGCCAAAGCGTCACCATCGTCATCGTGACGCACAACATGCAGCAGGCCGCCCGTGTCAGCGACGTCACCGCGTTCTTGACGATGGCCGACGACCGGGCGGGCTACCTGGTGGAAACGGGTCCGACCCCAATGATGTTTACTAACCCGTCCGAGCAGCTCACCGAGGATTACATCTCGGGCAGGTTCGGGTGATGGAGGCAGAGGTGACCGAGCACATTCTCGCGACGCCGCGACCACACCCGACCCGCGAGGGCTTCGACCGCGCTCTTGGCGAAGTACAGGTCGAGATCGTCCAGATGGGCGCCTACGTCGAGGAGGCGGTCCGGGCGGCGACCGAAGCGATGCAGGGCCACGACGCCGCCATGGCCACCCGCGTCATCGAGGGCGACCGGCGCATCAACGAGGTCCAGGAGCGGCTTTCCGAGCTCATCACGACGGTCATCGCCACGCAGCAGCCGGTCGCCCGCGACCTGCGCTACCTGCTCGCGCTCGACCGCGTGGCCCACGAACTGGAGCGTATGGGCGACCACGCGGCGAGCGTCGCGAAGCAGGTCCGTAAGCTCGCGCAGCAGCCGCCGCTGCGGCGCTACGTCTTCCTGCCGCGGATGGGCGAGCTGGTGGCGGGGATGGTGCACGACATCATCGGGGCGCTCGTCGAGGTCGACGAGGCACGGGCCCGGGCGGTGGCGAGTCGTGACGACGAGGTGGACCGGCTGTACCACGCGAGCTTCGACGTGGTGCTGGACCTCATGCGGGCCGCTCCGGAGAACGTGGACCGCGGCACGCGCATCCTCTTTGCGGCGCACTACCTCGAGCGCATCGGCGACCGTGTCACGAACATCGCCGAGGACGTGCTGTTCCTGGCAGGTGGCGTGGTGGAGGATCTCAACTAGGTCCGTCGGCCGCTGGCGATCCGCGCCGTCCGGCACCGATGGCCTACGATCTCCACTGTGAAGACCACCGAGATCACAATCCGAACTGGCTCACGGCGCGGCCTGTTCGATCTGACCGACGAGTGCGCGCGCTTCGTGGCCGGCGCCGGTGATGGTTTGCTCAGCGTGTTCGTGCCCCACGCGACAGCCGGCGTCGTGCTCATGGAGCTCGGTGCTGGGTCCGAGGCTGACATGCTGACAACGCTCGACCGGATGCTTCCGCGCGACCAGCGCTGGGTGCATCGCCACGGATCGCCGGGCCACGGCGCCGACCACGTCGTCCCGCTGCTGGTGCCGCCGTGCGCGACTGTGCCCGTAGTCGGCGGACGGCTCGGGCTGGGGACGTGGCAGTCGATCGCGCTGCTCGACACGAACGTGGACAACCAGGCCCGCACGGTTCGGCTGACCTTCCTGCCCGGCTGAGGCATCCGACCTAACCCCGGGGTCCGCGCCGGTGCTCGCCAGCCCGACAACCTCGGTCGAGGCTACTGCCGTGAGCAGAACGGGCTGCTACACTCCTTCCGCGCCGACATAGCTCAGCGGTAGAGCAGCTGTTTCGTAAACAGCAGGTCCTCGGTTCAAATCCGAGTGTCGGCTCCAGCCACTCGAGCGGAAGCGGACCTTTGGGCCGGCTTTGTCGCTGTCTGAGCCGGGACTGGCTGCGGAATCCGCAGGTGCGCACACTCAATCGAGCTGGCTTGACCCCTGCGCTGACCCCTGCCAGATCGTGAGTTCCGGTTCGCCGCGCCCGAGGCGAGGAGAGCGTCCATCCGCGCAGCAGCGTCCCGACCGAGGGCCGGCACGACGTGGCTGTAGGTGTTCATAGTCAGGCCGATCTGGCTGTGGCCGAGCGTCTCCATCACCACCCGCGGGGCGACCCCTTGGGTGA
>JBKQRF010000284.1:0-4239 GCA_052144055.1 Candidatus Limnocylindrales bacterium
AGCTTGGCTTCCACCTCCGGCACGACGCCTGGGGCCAGGGCTACGCGAGCGAGGCTGCGCGGGCGGCGATCGAGTACGCGTTCACGACGATCGGGGTGACCGGGCTCATCGCCGGACACCACCCCGAGAACGACGCCTCGCGCCGCGTCCTGTTGCGACTGGGGTTCCGGCACACGCACGACGCGTACTACGCTCCGACCGGACACGACCATCCCTCGTACGCGCTCACGGCGATCGAGTTCGCCGCCCCACATCCGGACGTCGGTTCGGCGCGGCCTGGCAGGTAGGGCTCGATGGACCCCCGGCATCCAGCCCGGCGTCGGGCCGAGCGCCAGCGACTCCGAGTCCGGCGCAGATGTCCAAACTGAGGCGTGAGGGCCGACCGCCAGATCCACCCGGTGAAGCTTGCCACCGACGTGACGGCGGAACTCGCCTCCACCGTGCTCCTGTGGCGCCACCGGCTCGTCGCTGGTCTCGTCGTCCGCCTAGTCCCAGCCGTCGTCGCCTCGGCCGTCCTGATGCGCCGGACGGACGATCTGGACCGGCTCCGGGCCTCCGCAGCCGGGCGGTACGTCCACGACTTCATGACGCCACAGGCGCAGGCCGTCCGCGCTCTCGGCGACGTGCTGACGGGCATTGGGGCGTGGCGGCGTCGTTCTGCCATCATCGTGCTCGGGTGGGCAGTGGTCGCCGCCGCGTGGTCTGGCGGGCTGTTACCGCAGGAACGAGGCAGTGGGCCCGACGGAGTGGGACGCCCCTCGGGTCACCGCCGGCGCGCCCGACTGAGCGCCGGGCGGCGGACTTGGCTGGACGAAAGGCAGGGATCGTGAAGTACGTGCTGTTCCAGGATTCGGCAGACGATGTCGCCACAAAGGCTGCAGCCCACTTCGCCGCTCACAAGGCTCGCTGGGCCGAGTTCACTGCCACCGGCAGCTCGCTCATGATCGGCACCTTCGCCAACCCGCAGGAGGATGGTGCCATGGGCATCCCCACCAGCCGCGAGGCCGCCGAGGAGTTCGCCCGGAGCGACCCGTTCGTCCTGCATGGCGTCGTGCGGCGCTGGTACATCCGAAAGTGGAACGAGGCGCTCGCCTGACAGTGACGGCCGCGCCGAGCTTCGGCCGGACCAATGACACCCTGCTGTTCTGCGTGAAGTCCGACGAGTACACCGGGAACCCGCAGCACGTGGAGCACGACCCTGACTACGTGCGGGTCTGTGATCAACGAATGTCCTGTTAACAGGAGAACGTGATCGCAATCATGCGCGTGAGAACAGTCTTAACGGTTGTGGCCGGAATCGCAGTGGGGGCGCTGCTGGCCTTCGTAATGGGTGGCGCTCTCATCAATCTGCAGTGGGGAGGCATGCAGACAACCGTCAACGGTTGGAGCACCGCTCCGCAATGCGGCCAGATTGGGAACCCTATCCTTGTCCAGGCCGCGTGCGCCGAACACCTCGCCGCCGCCAACCTGCCCCAAGAAGCGATGTATTGGGAAACAACGAAGGACGGCGCAGGCCAGAAGCTGAGCGGCCAGCATGACTACATACTGCAGTTCCCGCCTGGCGGGCTTCCGCCCAACAGTGCCTTCTGGTCGGTGACCATATACAACTCCAATGCCACCTTCGCGAGCAACTCCATCAACCGTTATGAGGTCAGCGATAGGTCTGGCCTCGTGCTGAACGCCAATGGATCCCTTGACATCTACATCCAGAACACGGCGCCGACAGGCCATGAATCGAACTGGCTGCCCGCGCCGACCGGTAAGTTCCTGCTATTTCTCCGTGCCTATCTACCGGGCCCGGCGATTCTGAACGGTTCCTACAAAGTGCCGCCCGTCACCGAGGTGAGGTGACGGTGAAGCACAAGAATCTCCTCGTATTCTCGGTGATAGTGCTCCTGACAGCAGGAATAGGTGAGCTCGTCTACATCTACTTCGCTGCACCCTTGGCTATACCCTATGGGAACAGTCGATAATCCAGCGCGGCATCGGAGGGGGACCCATCCCTGTCAACACGCTCTACACGGAGCGTGACCTTCCAGGCCCCAATTCCACAAAGGGAAACCTAGAGGTGGCGGGCGCGAACCGCGACACGCTCTATACCATCGGCGTGCTCGACCTCAGCAAGGGGCCGGAGGTCTTGCACGTACCAAACATGGCCGGTCGGTACTACGACATAGAGTTCGTCGACTCACGGGGCGATGACTTCGCCTACGTTGGATCGCGCACCACCGGCACTCACGCCGGCAACTTCCTCCTGAGCGGTCCTGGCTGGCACGGAACGCTTCCGAATGGAGTGACGCAGAGAACCTCGCCAGATAACAAGGTGCTGCTTATTGGACGGGTGCTCGTGGAAAACGACAACGATCTGACGACTGTGTATGGTCTTTCAACGCAAATACACCTCACACCCCTGAGCCAATGGCAGCCGTCCGACTGAGGTCATCCGCCCACTGAGCAACAGCCAGCAGCCGCCAGCACGGGCATCACCTCCTCGCCGTGGTCGGTCCCGAGGACCTCGCTGGCGGGCCTTCGCCAGCGACTCGGCGCGCATGTAGCGGCGGGCGACGGCCCAGTGCTCGTGCTGCTCAGCGAGGACGGCGCCAACGAGACGGATGACCGCCGCCCGGTCGGGGAAGATCCTGACCACATCGGTGCGGCGACGGATCTCCCGGTTCAGACGCTCCTTCGGCCCCCTTCACAAGTCATGGGTACGGCCGGGGCCCGGCTTGCCGGAGCACTGTCGTGCTTCACCCACGTCTTCGCTGGTCGCGCGTCGCATTCCCCCGTCGGCGTGCCCTTAACGCCGTGGGACTTCGAGATCGAGCTGGGTCCCAACCGCGGCAGCAGACCGGGGCAGCCGTCGGTCAGCCCCGCAACCGCGCAACCGCCTGCCCCGAGTCTCGGGCCCTGGGGATCGATCGAGGGCGCGGCACGGTCGGTTCGCACCGGGAACGCTGTCCGAGGGCCACCGACTGTTCGACCTTCCCATCGAGGAGGACTACCCGGCCTCCGTCTGGGACGCCGAGAGTGCCTTGGAGGACTCGCAGGTCGACCTGTGACCTGGCCAGGCGTTCACCCAGGGACTGCTTGGGAGGTCAGTACTCGCCCTTGATCACGAAGAACGAGCCCCGGATGGTCCCGGCCAGCTTCGACTTCTGGCGTGCGAACTTGAACCGCGGGGCGAGCTCGGCGGGAACCTCCATGCCCTCGGAGAGCTTGAACCCGACCGCCCGTTTCGTGGGGTCGTCGATCGTGTACAGCACGTTGATCGACAGTCCGCTCTCGTAGAAGACGTACGCCCAGCGGATGTTCTCGACCTGGAAGGCCGTCGCCTCGAGCGGACGGGACGCGATGACGAGCCCGCGTTCTTCCTTGAGGATGCGGTGGACGTAGTCGACGGTCTCCCTGGCTTCGCCCGCCGGCTCCACCGTGAAGTCGTGGCCGTACTTGTTCTTGAAGTAGCGGGCCTCGTTTGCCCGGAGGCCAGCGAGCGCAGCCGCCACCGGCGACGACTCCAGGCCGACGGTCGAGACGTTGGTGAAGTCCACGACATAGGACATGGCCCGCTCCCTGTGCTCCCGGGAGGCGCCCGACGCCGCGCAACGGACGCGCTCACCGTGGTGATCATGTGGACCGTCGACGTTTCAACACCGCGACGAAGGACTGCGGCGCGGCATGAATGTACCCGGCGGCCACGACAGGCGCTTCTCCATTCCCGACCGAGATGCAGCCCGCAGCGCTTGGCCACGCGACGTCAATGGCCCGCGGCCCCCTGCGACTTCAAGGCGCACCGGACAATATCCGCGCGCAACACGAGCCTGGCGGCGCGACAAATGAGGCTCTGACCAGATCAGGTGGATCGATCGCACGTACGTACAGTCTTGGCCACGATCCTTATCACTGGCTCAGGCGCTAGCCGCCGACCGAAGGGTCGGTGACCTGGCCGAGGAAAAGGGCCGCTCCGGTAGAGAGATCGCGCACGGCGAAGAGAAAGGGACGGTTGACCTGGACGGTCACCGGTTCCTCGGGAGCGGCCATCCCGACCATCACCACCGCAGTGGCCGCCGCCGCTTCGGTGCCCTGCTCGTCCACGCTGATGTTCGCCTGGTGGACCACCGCCGAGATGTTCAGGGGCGTCTTGGTGGTGATCCCCGAGAAGTCCGCCTGACCAGGCTCGAAGGCGAGCGGCATCCCGAGCGCGCCCAGGGTCTTGGCCAGGTCGACCTCAGTCTGGACCTT
>JBKQRF010000285.1:0-2575 GCA_052144055.1 Candidatus Limnocylindrales bacterium
GAGCAGCCCGACCCGCCTGGCGACCATCAGCCCGGTGGCTCGAGCGTCGACACGGGCCGGATGAACGGACGCCCGACGCTTGGCGCCAGCCCCCCAGCATGAGCGGATCGTGCCGTGCAGCGGGCGCTCGGCGCACCAGACGGGGCATTGGCGTCCAACGGTCGGTGGTCGCTTGCTCGCGCCGCGCCCCATACTCCCAGGCATGACCCTGCTGCCGCCGTCGGACGTGATGTTCCGCGCGATTGCGCAACGCGACCGCACCTTCGAAGGAATGTTCTTCGTCGCGGTGCGGACCACCGGCATCTTCTGCCGGCCCGGCTGCCCCGCTCGGACTCCGCTCGAGCGGAACGCGGAGTTCTTTGCGACGGTCGCCGAGTGTCTCCAAGCGGGCTACCGCCCGTGCCGGCGCTGCCGTCCGCTGCAGACCGAGCCGGACGCGCCCGCCTGGCTCGCGGACGCGCTGGCGCTTGCTGAGAGTCGCCTCGAGCGGCGACTCACGTCCAACGACCTCCGCGCCGCCGGGATCGACCCGGTGCGGGCCAGCCGCTACTTCCGACGGCGGTACGGGCTGACCTTCCAGGCGTTCCACAGGGCACGACGGATGGGTGCTGGGCATCTCGACCTTCACGCCACGTCCGTCTCGCCGTGTTCGGTCAGCCGAGCACCACAGCGGCAGTAGGCGGAATGGGCTTCTACCCGGCGCGCACCGCCCGGTCCGGGGTGCCAGATCACGACGCGCCGGGGTGCGTGCCGATGGGGCAGCAGGTGTCGGATCACCCGCGAGGCGCGCCACGTGAGTCCTGTCCTCGCGCCAACGCGGTGGCTGCCCACCTGACTGCGCCCGAGGTCAGCGGAGCGTGCGACGCGATCCGCCGTCGCCTTGGTGTCCTCCACGGTGTCAGCCACGACCGCAGCCCACAGGCTGCCGTCCTTCATCTCCACGCCCTCCATGCTCGGGCATCGCGGTGCGAATGGGCGAGGGCGCAATGGCCGGTTCGGGCACGGCCGTCCGGCTGAGTTCAGGAGCCCGAACTTGGCCGGCCCAGAGGTGCCTCCAGCGACGACGCGGCAACACGAGGAAGGGCCCTAGACCTGAACGCGCCAGCTCGCCGAATCGGGGACTCAGCGTTCTGGTCAGCAGGACGGCGCGCGCCCCCGCTCCACGGCAGTGAGGCGGCCGTGTGTCCCGCGGCCCCGCCCCCACCACGCGCTAGTCGGGCGGTTGACGCGGCCGATCGGACGCCTTCAGCGGGCCTCAGCCAGATCCTCCGCGTACACGAACGCAGGCCCGGCAGTGACGTCGGGCCCCACAGCCATTTCGGGCTCGGCCTTGCCGGTCGTCCCGTCGCCGTCCGTTGTCTCCTGGCGAGCGAACTGGGTGCGATACAGCTCGGCGTACAACCCGGCGGCGGCCAGCAGCTCGGCGTGCTTGCCCCGTTCGACGATATGGCCCGCCGCGATCACGAGGATCTGGGGCTATGCGGCGCTCGTCGGCGCGGCCTTCACGCCGGACGTCTTCCGCTGTGCCGTCGACCTTTCGGGTCCCTCCAACCTGCTCACCTTGCTCGAGACCCTGCCGCCCTACTGGGTGGGACTGCGCCAGGTCTTCTCTCGACTCCTGGGGGACCTGCAGCGGGACCGCGACCTGCTGTGGGCGCGCTCTCCGCTCTCGCGGGTGGACCAGATCCGCATTCCCATCCTCATCGGCCAAGGGGCCAACGACCCGCGCGTCAAGCCGGCCGAGTCCGAGCAGGTCGTGGCCGCCCTGGCCAGGCGCGGCATCGACTGTGCGTACCTGCTCTTCCCCGACGAAGGCCACGGCTTGGCCAAGCCGGCCAACCGACTCCGCTTCTACGGGGCCGCAGAAGACTTCCTGGCGCAGCACCTTCTGGGTAAGGGGCCCGGCGTCAGCCGGAGCGCTCAGGGCTAAGACAGGCTAACGCCGCCCGACCATCACCACGTCGTGGTGGGTGGGCCGATGCACGTGGGGTCAGCGCGGTGGCGCTCGATGCGTTCTCCGTAGGCCTTCCACCAGGTGCAGTGCTCCTGCACGGTGCGCTCGGCAGGACCATCAGTTGCCCTGCTGTCGCAGCTCCTCAGTTGCAAGACGGGCCCCCTCGGCCATCGAGCGCAGCTTGGCCCAGGTGATGGCAGGGTCGACCGCCGAGACTCCCGCGAACGTGCCGAAGCCGCAATCGGACCCCGCCATGGCCCGTTCCTGGCCGACGAGCCGGGCGTAGTTCACGAGGCGCTGCGCAACGAGCTCGGGGTGCTCGATGTAGTTCGTGGTGGAGTCGATGACGCCCGGGATGAGCACCTTGTCGTCGGGCAGCTTCACCTGCTCGAAGAGCCGCCACTCATGGGCGTGCCGGGGGTTGCAGGCTTCCAGGCTGATGGCGCTCGGGCGCGCCGAGAGCACGATGTCGATGATGTCCGCGAGGGGCACGTCGGCGGAATCTGGCGAACGTCGCAACACTCATGAGGCTGGGGAGTTGCGATGGGTCGTCGAGGGCGGAAGCCGCTGTATGCCAAGCGTGAGGCGTTCGCGAGGCTGATCGCGGAGGGCGTCCCGTCG
>JBKQRF010000286.1:0-5109 GCA_052144055.1 Candidatus Limnocylindrales bacterium
CGGCCGTGCTCCTCGCCGCGGTTGGAGTAATCGCCTTCGCCCGGCGCGACATCCGCTCGGCGTAGGGAGAGCGTTTCGCGGTCCGACCCGGATCTCCCACCGGCGACACCCCCGCTGGTGAAGGGAGTCCGCTGGGGCGGTCGGAGCGGCGCATCGTCATGTGCTCAGCCGGCGGCGGTCCCCTGCACGGCGAATTGCCCGACGCTGCCCGACGCCCCGTTGATCAGCACCTTGTGTCCCGGGCCGATCCGTGCTGCGCCGCGCAGATGCTGGAGGGCCAGGATGGCGGCCTGCGGCACGGTCGCGGCGAACGCGCCGTAGCCGAACTGGGTCAGATCTCCGAACACCTCGTCGCCCGGCTTGAATGCCGTGACGTCCTGGCCGATTGCCTCGACCTGCCCGGCCACGTCCAATCCCAGGCCCCGGTTCCGTGGCGTGCGCAGCCCGGTGAGGGTTTTCAGAACCGGCCGCGGCTCACGTGATCAAGAAGCGCAGGAGCGACAGGAGGCCTGGGACCTGCGCACGGCACGAGATGTTCTGGCCCGCACGATCCGATCATCGTGTGTGATCGGAGCTCGGAGCTCGGAGCACGGCGGCCGCCATCAGGCGCTCTGCGTCGCTGCTGCTGCCCGCTCAAGAAGGAGCGCTCGCTCCCGGCTGTTCCTCGTCATGGCGGCGGCCCGCTGAAACTCGGCCGCGGCCTCGTCCAGGCGACCGAGCCTGGCGAGAAGATCGCCCCGGACGCTGGGCAGCAGATGGTAGCCCTGGAGCGCCGGCTCCGGCCGCAGGGCATCGAGGATCTCGAGCCCCGCCGCGGGACCGAACGCCCTGCCGACGGCCACTGCTCGATTGACCTCGACCACAGGGGACGGGGTGAGCTGGGCCAGCGCGTCGTAGAGCGCCGCGATCCGCGACCAGTCCGTCTCCTCGACCGTCCTAGCGCGCGCGTGGCAGGCGGCGATCGCGGCCTGAAGGGTGTACGGACCTAGGGCGCCTCCGAGGCGCTCCGCGCGCTCGAGCGCAGCCAGGCCGCGTCCGATGAGGAGCCAGTCCCAGCGCCCCCGATCCTGGTCGTGCAGGAGGACCGGCTCGCCCGTCGGCCCGACACGCGCCCGCAGGCGCGAGGCCTGGATCTCCATGAGCGCGACCAGGCCATGGACCTCGGGCTCCTGTGGGGCGAGCTCGGCGAGGATGCGGCCGAGCCGCAGCGCCTCCTCGCACAGGCCTGGCCGCGTCCAGTCGTCGCCGCCGGTCGCCGAGTAGCCCTCGTTGAAGATGAGGTAGATCACTTCGAGGACCGACCCGAGGCGGAGGCCGAGCTCGTCCCCGCGCGGAACCTGGAAGGGCACGCGTGCCTCGGCCAGGGTGCGCTTCGCGCGGACAATCCGCTGGGCGACGGTGGCCTCGGAAACGAGGAACGCGCGGGCGATCTCGTCGGTGGTGAGGCCGCCGAGCAGGCGCAGAGTCAGGGCCACCCGGGCGTCCTTCGAGAGCACAGGATGGCAGGCGACGAAGACGAGGCGCAGCAGGTCGTCGCCAATGTCGTCGTCGATCATTGCCTTGCCTTCGACCAGGGCGACGTCCTGCTGGACCCCGAGGTCGCGCCTGATCGCCTCGTGCTTCTGCTCGAGCAGCGCCCGTCGCCGCAGGAGGTCGATCGCCCGTCGCCGCCCGACGGCCATGAGCCAGGCGCCCGGGTTCTCCGGGACGCCTGACTCGGGCCACTGCTGGAGCGCCGCGACGAGCGCATCCTGGGCGAGATCCTCGGCGAGACCCACGTCGCGGACGAGGCGAGCCAGCCCGGCGATGAGCCGGGTCGACTCGATCCGCCAGACCGCGTCGATCGCGCGGTCAACCTCGTGCACGCTACAGGCCAGTAGGGCCGACGTCCTCCGCCCCGAAGACCTGGCGCAGACGCGTCTCGCCTCCGCCGTTGATCGCGAGGAAGCGCTTCGACCACTCGATGGCCTCCGCCTTCGAGGCGCACTCGAGCAGCGCCCACCCGCCGATCAGCTCCTTCGCCTCGGTGTAGGGCCCGTCGGTGATCGAGAAGGTGCCGTCCTCGAGCCGGATGGTGGTCCCCTGCGACGTGGGGGCGAGCCCGCCCGTCGCGACAAGGACACCGGCGTTCACCGCTTCGGTCATGAACTGGCCCATCGCCGCGAACAGCTCGGGCGTCGGAGCTGGGAGCGGAGTTGAGTCGTCGCCGATCGTATAGCCCAGGAATCGCATCGTGGTCTCCTTTCCTGTGATTCGCTCGGTCCGGTCAGGACCTATTGTCGAACTGCGCGCGACTACGGGGCCGGGGCGATCTGACCGCGCAGCCGATCCTCCTGCTCGCGCAGCTCGGGTGTGAGGTTCTCGCCGAAGTCGTCCGCCTCCATCACGGGCCGGATTTCGATCTCTCCCTCGCTGCCCGGCATCGGATTCGGGCAGCGCCTGGCCCAGGCGATCGCCTCGTCGAGCGAGCGCACCTGCCAGAGCCAGAAGCCGGCCACGAGCTCCGTCGCCTCCGTGAAGGGCCCGTCGATAACGGTCCGTTCGCTGCCGGAGTACCGGACGCGAACGCCGCGCGAACTCGGCTGGAGACCCTCCCCCGCGAGAAGCACGCCGGCCTTGACGAGCTCCTCGTTGAACCGGCCCATCTCGGTCAGGACCGCCTCGTCGGGGAGCGCACCCGCTTCAGACCCGTCGGTTCCCTTGACGATCACCATCACCCGCATGGGCCTGCCTCCTTCGCTGTTCATGAGCTGTGCGTCCGGCCATCGCGGCCGGCTCCGTGTGGCTCCTACTCATGCATCGAATAAGGGCTGGCCGGAATCGACATGGTCGGCGGCGCGGCACCCGTCGACGCACGCAGGCCCCGCCGGACAGATCATGCGGGAATTGGGTACCCGAGCGATGCACCGCGCTCACCCATCACGCCGAGCTGGTCGCACTGGTGCCCACCGTCGGTCACCTTGTGACGACCGCCGCCTGCGAGCGCGTGGCGTGGGTTTCTCGGCGACGCTCACCCCGGCAGCTCGAAGGCGACGCCGCGCAGTGCCCACACATAGGCGGCGCACCCGATCAGGGACGTCCCGGCAGCAATCGCCAGCGCTGCGATGAAGGTCCTGGGCCCCAGCGCCTGGGTCGTGCTCAGTTCCGCGAGCGGCGTCGGACCCAGGCCAACGACGAGGATTCCGATCATGCCGGCGAGAATAGCCACCGCGCCGGACGCGCCAACCACCCGCATCGCAGGACCGCCGAGCCCGCGCCCCCAGGTCCGCCGCGGCATCCACCCATGAGCGTAGACAAGGATGGCCGTCACCAGCGAGGCCCAGGCGAGGGAGATGAAGATCGCCCCCTCGACATCGGCCAGGCGATGCCAACCCGCGATCATCGTGCTGACGCCCACGGCCGCGATCAGCGTCGCCGCGACGACGGCCACGGCCGTCCGCACCCGTCGGGGCACGACGAGGACACATGCGAGGCCGAGCGACGAGACGATCGTGACGTGTCCGCTCGGGAAGCTATTGCCCGTGGCGTAGGCCACGTCCCCAAGGAGGTTCGGACGCTCCAGCACGAGCTTCAGCAACTGGGCCGTGAGGTTCGCACCGCCGAGTAGCACGACGACCGCGCTGGCCAGTCCGAAGCCACCACGGGTGAGGGCCAGGATGAGGAGCCCGAGGGTCACGGTTGCGGCGAAGGCAAGGCTGACCGACGACAAGGTCTCGGTCGCGGCCCCGAGCACGGCGGGATCGGCCACCACCCGCCCATACAGGATCATGTCCGAGATCTGCTGACCGGCGACCGTCTCGGTCGTGCCCACCCAGACAGCAGCGACGAGGGCGGCGGACAGGATCCCGAC
Source organism: Candidatus Limnocylindrales bacterium (assembly GCA_052144055.1). Taxonomy (GTDB): domain Bacteria; phylum Chloroflexota; class Limnocylindria; order Limnocylindrales; family CSP1-4; genus JAJYNJ01. Next base: position 3,851 of record JBKQRF010000286.1, read on the forward strand.
CACCGCCAGCCTTCGGGCGCTCCCCTGCGGCGTGACGACCGGCGTCCGTCGTCCCCGAAGCCGGGGGCGGCGGAGGTGCATGGCGTAGCGGCGCGTCATGGGGCACCTGACGTTGGGCACGTTCCCTGCGTAAGTCGCACCGATTCCCTGCTGTCGGCTGCCGGCAGGCTCGTGGCGCAGCGACGAGTCATCGGCCGGGTCCCCAGCAGTCGCGTTGCCCGCGTAAGGGGAGAAGCATCTGCGACCAAGACTACGCTCCACCATCCAGCCGCCCGGAGCGGGTGGCGATGACTCCGGTCTCAGCCAGACACGATGGTGACATGCGGAGCCGACCCTTCGGGAACCCCAAGGTGCGCGCCTGCTCCACCGTCAGCTGGCCGATCAGGCAGCCACAAGCGACTCTGCGGGCGAGGACGGCGCTGTCGAAGGCTGGCCGCCCGAGCGGCGGCAGATCACATCGCTCACTCGGGAGGCGGTCCAAGCGGGCGCGCGGCGCTACGTCGGCGGCGCCGCGGCCGATGTCATCGCCGAGGCCGAAGAGTGCACCTACGCTCGCCTCGGCGATATAGCGCAGGTCGCCCAAATCTCAGCCCGCCGCAGAAGTCGGCGGAACGCTGCGTGAGCCCCTGATCGGGAGGCGCTGCGCCCGTTTGGCAACGTCTGGACATCGGCTCAAGCCGGATGGCGGTCGCGGCGGTGTGGGCCTGTTGGCCGGGACAGGCCCGCCGCGGCGGCCGGACCAGCTCACCATCCCGGTCCATGCCGAGTTCAGGTAGAAGGCGCTCACAACCGATGCAGCGCCTAGTTGGCCGAAGTGCTCTCTCGAGCCGACGGGCGCACTGGCTCCAGCGCGGACACGTCAGCCTCGCTGCATAACGCCGCCCAGACGCCGGCGGCGCTGCCTCAGCCGCCGGTGTGCGGGGCTCCGCTCAGTCGTCCGCGGTAGATCTCACGAAACGCCCGGGAGCGCGACCAGTGCCGCAGGTGAACAGCACCTGCGCCCCGTCGACGTACTCGCGTGCAGTCGAGTCGCGATGCGTGACCTCGGTCTGCCGGATCGCGGCGACCACCTGGTCGTTGGCGTGGAGCTCCTCGCGGCAGCCCTGACACACCGCTGGCATGGCCATCGTGACAGGCTTGACCTCCGGACGGCCGGTCGTCGAACCTGGGGCTGGCGACGAACCCACCCCGTTCGCATCCCGCAGGATAGCCGACGGCTTCGAGACCGCAGGCCGTACCGCGCTGTCCGCCTTGCGCCT
>JBKQRF010000287.1:0-6433 GCA_052144055.1 Candidatus Limnocylindrales bacterium
GCGTCGGGGTGGGGCCGCGGGTAGGCACCGGAGCCTGCGTCGGGGTGGGGCCGGGCGCAGGCGATGGAGCCTGCGTCGGGGTGGACGTGGGCCAGGGGAACGGCGACGGGGAGGAACCAGTGTTCGAGGCTGGGCTCGGCTCCGGAGCAGGCGTCGCCAGGCTCGCTGTCGCGCCGGACGGGGGGAGTACCCACTCGTGCCACGGTTGTCGGCTCGCGGCCGGGTAGACAGCTTGGGCACCGTCGGGCGTCATGGACGGCAAGGCTGCCACTGCCATCGAAGGGAGTGGCGGGATGGAATCGACCGCTGGGGACCCGCTCGGGCCCCCAGGGGGGAACGAGGGAGGCGCACTGGCGGCGACGACCACCGCTTCAACCGCACCGCTCGGCGGCGCCGCGTGCGTGTGGACGCCGGACGGGAGGCTGATGACGAGCAGAACAGCGAGCCCGGCGACGAGCACGAGCGCTGAGGTGTCGCGTACGAGGGTGAGGCGAACGACGGCCTCTCGCAGTGGATTAGCCGCGGCCGACGTCGCCGGCTGGTTGGGCGCCAATCCGGGCGCAGCCTTGGGCGCGGAGGTCAGGGCCACGCTTTGGGTCGCGACCGACGGAGCCGTCGCTGCAGGCATCGTGGCAGGCAGCGCGGGCGTCGTACCCCCGGTGACCTCGTCGGCCGCAAGATCGGGTACCCCGAAGAGGGCCGCCAGGCGCCGACGCGCGGCTTGCTCTGCGGCGGCCGTCTCGGCTGCTTCGACGAGCCGGCGGTGCCGACGCGCGGCGACGCGCGTTCCGACGATGCGGGCGATGGCCGTCAGAACGATACTGAGCACGGCCAGCGCGACCAGGATGGCGAAGGAAACCATTGCCGGCGTCTCCCGGTGCTCGGTCCTGCAGACTCGAACCTGGCACCCGTTCTCGAACCTGGCACCCGTTGCGGAGCGCCGATCTTAGACGAGCATCCTGGTGGGGGCAATACGGAGAAGCACGTAGACGCGCGCCGGGCGAGGCGGTCCTAGCCGGAACCGGGCTGCCCCTGGTCGATTAGCTGCCCGGCGAAGAACAGGCGGTAGTTGCGGTGCCGGAAGGCGCGCAGGCCGACGGATGTCGACACGGACACGCCTACGCGCCGTGCGCGCGGGACGAGGCGGGGCACGCCGGGAGCTTGGTTCCCGCACCCGTGCGGCTGCCGGGGCGGTTGTCCCTGTTCAGGGCTGCGTGCCACCCGCCGCGGTGCGTTGGGTCCGGCCGGCGGATCGGTCGGCGTCGGCCAGTGAGGTCGCCTTCCGTTCCTCGTGGACGAAACGGCCGCCGCGGAGTGCCGAAGCCGCGGCTGCGATGAGCGCCATCACGGCCGCACCGGTGAAGACGACGGTGAGACCGTCACTGAAGGGGGCAGCGTTCAAGTTCGGGAAGAACGCTTTGCCGGCGAGGATCGCCGCCTGGGTCGCCGGGAGCGCGTGCAGGACTTGGGGTGGCAGCAAGGTTGCCACGGGGTTGTAGCCCAGCAGTGCGCCAAAGAGGCTCGCCGTGGGCGGCAGCGCCCCGATCTGGCGCGCCACGCTCGCCGGAACGTCGTGCGCGACCAATCCTCGGAAGAGCGTTGCGGGCAGCGAGGCGGATAAGCCGGCGATCATGAGCGAGAAGAACACCCCGATCGACAGCACGGTGGCCGAGTTCTGGAACGTAGCGCGCATTCCCGCCGCGACACCGCGCTGTTGTGCCGGCACGCTGTTCATGATCGCCGCGTTGTTGGGCGAGTTGAACATGCCGTTGCCGATGCCGATCGCGACGAGCGTGAGGGCGAAGGCAGGGTACGGGAAGTCCACCGGCAGGCGCGTCAGCGTGAGAAACGCGCTGGCCGCCACCAGCATGCCGCCTGTGGCGAACGGGCGGGCGCCGAACCGGTCGGACAGGAAGCCCGAGATCGGACCAGAGATGAGGAATCCGCACGTCAGAGGGAGCATGTAGATACCTGCCCAGAGTGGCGTATCCACGAAGTTGTACCCGTGCAGCGGAAGCCAGATCCCTTGCAGCCAGATCACCAGCATGAAGTTCAGACCGCCGCGTCCGACAGCAGCGAGGAGGGTGGCTAGGTTGCCGGCCGCGAAGGCCCGAATGCGGAAGAGGTCCAATCGCAGGAGTGGCGCGGCGACTCGCCGCTCAACGACCAGGAATGCCATGAGCAGCAGGCACCCTCCGCCGATGAGGCCGATGACGAACGGGTTAGTCCAGCCCATGGTCTGGCCGCCGTACGGCTGGATGCCGTAGGTAACCCCGACGAGGAGCGCGGTCAGGCCGATCCCGAACGTCAGATTGCCCTGCCAGTCGATCGGGGCGCGGGTCGTTGACCCCAGCTCCTCGAGGCGCAGGTATGCCCAGATCGTGCCGGCTAGGCCCACGGGCACGCTGACGAAGAAGACGAGCCGCCAGTTGATCGCGGCCAGGATCCCGCCCACTACGAGCCCGATGAACTGGCCGGCGATCGCCGCCACCCCGTTGATGCCGAGCGCCAAACCGCGTTGTGTGGACGGGAACGCGTCGGTCAGGATAGCCTGCGAGTTGGCGAAGAGGAATGCCCCGCCGATGGCCTGCACGAAGCGCATGCCGATGATCCAGATGGCGCCGGCCGGGCCGGTGAAGGGCGTGGCCGCGAGCAGTAGCGATCCGACGGTGAAGATGACGAAGCCCGCGTTGTACATGCGGACCCGTCCGAACATGTCGCCGAGACGGCCGAAGGCCACTACCAGCACGGCCGTCACGAGCAGGTAGCCCATCAAGATCCAGAGCAGGTAGCTAACGTTCCCTGGGTCCAGCGGGTTGAGCTGAATGCCTCGGAAGATCGCGGGTAGGGAAATGATGACGATCGACCCGTCGATCGCCGACATCAGTACGCCGAGAGTCGTGTTCGACAGGGCGACCCACTTGTAGTGGGGGTCGTGCCGTCGCGACGGCCCACGTCCCCGTGCACGGACAGTGGCGGACTCGGACCCGGTGGCCACGGGCGCCGGCGGCAACATAGCGGACATGCTCTTAGCTCGCAGCGCCCTGCCCGGCTGAGGCGAGGAACGCTAGGACCCGATCCCATGCGTCACGAGCGGCGTCGGGACGGTACGTTGCTGCGCGCGAGTCGTTGAAGAAGGCGTGCGGGGCGCCCTCGTAGACGTACCACTCGAAGCGCTTGCCCGCGGCCGCCATGGCCCGCGCGAGATCGGACACCCCGTCGGTGATGCGGCGGTCGTCCCCGCCGTACAGCCCGAGTACCGGACAGCGGATGTTGGCGATCTCGTCGACCGGTGGGTGCTCGCCATAAAAGATGACGCAACCACTTAGGGCTGCCCCTGACGAGGCGAGGCGCGCCGAGAGCCCCCCGCCCATGCAGAACCCGAGCGAGAAGATGCGGCGTGGGTCGACGTCGGCCTGCGCCGCTAGCCAGTCGCGGACGGCCTGCAAGTCGCTCACGTTCTGCGCGCGGTCCTGGCGCTGGAGCCAAGCAAGCGCGCGCTCCACGACCTCACGCGCGTCGGCCGGCAGCTCAGCTGCGCGGCGACCCACCGATTGTGGGTCGGCCCGTTCCGCGACCGGCACTGTCTGCATGAACGCCATAGCCCGGCCGATCTCCTCGGGGGTCACGGGCAGGCCGCTCCGGCTGTACAGATCCGGCGCAAGTGCCACGTAGCCGGCGCCGGCGAAGCGCCGGGCGACGCCCTCGATGTGCGGCACGAGGCCCCAGATCTCGTGGATTACGATGATCGCGGGCCACGGTCCGGCGTCATCAGGGTAGGCGACGTAGGCTTTGATCTCAGCCCCTGCGGCGGGGATTCCAACGTGGCGCGTCAGCATCGGGTTAGCTCTCCTCTTCAGGTGCCGGCGCCATGGACAGGCCCGCAAACGCCGGGGCCGGGGCTGGGTGCCCCGCCGCGGCCTCGCCGGCCAGCAGGTCCGCTTCGAGTTCTTCGGCTTCCAGCTCATCGTGTACGTAACGCCCGCCGCGCAGCCAGGAGGCGGCGGCTGCGACCAGGAAGATGACGATCGAGAAGATCGAGACCACGACCACCCCGTCGTGGAAGGGGCCCGCGATGAGCGAGGGGAAGAAGCTCGTACTCACGAGCCGCCCCGCGTCCGCGGCGGGAAGCGCAGACAGCACCTTCGGTCCGAGCAGCGTCGCCAGCGGGTTGTAGCCCAAGAAGGCGGCGAACAGGTAGCCCACGGCCGGAAGATGCGCCAGCGAGGTGGCCGTGGCGGCGGCGACACGGTTGGCGGTCAGGCCCGCGAACAGGGTCCTCGGCACGTTGGCCGAGAGCCCCCCGATCATGAGCGTGAAGAAGACACCGATGGAGAGCGGCATGCCGGTGTTCTGGAACGTCGCGCGCATGCCCGAGGCGGCGCCCCGATAACCCGCCGGCACGCTGTTCATGATGGCCGCTGTGTTGGGTGAGGCGAACATCCCAAAGGAGATGCCGTTAAGCAGGATGACTGCGGCGAACGCCGGGTAGACGAAGTCCGCCGGCAGGACCATCAGGAGGGCGAACGAGAGGGCGGCGAGGAGCATGCCGCCGGTGGCGAAGGGCCGCGCCCCGTAGCGATCCGAGAGCCAGCCCGACACCGGCCCGGCGGCCACGAAACCCACCGTGAGGGGCAGCATGTAGATACCGGCCCAGAGTGGCGTGTCCTCGAATCTGTAGCCGTGCAGGGGGAGCCAGATCCCCTGCAGCCACATGATCAACAGGAACTGCAGGCCGCCCAGCCCAATCGAGCTGAGGAGTTGGGCCAGATTGCCGGCGCTGAAGGCCCGGATGGTGAAGAGCTCCAGCTTGAACATCGGCGCCGCGACCCGCCGCTCGATCGCGAGGAACGCGACGAGGAGGGCGAGCCCGCCCACGATCGACCAGGTCACGAACGGGTTGCCCCAGCCCATGGCCGAGGTTCCGTATGGCGCGATGCCGTACGTGATGCCGATCAGGAGGAGGCCCAGGCCGGCTGCGAAGGTGGCGTTGCCGGCCCAGTCGATATGGGCAGCATGCCGTTCGCCGAGCTCGCGCAGGGCGAGATAGGCCCAGACGGTGCCCACGATCCCCACCGGCACGTTGAGCAGGAACACCCAGCGCCAGTCCACCGCGGCGAGGACACCGCCCAGGATCAATCCGAGAAAGGACCCCGCTTGGAAGGCGATCTGGTTGATGCCTAGGGCCATGCCGCGCTCGTTCGAGGGGAACGCGTCAGTCAGGATGGCCGCCGAGTTGGCCATCAGCATCGCGCCGCCGAGGGCCTGGACCATGCGCATGCCGATGATCTCGACCGCGCCGGCCGGACCGGTGCTCCACGTCGCCGACAGCCCGATAGACGCGAGCGTGAAGACCACGAACCCCAGGTTGTAGATGCGCACCCGGCCGAACATGTCGCCGATCCGCCCGAGGGTGACCACGACTACCGCCGTCACCAGCATGTAGCCCATCAGCACCCAGAGGAGGTAGCTGAAGTTGGCGGGATCGAGCGGGTCGAGGTGGATGCCCCGGAAGATCGCCGGCAGGGCGATGATCAGACTCGTCGCGTTGACGGCAGCCATCAACCCACCGAGCGTGGTGTTCGACAGGGCGACCCACTTGTAGGGGAGGTGGGCCAGCCCTCGGTGGCGCGGCGTCTGGCTCGTCATGCGGTGCGCTCGACAGCCGGCGCGGCGACGCGCCGCCGCGCCGGCTGTGGCTCTGAGGTCGAGTCGGTCGCCGCACCCTCATTGGACTCGGGCTCTAACCGACGCTCCAGTAGGCGCTCCAGCAGTGTCGCCAGCTGCAGTCGCTCGCCGGGCGACAGCCGCTCGATCCGCGCCACCAGACCGCTGTTCTCGACGAGCGCGTGATCACCCAGCGCGTCGCTCGCCCGCGCGGTCAGCCGGAGCAGCGTGACGCGCCGGTCCGACTGATCGGCGCTGCGCTCGACCAAGCCCGCCCCCTCGAGCCGATCCACTAGGTTCGTTGCCGAGGAGGGGTGCAGTTGGAGGACCGAGCCGAGACGGCCGATCGGCACCGTGCCCAGGTCGCGCAGCAGCCGCAAGGCGTGGAGATCGCCGAGCGCCACGCAGTACATGCGGGCTAGCTCGCGCTGCAGCGGCTCGGCAAGCGCGACGGCGTCGAGGTAGGCGCGCAGCACCCGGCGCGTATCGGGGGACCATTCGCCCATCGCGACACTCCAACAGAGCGGACAATGCAGTCGGAGGGAGTATAGTCGACGTCTCCTATGACGCTGGCGTGCGGGCGGCGCGGGAAGATCGACTGTCGAGGGCGGCCTCACCGGAGGTGGCAAAAAAGCTAGCGGGCGGAATCTGGCGAACGTCGCAACACTCATGAGGCTGGGGAGTTGCGATGGGTCGTCGAGGGCGGAAGCCGCTGTATGCCAAGCGTGAGGCGTTCGCGAGGCTGATCGCGGAGGGCGTCCCGTCG
>JBKQRF010000288.1:0-12918 GCA_052144055.1 Candidatus Limnocylindrales bacterium
CGGGGACCGCCCGGCGCTCGTCGCGCGCGCGGAGGAGGGGAGCGAGCTTGGTGGCGACGTCGGCACGCGTGTGGCCGATGACGAACTTGCGCACCCGTCGGCCATTCTCGTAGCCCAGGTGGACCGCGCCCTCCCAGCGCCCGTCCTGGCGCTGGTAGATCGAGCCCTCGTTCGGCCCGCGGCGGGTCATCGGGGCATCCCGCGCGGGACGTTCGGGGGAGGAGCCGCGAGGCGCTCCCGGCGCGCGCGTTGGGTGAAGCGGAAGCGCTCGCGCTCGTTGCAGAAGCTCGAGCGACGCGCGTCGAGGGTGAGGAAGGGCTCGCCGCACTCCCGGCAGAACGCCGCGCCGCTGTGACCTTCCGTGACGCGCCGCAGCCCTTCGAGGAGCTGTAAGTAGACCGGTATGAGGAGCGAACGCCACCAGCGCTCTTCGCGCACCTCCACCGGCCCGGGAATGTGCTTACTCTCGCGCTTCCCCCCCTGCGAGAGCGCGTAGGCGTCGTCCCGTCGCTCGAGCACGACCTCGCTTTGCCCGGCCCTGCGGACGTACGCTTCCATGAGCCGTCGCTCGAGTTCGACGAGGCCGTCCCAGTCGGCGCTCAGGGTGCCGACGAGCTGGCGGCGGCTGCCTTGCAGATTCTGGATCGGGAGGTCGGGCCAGTAGCGTGCCCATGCCTCCATCGGCACCCAGACGACCGGAATCCCATCCTGCTTGATGCGCCGCCACGTCGCGTGCGCCGTCGGCCACCACTCGTCAGTGAATAGCCGGGCCGTCAGACCGTGGAGGGTGTACGAGTTCAGCGGCAGGTCCTCCCCGACCTGCGCCAGGTAACGCATTGGCGGTGTGATGCGCGCCTCGTAGTCCGACACCGCCCCGAGCCAGCGCACGTCTCCGAAGGGATCGAGGAGCGCGGGCTGTGACCACGCCGTGTCCCACCCATCGACGCGTCGCCGGCCCCGACGAGGGGGTGTCGCCTGCTCCCGCGCCGCGCTCAGGCGGGCGAGGGCCAGGAGATGCCAGCGCACGTTGCGCTGCTGGATCTGCACAGCGCCCAACGCATCGTGGAACCGATCGCCATCGATGGGCCAGTCGCGCCGCTCGATCGTCGCGTTGGGGAAGAGGCGCCGGAGATCAGGCACGCCGTACTTCAGATACCACTGCTGCGCCTTGCGCGGCCGTGAGAAGTCAAAGCGGGCGAAGGCTTCGGCCAGGAGGAGTTCCTCGTTGGCGGTGCGCCCGAAGGGGTCGTAGCCTTGCGGGCCGTGCTGGCCCACGATGTCCCCGGCGTCGCCGTGGTCACTGTCGCTGCGCAGTACTGCGACCCGGCCCGGCAAGCGCAGGTATCCCTGGCCCGCGAAGCGCGGCCGCAGGCTCATGGCCAGCTTATCGAGCGCGTTGTCATCGACAGTTTCCTGTTGTGCGCGTCACCGAGGGACTCTAGTGTTAGTCGGGAAGTCCTCGACAGCGTTTAGAGATACCAGTGACGTGGAGAGAATGCCACAAGTGGCGACGCAAGGGAAGCCCGTGGACGTGGTGGATGGTGCAACGACGCGCCTCCTGCGCATCGAGGAGGTTGCCGACCGGCTGTCCGTCAGCCGCTCGATGGCCTGGAAGCTCATCGCCCTCGGACAGATCCGCTCGCTCCGCATCGGCCGGTCAGTTCGCGTCCGTCCCCAGGATCTTGAGGCCTTCATCGCCGACGCCGGCCGAGATCCCTGACCCGCTTTGCGCTGACGAATGCAACAGTGAGCGAACCGATCGAGCTGGTTCTTGCGCGGCTGGACCACGTCGTGCGTCGTGGCGAGAGGTGGGCGGCAAGCTGTCCTGCCCACGAGGACACGGTTGCGAGCCTCAGCGTGGCGGTCACCGACGACGGGAGCGTGCTCACTCACTGCTTCGCGGGCTGCACTCGGGAGGCCATCCTCGCGGCCCTTGGAATGCACGAGCGGGACCTCCATCCTCCTCGGCCGGGCGGCCGAGGGCGGCGGTCCGGAGCCGGAAAGGCGGGCGGGGGCGGCACGCCGCGCACAGCCGGTCGGACGGCGGGGACCCCCGACGGCAGCGGGATCACGCTGGCCACCCTGGCCGCCGCGAAGAAGATCCCGCTCGAGTTCCTCACGCTACTTGGCTGTTCCGACGCGCCAGGGCCATCGGTCCGCATCCCATACCACGACGTTGATGGCAACGTCGTGGCGGTGCGCTACCGGCTGGCGCTCGCGGGCGCCCGGTTCCGCTGGCGCAAAGGCGACCACGTCCTGCCGTACGGTCTCGAGCGCCTGGGCGACGCACGGGCCGCGGGATGGGTGCTTCTCGTCGAAGGGGAGTCGGACTGCTGGACCGCCTGGTCCCTCGGCTTGCCAGCGCTCGGAATTCCGGGCAAAGCGACCTGGCAGTCCGAGTGGGCTTCGTACCTCGCTGACATCCCCGAGATCTACCTCTGGCAGGAGCCCGACGCTGAGGACCTCGTCGAGCGAGTCGCCCGCGATCTACCCGATCTGCGGGTCATCGTGGCGTCCGTGGCATGAAGGACATCTCCGAGGCCCATGTCCGGGGCGTTGACGTCGGCGCGCACCTGGAGCGACTCAAGGCGGAGGCCCGGCCGGCGCAGGAGCTGCTGCGCGAGCGAGCCGATCGTCGGCGCCGCGAGATGCACCAGGCGGCCTCGTCGGTCCTCGCTCACCCTGATCCACTCACACTCGTGGAGGCGGAGATCCGCGCCCAGGGCTTCGGCGGCGACGTGAGTGCTCCGCTGCTCGGCTACCTCGCCGCCACGAGCAGGCTGCTAAGGCCACGGCGCGGATCGATGCCTGCCCACGCCCTCTTCAAGGGCCCCTCGTCGAGCGGCAAGAACGCCGCTCTGTCAGCAGCCCTGCGCCTGCTCCCGGACGAGGCCTTCCACGTCATCGATGCGGCATCGCCGCGAGTCCTCATCTATGACGAGGCCGAGCTCGTCCACCGCGTCGTGGTCTTCTCCGAAGCAGACTCGTTGCCGGCAGGCGAGGACAACCCCGCGGCTTCCGCGGTTCGCAACCTCCTGCAGGACAACTACCTCCACTACAAGGTCGTAGAGCGCGATCCGGAGACCGGCCAGCAGCACGTGCGGACCATCGTGAAACCAGGACCCTCGGTCCTCCTCACCACCTCGACGCGCTCGCTGGGCACGCAGCTCATGACCAGGCTCTTCACCTTCGAGGTCCCTGACGAGCCCAAGCAGCTGCGGGCCGCCCTCGCTGCCCAGGCCGTCATGGAACTCGACGGCGCGCCCTCCCCCAACGAATCGCTGATCGCGTTCCAGCGGTACCTGCAGGCTTGCGCGCCGATCGACGTGGTCGTGCCGTTCGCCAAGGAGTTCAGCGCCCATCTCGGCCGCGCGAGCAGCGAACCCCGCGTCCTACGTGACTTCCCAAGGCTGCTCTCCCTCATCAAGGCCGTCGCGGTCCTGCGCGTCGCCCACCGCCTCCGCGACAGCCGTGGGCGGCTCGACGCCACACTCGACGACTACGCCGCGGTCCACTCGCTCGTCGCCGACGCCTACCAGGCCAGCGCGGGCGCGAGCACCCGCATCCGAGACGCCGTGCAGGCCGTGCGGACGCTCACGAGCGAGAAGCGCAGGGGCTCGACCGTGACGGTGACCGAGGTCGCCAACGCGCTCGGCGTTTCCGTCCCGTCTGCGACCCGACGCGTGAGGGACGCGATCGCGGGTGGCTGGCTCATCAACGAGGAGGTCCGTAGGTCGCAGAAGGCGAGGCTCCGCCTCGGCGAACCGCTCCCGCCAATGTCGCTGCTGCCGACGCCCCAAGAACTCGCAGAGGCCCCGGAGCTCGACCTTGGCGGAGCAGGCGATCAGGCCCCAGCTGCTGCCGGGGAAGCGAGTCAGGACCGGGGCATGCACTCGTCGGTCAACCCTGAAATCGTGAAAACGGTGAGGCCGCCGATCACGCACGGATCGCCCGGCGATTTCACGTTTTCACCCGATACCGGCAGGACGGACGACTGGATCGATGTCGAACCCGCCTTGAGCGAACTCCCAACTCAGCCGTCACTGTGGAACGTGTCATGACCGTCGACGAACTGGTCGAGCGCATCCAGGCTCGCTGCGGGCAGCTCCGTGTCCGTGGTGCGCGGCTCCAGTACCGCCCCGCTGGCGTGTTGTCTCCAGGCGAGGTCGACTGGCTCGGCCACCACCGCGAGGAGGTGCTTGCGGCCCTAACGCAGACTGACCAACCGCAGGAGACGAGCCCGGCCCATCCGCAAGAAGACGTGGGGTTTCATCACCAGCCGCTGGGAGAAGCCGGACCCGGTGTGCCCGCCTGGCGCTGTTCGGTCGACTTAGGCACCGGGCATGTCATGGGCGTCCGGGAGGACGGATCGATCTTCTGCTCCACGTGCCACCCGGGCGTGCTGGCCTGTCACGGGGGGCGGCCGACGTGAGTGGCTCAATGGGTCCGCACGCCAAGCTTTCAGCGCAGCCGGGCCGCGCCCACCCCCGTTCGCCCACGAGCGCAAGAGGGCGTCCACGTGGCGCGATGAGACTGACCGTGGCAATTGGTGCGACACTCCGGCCCGGACGCAGCGGGGCCCCGGGATGGCGCCCGGGGCCCGTGGCATGGACAGCGAAGCGGGGGCTACCCAGCGACGTCGTCGCGGTCTGGTTCGGGCGTGGTCGCCCGTCGCCCCCGCTTCCCGGCCCGCTCTGGCTCGCCAGTGGGTTGCTCGGTCGAGGCTGCGGGGTCCTGGTCCACCGTGGGGGTGGCCGCGTCTCGGCCCTCGGCAGTCGCCTTCCTCTTCTTCGCGTCGCGAGCGAGTCCCGCAGTGTACGCGCTCCAGTGGGTGTGGCACATGCGGCCCAGGCCGTCAGTCTGGCTGGACTGGCGGGGGAAGTCCTCGAGCGGTGCCTCATGCGCCTCGATCCCGAAGCGGACCGAGCCAATGCACCGCCGCAGGGTGGTTGTCTCTTCCGTCATTGTCCTGGCTCCGTCGCTCGCCTACGCCATGTTGGCGTCGCGCCAGACATCCATCCCTCAGGAGCCAGTGAGATGCAAGGCGGTGATCACTGAACCAGACAGCCCCCGCTCCCCTGACTGTCGAGCAGGTCCCCATCGAGTCCCTGCATCCCGATCCCGCGAACCCGCGGCGCATCAGCGAGGAGGAGCTCGACGCCCTGGAGCGCAGCCTGCGCCAGTTCGGGTTCGTGCAACCGGTGGTTGCCCGGCGGGAGGATCGGACCGTCATCGGCGGGCATCAGCGCCTCCTCGCCGCGCGACGGCTCGGATTGGCCACGGTCCCGGTCATCCTGCTCGACATCAGTGCTGAGCTGGCCCGCCTCCTCGGCCTGACGCTCAACAAGATCTCGGGCACGTGGGACGACGCGCTCCTGGCACGCCTACTGGCCGAGCTCCAGTCCGTGCCCGACCTCGACCTCTCGCTCTCGGGCTTCGACGACGACGAGGTGAGGGAGCTGCTGCGCTCACTCGAAACCCGCGAGAAGCGCGAGCGCCAGGAGTCATTCGACCTCGACGAGGCGCTGGAGGAGGCACGACGGACGCCCTTGCGCGCAAAGCCCGGTGAGATCTGGCAGCTGGGGGAGCACCGCCTGGGGTGCCTGGACGCCACTGATCCGCTGGCCGTGGCCCGGCTGCTCGCCGGCGCCGAGCCCCGGCTCCTGGCTACGGATCCTCCCTACGGGGTGTCCCTCAACCCCACCTGGCGCGACGGCGTGTACAACGCCCTGGGTCCCGCGGAGCGTCCCTATATGCGGATGGATGGCCAGGCGCTGCCTGATCTCGCGCCTGAAGCGCACGGTGGCGCCTACGGGCGAACACGGGGCCATCGCAACACCACGCTCTCGGGTGACACGCGCGCCGACTGGTCCGAGGCCTTCGAACTCGTCCCCTCCCTCACCGTCGGCTACGTCTGGCATGCCGGGGTCCACGCCGGTGAGGTCGCCGCGGGCCTGGAGCGCATCGGCTTCGAGATCGTGAGCCAGGTCATCTGGGACAAGGGGCTCTTCGCTATCGGAAGGAGCTGGTATCACTGGAGCCACGAGCCCTGCTGGGTGGTGCGCAAGAAGGGCGCCAAGGTGCCGTTCCGAGGATCCAGGGATCAGGCCACCATCTGGCGCGCGCCGAGTCCGAAGATGATTATGTCCGGCTCCGAGGAGCGGAAAGAAGACCATCCCACACAGAAGCCCCTGCTCCTCTTCGAGACCCCGATCAGGAACCACCTCAAGGCCGGCGAGGGCGTCTATGACCCGTTCCTCGGGAGTGGCACCTGCCTCATTGCCGCCGAGCGCCAGGGCGCCCTCTGTTACGGAGTCGAGGTGGATCCCGTGTATGTCGACATCATCCTGCGCCGCTTCGAGCGGTTCTCTGGGGTGGAGGCGGTACGGGTCATTGGCTGAGCGTTCCGTGCGTAACTCAGGGGTCAGCTGGCGAGGATCGTCGCCAATCTCGTCGGCGCCGATCCTCACGTACGGCTTGGTGCAGGGTGTTCGCGAGGTCGAGCAGGGAGCGACCGCCAAGTGGACCAACGGTGGGGCCAGCCTCCTTGATGGCTATGTCGAACACCAGGACGTCCTGTATCTGCGTGTCCGGCGGGTAGACCGTGCCGCGGGCGACTATTTGCTGGTCGCCAAACGGGCCGCAGATCGGCCCCTCCTGCTCGACCCGAACGAGGTTGCGGATGAGCAGTCTGCTCTTTCCGGGGACCAGCACGGGCTCCAGAAGATGCGCAAGCCGGCCGCGGATGCGTACCAGAGCATCCCAGTCGGGGCTCGCTTCGCCGTGCCCTCGTGCGTGCGCGTCGAGGAGATCGGCGACGACTCGCTCGGCGAGGTCGATGATCTTGGTGGGGATCGGGGCGGGAGGACCGCCGAGGTCAAAGCGAAAGACGTAATGGCCGGTCTGCGCGTCGTGATCGAACCGAAGTGGGTAGGGCTTCGATCGGAAGAAGACGGCGATCGTGGCGCGCAGATGGGTGAGTTCTGCATCGAGCCGGGCGATGATGTCTGGCGCGGCGTCATGGTCTGGCCTTCTCATGCGTGCATTCTCGTGCGGCGGGACGGTTCGAGGTAGCGGCGACATGCACGCATGCCGGCATCCTAGCCGTTGGTCTCGGATGCCATGTCGCCCGGTTGCCGGTCGAAACGCCTCCGTTTGTGGAGCGATGACCATGAACCCGGAGACCCCACACCATCGCCAGATCGTGGGGGATTACCAAGCGCGTTCCATTACCAGAGCTAATCGATGGTAATGCGCCGACGGTGCGGGATCCCACGATCGGACGGCCAGCCCTGCCAGATGGCACCCCAGCACGAGCGTCCCTATTGCTTCGCCCATGACCCGGAACGGGCAGCCGAAGCGGCAGAGGCACGCCGCATGGGTGGCCTGCGCCGGCGCAAGGAGGGCACCATTGCGGTCGCCTACGACTTGCCCGGGCTCGACACCGTAGCGGGCATCCGCCGCCTGGTCGACATCGTCGTCATCGACGGGATCGGGCTCGACAATGGGATCGCCCGCCTCCGCGTCCTCATTGCCGCGGCCAGCACGGCGATCAGCCTGCTCAAGGTCGGCGAACTCGAGGATCGCATGGCGGCTCTGGAGGCGGCGCAACGCCGGGACGAGGAGCCTGGTCGCTCCGGCTCTCTTGACGGTGGCCTCCTGGGCGAGCCCGACCTATGACCCTCGCGCGACGACTGGCCAAGCTCGAAGCCAGCCGCACCCCGACCGAGATCGTCCTCGCCTGGCTGGCGGAGGCACACACTTATTCCACGCTGCCCGAGTACTTTGCCTCACTCACCGACACACCGATGGAGGCCTGGCCACTCGGGCGCATCGGAGCGCAGGTCGAGACGGCCGTCCGAGCCTCAGTCAAGGGGAACGGGCCGGACGTCTGGCAGGCGGTGCGCCGATCCGTGGGCGATGCTTTCGTACTCTTCGAGCTTGTCTTGCATCTCAACGTCGATGGCCGCGCGCTCCGGGACGTCGAAGGGCTGCGCTGGGCGCTCCTCACAAAGTGGCTGGGCCTCCTCTCCACGGAAGCGGAGCTGGCCGAGCGCACTCACCTTGGCGACCAGGAGCACGCGCTGCAGGAGGCGACCGACTGGCGCGACGTGCTGGCCCTCTCGTTGACGAGCCTATACACCGAACAGGTCGCCCGCGCCTCTCTGGAGCAGGCGTATTTCGGGAACCGCTCGGTGCTCTTCCCCGAGCTGGCGCAGGACTGGGCTGACCTCGTCGAGCGCCTGGAGTGGCTGACGCAGCATGCCCAGGCGCTCCCTGCGCTACGCACCGACGGTACCCCTGTCTGCCTCGACGAGCTTCGCGGCAAGGCCGGCGAGTCCGCCCAAGCTCGGGTCCGTGAGCTCAGCCTGACCGCACGGGTCGAGGCGCTTGAGATGCTGGGCGAGCACGAGCGCGTCGCGGTGATCATGGAGCGGCATCTGCAGGCACTCGCAGAGCCAGCGTCCCGCGGCCCGGAGGGCGGGACAGCGGCGCCCAGGGCCACTGCAGAATGAGCACGTGCTAGGGCACCCTCCCGCCGCATGGAGCCCGCCCAGCTCCCTCGGGTAGGCGCACTCGGGATCGACGGACCCGGATCGTGGGTCCTTGGGCCCTCCGCGCGTCCCGGGCTCCTGCCGTCTGTGCTCGAGGACACCTTTCCCCAAACAGGCGGAACCGGGGCCCGACGGGCACTCGTTGCCCCGGTTCTTGATTTGAGTCCGACGCCCCCGAGGATGCCCATCGTCTCGACGAAGACGGCGTCGGCGCGAACCTGTCGTGATGGCTGAGGAGCCAAGAGACACGGACATACGTCGCGCGGCGATTGCAGTTCCGCGCCTGTTAACGCCGATCCATGCGTCGTGCTGGCGGCTGCCGTTCGACTCGCCTGGCGAGCTGGATCATCGCACCCAGCCCCAGGCTCGACGACGCTACACGGCGTCTCGAGGAGCAGCCGCCCCCCAGCGGCCCCGCCTAAGATAGAAACCCGTCGACCAGTTCGGCGCGATGTCGAGGCGATGGTGCAGCTGAACGCCCTGGTCCTCTCATACCTTGCCTCGGGCGCGGTTACGACGGGCGTCCTCATTACCGCGTGGCGCCGTCGGCCGATGCCCGGGGCGCGCGAGCTTGCCCTCCTGATGCTCGCGATCGCCTGGTGGCTGTTCGCCAATGCACTTGAGGCTGCCGCGACCGGCCGCACGACGAAGATCGTCTGGTCGGTCGTTGCGTACCCGGGGATCGAGTGCACGCCCGTCCTCTATCTGCTCTTCGCACTGCGCTGGACGCACCAGGACCGCTGGGTCACACGGTCGCGCATCGCGCTGCTCCTGGCCGTGCCGCTCCTCTCGGTCCTGCTGGCCGCCACGAATGAGCTGCATCACCTGCTCTGGTCGTCCGTCACGCTCATCCACGCCTGGGGCGTCACGGCGGTGTACGCGCACGGCCCCTGGTTCTGGGTCGAGGTCGCGTACGCCACCGCCCTCGTCGGCGCGGGCCTCGTGGCCATCGGTGCGGCGCTGTACCGGCAGCCTGCCGCGTACTCCACGCGCATGCGCGTCGCCATCGTCGCCTCGGTCGTCCCGCTGGTCGCGAGCCTCGTGTACGCCCTCGGTCTGGACGCGTCCGTCCACGCCGACCTCAGCTCGATCGCGTTCGCCCTCACGGGCCTCGCTGCCGCGTGGGGCGTGCTCGGCCTGCGTGCGCTTGACCCGGTGCCGGTCGCCTGGGCCGCCCTCGTCGACATGCTCGCCGACGCCGTACTCGTGCTCGCGCCCGAGACGCAGGTGGCGGCCCTCAATCCCGCGGCGACCCGCCTGCTCGGGGTTGGCCGAAGCGCGGTGGGATGCGGCATCGAAGAGGTGCTCCACGGGGTTCCTGAGCTGCTCACGCTCTGTCGTGCGTCACAGGACGTCGAGACCGAGATCCGCGTGGGGGACGCTTCGCCACAGTCGGCCCCCGCCCTAGCGGCGAGCGCGCCATCGGAGGGCCGCTGGTTCAATGTGCGACTCAGCGTCATCCGCGATGCCAGCAGCCGCGACGTGGGTCGTCTCGTCGTGCTGCGCGACGTGACCGAGCGGCGACACCTGGTCGAAACGATCCGCCAGCTCTCCCTCACCGATGAGCTGACCGGGCTGCTCAACCGACGGGGCTTCGAGACACTTGCCGAGCAGCAGCTGCGCACATCGCTGCGGACGCAGAACCGGCTCTGGCTGGTGTTTGCCGACCTCGATGGGTTGAAGGACATCAATGACCGACTGGGCCACGGTGCCGGCGATGGAGCCCTGCGAGAGTTCGCGACGCTGCTGCGAACCCGATGCTTTCGGAGCGCCGACATCCTTGGTCGGATCGGCGGCGACGAGTTTGCCGTGCTGGCGACGGAGTCGGGCAGTAGCGAAGGCGACGCACTCCTGACGCGTCTGACGGCCGCAGTGCGGGCGGCAAATGAGCAGTCGGAGCGCACCTACCAGCTGTCGGTGAGTGCCGGGGCCGCGGTGTTCGACCCGGCACGGGCGCAGACGCTCGACGAGCTCCTGCACGAGGCGGATCGCCGCATGTACCTCGAGAAGCGCGCGCGACGGGCCGACGAGGCCGGGTTGAATCAGCCGGTAGAACCCGCATAGTGATGCCACGCCTCTAGAGGTAATCGGCTTCCCTCATGGGAGGCCACGACACGCGGATCCGCACGCCCGTCGGCTGAGCCGCGTCGAGCCAGTGCGAGCCCGATCCGATCGCAACGGGCGTGCCCGCCAGGTGGGATCGCGGCGCACAGTCGCGGACCACGATCCTCCTCGCCCATCCCCATGCCTAGCGAATCCGGACACCATGACCTGATCGTGGTGAGGATGCGCCACTCGATCGTCCGCGAAGCACTGCACTCGGCGTCGGGGGTTCCAGCCCGGCGACACGTTCAGCAACCGGACCCATGCCCCGTTCGGGCGACATCCGAACGTGCTCGAGTTGCTTCGTTCGAAGGTCCGGCTCCGCTACACCTGCCCCGACACGGGGCGGCGGCAGCACGGGCGTCGGTCGAGTGGCCGCCTCAAGCTCAACCGCCGCTCATGTCAGGCTCGCCTCCTCGCACGCTCGGTTGCCCAGCGATCCAGCCTGCCGCCGTGGTAATGCCGTACGCTCGGGCTCGTGGAACAGCGTGCCCGATCTGCGGGACATCGACTCGTCGTCGCCGTCCACGACGTGGCCCCCACAACCCTCGACGAGGTGCGCTGGATCCTCGGCCGGCTCGACGGGATCGGGGCGCGACCGCGCGTCCTGAAGGTGATCCCGGCGGAGGACGCCGGACCGAAGACCTCATCGCGCCGCCAGCCCTCACGCGACATCCCGCCCGAGGTGCGCGAGCTCCTCGCGCGTGAGGTCGCCGCGGGCAGCGAGATCGTGCTGCACGGATACACCCACCGGCGCGACGGAGCGATCCGCGGCGCCTGGTACGACCGCGCGCGTGGTCAGCTATTCGCCCGCGAGTCAGCCGAGTTCCTGTGCCTCGACGCGCCCGTTATGCGTGAGCGGCTCGTGCGCGGGCGCGACCGGCTCGCGAGCGCCGGCGTCTCTGGCGGCGGCTTCTGCGCGCCCGGGTGGCTGGCCACCGCCGAGCTCGTGCCGCTACTGGCCGAGCTCGGCTTCCGCTACGACCTGCGCTACGCGTCGATCCGCGATCTCCGCACCGGGCGCGTGACGTTCGTGCCGGCGGTGGGGTACATGGGAGCGGATGGCCTGCAGGAAGGCCTGATTGACGCCGAGGCCGGGCTGCTGATGGCCGCGCAGCCGCTCCTGCCCGCCCTCCGCGTTTTCCTCCATCCGGTACGCGCGTCCACATCCCCCGCCTGCCGGCGCACCTTGCGGCTCATCGAACGGCTGCTCCGCACGCGGACTCCCGTGACCTACACGCAACTTCTCGATGCCTGAGCGCCGACCTCCCGGAGCGCCTGATATCAGCGTCGTCATCCCCGCCCGCGACGAGGAAGCGTTCGTGGCCACCGCCCTCGCGTCGCTCGAGACGCAGCGGCTGCCACTCGAGCAGCTGGAGGCGATGGTCGTGGCGAACGGGTGCGCGGATCGGACCGCCGACGCGGTGCGCACGTTTGCGGCGCAGCACCCCGACCTGCGCCTGCGTCTGGTCGAGCTGCCCACGGCGTCCGTGTCGGCCGCCAAGAACCGCGGGGCGGCCGAGGCGAGAGGCCACCTTCTCCTCTTCCTCGACGCGGACTCGCGGGTGGCGCCTGACCTGCTCCCCACGATCTGGGCGCGGGCGACGGCGGGCGAACGTGCCGCGAGCATCCGCCTCGTGGGCGGAGGTGAGCTAAAGCCCGAACCGGACCGCTGTCTGAGGCCAGGTAGCGACCGGCTGTCGCCGGCGCGACACGGGACGGCCGTCGCCTTGGGCATTGCTACGGGGACGCGCTCACTCGGAGGCGCGTGTGAGTCTGAGAACGGCACGGCAGCATGGGTACGTCGTGTGTCTCTCCCCGCGGGTCAACGGAACTTAACTCGCGCGCCGGGCGTTCGGCTCTGGCGGCGTTGGTGGGCGGCGCGGATGATGGGAACGGTCGACGGGCGGACGACCGCGCGGCGCGCGGCGGCTCGGGAGCAGGAGGCGACAATGGACGCACTCTTCCCTTGGCACCTCGTCCTGCTGGTCGCGATCGTGCTGCTGGTGCTCGGGCCGGGCAAGCTCCCCGAGACGGGGGCCGCCATCGGTCGCGCCATGCGCGAATTCCGCAACGCCGTCGAAGGCACGTGGCCACCGTCCCCTGACGGGGACGGGACGCGGCGCGCATAGGCCCCACGTCGTCAGATGCGCCTCCTCAGCCGGCGTGGCTTCCTCGCCCTTGCCGGTCAGGCCCTGGTCGGGCTAGCGGCGGCACCCTATGTGCGTGCCGCGTCGGTGGTGCCGTTGTTCCATGGGCC
>JBKQRF010000289.1:0-4756 GCA_052144055.1 Candidatus Limnocylindrales bacterium
TGCTCAGGCTCCCCACTCCCTCGGCGGCCAGCGCAACCTTGGCGGCGACTTGCGCGATCTCGCCGCGCTCTTGTCTCCAAACCCGCCGCACCACGGATGCGGCCCGGCGCTGCGTGAGCGACACCTCGCCCGCCTCCCTGGGACGCAGTCACTGCAAGATACCGGTTGATGAACCGAACGGCGTCACATGACCAGAGACTTCGCATCTCGTAGTGAGCCTGTGTCGGCCGGGTCGCGCGGTTCCGGGCTCTAGTCCCGTCGCACGGACGCCGTTCTCTCCGATGGCACGGCCGAACATGGGAGGCACTGGTCAGCCGCTGCCCGGTTTCGGCCGGAGGATCCACTGGGTGGAGAGGGTCGTGCCCTGGATGAGGAGGGCGGCGATCAGCGCGGCGCCGAACGACACGGCCAGCTCGAGGGACTCGAGCGTGACGTTGATGACGGCGAAGAAGCCGGTGAACGCGACGAGGCCGATCAACAGGCCGCGCAGCACCTCCATCGCCTGCGCCCGGCCGTCAAGGTGGTGCGTGAAGCCCGCCAGGACAACGGCGTAGACCGGGAACGCTGCGACCAGTCCGGTGAGATGCGGGCCGAGCGCAGGTGCGATTGCCGTCAGTAGCACGACGATCGTGGTGCCGGCCACCATGCGAGCCGGGAGATCCCACGGCGGCGACACGGAATGGATTGCGCGGGTTCCGGCCGATGGGATCACCACGAACGAGCAGGCCAGCACACCGAGCACCACCGCGATCTCGCCCGCCAGCGGCAGTGTGAGGGCCGGCTGGATGGCCACCGATGCGAGCACGAATCCCAGGCTGCCCGCGCCGATAGCCGCCAGCCAGCTGGCCCGGCGCCCGACGGCGGCGTATGCGAGGCAGAACCCCGCCTCTGCGGCGGCGCCGCCGATCGAACCGGCGGAAGAGGCGACCGCGAACCTGGAACCATGGTCGACGGCCAGGAAGAACGCCACGGGTCCGGACGTCAGTGGCAGGCCCACAAGCCATCCCCCGACCCCGGGCCCCCAGCGACGTGCCGCCAGCGTGGCTGCGTCGATCAGCCCGGGCGTCAGGACCAGCTTGAGCAGGAGCACGGACATCTGGCCAAGCGTAGCGTCAGGCTCGCAGCCACGGTGGGGTCTCGTCTCCGTGGGGTCGGTCGCCTAGTCGCTCGGTCTCGGCGCTGTGCTGCCCCGGCACGGCCGGGTTGGCTCAGCTACTGCGCCGGGCTGCTCGGAGCAGGGCCCCCTAGCGCAGATCAGCCAGCACGGTCCGCGCGTCGGCGCGCGCGTCATGCAGCTGCGTGCGGGCCTCGCCGAGGGCGGTCCGGATGGCGTTCAGGGTCGACTCCACCGATGGGTCAGTGTTGTACAGGTGCGGCCAATACGCGAGGAGTGTGGGCGTCGCCGGCAGGCCAGCCACGTCAGTGCTTGCGGTCGCCAGGGCTGTGGTCATCGCGGCGAGGGCGGTCGAGGCGGCAGTGGTGTCTTTGCCTTGGCAGCCGCTGCCGCGATGCGTGCCTCGAGCTTCGTGTTGACGGTGGCGAGCGTCGCCATTGCGGCGGAGACGGTGTCGGACCCTTCGACCAGGGCGACCTGGCGGGCGGCCAGCAAGTAGACCCGATAGTCCATGACTATGGCGACCAGGTCGCTCTTTACGGCCGACAGAGCCGTCTCGCCGTCGAGCTTCGCCTGCAGGCTCGTGAGTCCGCTGGTGTCTGTCGAGAGGATGGCAGAGAGGGCACTCCGGTCAGCGTCGCTGAGGCTCTTCACCAAGGGCAGGCGGCCGCTCGCCCGCGACACGTAGGTCAGCCGGTCGGTGATCATGCAGTTGCCCAGGGCGATTCCCTCCGCCAGGGTGTGCCCGGCCCGCCAGGTGGCGCGGGCGGCGCTGCAAGGGTCGTTCGGTGAGACGTCCGAACTGTTGGCCGCGGCAACCGGCGCGACGGCCGCCAGGAACGAGGAGAGCAGCAGGACACCGCCGGCGAGGGTCGAGGCGAGGAGGCGGGTGCGTCGTGTCATCTCAGCGATCTCCATGACGAACCGCGTCGTCGTTGGAGGCGAGCGCGCGGTCGATCTCGATGAGCAGGCTATCGACGGACGAGAGGTCCTCGGTCGAGTCGCTGGCGGTCGCCCCCCGGCCGGCGGCCTGCGTGGCGCGCGGCAGGGGAGCCGGTGCGGACGATGCGGCCGTGGCCGTCTGGCTTGTCGCAGGGGCGGTTCCTGCGCCGCAGCCCGCGACGAGCAGGGCCAGCAGTGCGCCGGCCACGAGGCCTCGGGACGAACCAGCCGCCGGCCCTGCGACCTGCGGGTGTCTTGACGGGTTCTGTCCAACCATGACGCCCAGTCTGCGCAGCCGCCGTCAAGAAGCGGTCAAGACGGCCCGTCTTGCACGGCTTCCGGTGCGCACGGGCACCACTGGGGCGGCAGGCCGTTCGGCCCCCCGTGACCACTCGCTCGCCACTTGGTGGGCCCGGCCAGCCGGTCCATCCTCGGAAATGGTCACGCGGACCCCATGCCCGCTCGGAGTGGAGGCTCCAGATGCCCGTCATCACCATCGCACGCGAGTACGGTGCCGGTGGCTCTTCGGTGGCCTCTCTGCTGGCGCAGGAGCTGGGTGCCGATGTCGTGGACAGGTCGCTGATCGCCGACGTGGCCCGTCGGGCCTCACTGCCGCCTGACGAGGTGGCGGCCGAGGACGAACAGGGCCGCACCGTGCTCGACCGTCTGGCCCGGCTTTTCGTGCCCTTCGGTGAGGCCGCCGCAGGCTGGGCAGTCGATCCCACGGACCTGCTCGACCATCACGTCGTCATTGTCGACTTCACCCGTGCGGCCCTGCGCGAGGCAGCCCGATCGCGGAACGCCGTGATCGTCGGGCGCGGCGGGGCCGAGGAGCTCCGTGACCAGCCCGATGCCTGCCACGTGTTTCTGTGGGCACCCGAACGCGATCGGATTCGTTCGATACAGGAGCGCCTCGGGTGCGACGAGGCGACGGCGCGCCGGGAGATCCACTCGGTGGACGCCCGCCGCGCTGCCTACATCCGGGAAGTGCACGGCGTCGATTGGCACGACCGCGCCCTGTACGACATGGTCATCAACACCGCCCGCCTGGGCTACGCCGGGGCGGCGGCCGCGATCCTGGGAGTGATCCGGAGCCGTCACGCGCCAGGGGTGCAGGCATCATCGGCGTCCGGGCCGGCGCGGTGACGCGCAGCGCCACTCCGCCGACGCGGACTCACCGCAGCGGGACGGCGCTCGCCGGCAGGCGACGGATCATAACGTAACGGTCCCGTCGGGCCGGGCTGCGACGATCGGGCGCGAGGGAAGGCGTCTCCGTCGCAATGGAGGTGGAGCGATGCGCTACGTGGAGTCCGGCGATCTGCGCATGTCGGTGATCGGCCTCGGGACGTGGCAGTTCGGGTCGCGCGAATGGGGGTATGGCCCCACCTACGCCCAGGACGTCGCCCCCGCCATCGTGCGGCGAGCGATCGAGCTCGGGGTCACTCTCATCGACACCGCTGAGATGTACGGCTTCGGGAGCTCCGAACGCATCGTGGGCCAGGCGATCGCCGGTCATCGGGTGGGGATCGTCGTCGCGACGAAGCTCATCCCCGTGCTCCCCTTTCCGTCGGTCGTCGAGTGGCAGGCGCGGGGCAGCCTGCGCCGCCTTGGCGTGGTCGCCATCGACCTGTACCAGGTCCACTTCCCCAATCCTCTCGTCTCGCCCCGCTCGACAATGGCACCCCTCCGGTCGCTCGTCGCGCAAGGTCTCGTGCGTCACGTCGGCGTCAGCAACTACTCGCTGCGGCGCTGGCGCGCAAGCGAGCAGGCTCTCGGCCATCCCATTCTCACTAACCAGGTGCGCTTCAGCCTCGCCGCGCCGCTGCCCCGTTGGGAACTCGTGCCGTACGCCCGCGAGGAAGGGCGCGTCGTCATCGCCTACAGTCCCCTTGGGCAGGGCCTCCTCTCTGGACATCACGCCCCGCACGATCCGGCACCGGCCGACGTGCGGCGGCGCAATCGACTGTTCCGGCCCCGCACGCTGGCCGCCGCGCAGCCACTCCTTGCCACGCTCCGGGAGGTCGCGGCCGCCCATGCGGCCACGTCCTCGCAGGTGGCCCTAGCCTGGCTCATCGCACACGGCAACGTAGTGGCGATCCCCGGCGCCTCCAGCATCGCCCAGCTCGAGGAGAACGTCGCCGCGGCCGACCTAGAACTCAGCGGCGCCGAGATGGAACGGCTGAGCGCCGAGGCCGGGCGGTTCGAGGTAGCCCGCGCGGGTTGACGCAGCGCCTGTCCGGCAGACACCCGGCCTGCGAGGAGGGCAGCACCTGATGAAGGCACGCGTGCCTGGCTCGAATCTGCGTATCCTCGTCGGGTCGACGGCGGTTGTCGCAGTTGCGGGCGTATTTCTTCGTAAACCGCTCGTAGACGGGCTGACGCGGCGAGTGGTGCGTTCTGCGCTGACGCGGAAGAACGTGCGCGTTGCAGATGGCCTCTATGCCGGACTGTGTGGGACGGGTTCCCCGCTGCCGGATCGCAACCGCGCGGGCCCCTGGTCGGACATCTCCAGGTTGTGCTCGGCCATCAGGCGCGTTGCGAGCGCGAACGCAGCCTCGGCCTCTTCTTGCGTGCATCCTGCATCCTCGGTCTTCGTCAGGATTTTCCTGATCTTGGCGACCCGTCCTTCATTGGGCCTTTCGTTTTCAGGCATTGGCACCTTTCTCGGTTGTTGGGATCAGAGCTGCGTAGAACGGATTA
>JBKQRF010000290.1:0-7293 GCA_052144055.1 Candidatus Limnocylindrales bacterium
CGGGGACCGCCCGGCGCTCGTCGCGCGCGCGGAGGAGGGGAGCGAGCTTGGTGGCGACGTCGGCACGCGTGTGGCCGATGACGAACTTGCGCACCCGTCGGCCATTCTCGTAGCCCAGGTGGACCGCACCTTCCCAGCGCCCGTCCTGGCGCTGGTAGATGGAGCCCTCGTTCGGCCCTCGGCGGGTCATCAGGGCATCCCCCGCGGGACGCTTGGGGGCGGGACCGCTAGGCGCCTCCGTCGCTCACGCTGGGTGAAGCGGAAGCGCTCGCGGTCATTGCAGAAGCTCGAGCGCCGCGCATCAAGGGTCAGGAAGGGCTGGCCGCACTCCTTGCAGAAGGCGGCACCTCGGTCGCCCTCTGTCACCCGGCGCAGTCCTTCCAGTAGCTGCAAGTAGACGGGTCCCAGAAGCGAGTCCCAACGACGTCGCTCGTCGACCGCGAGCGGGCCAAGCCGCCCTCCATCGACCGATCCCCGCCCAGCATCAGGATTGGAATCCCCTGCCCGCCAGGAAACAGCGACTTCGAGCTTGCCGGCCGAGCGCACATAGGGCTCGATCAGGCGGCGTTGCAGCTCGGCGAGACCCCACCAGCCTGTGGTAAGCCCGTCCATGAGGGCACGCGACGCGCCACCGAAGATGGCGTCGCGATCCCATGGCTGGAAGTTCGACGCTTCGTGCACCGTCACGAATGGGACGCGCTCGCGGACGATCGTCTGGTAGGCGGCGTGGGCCTGGCGCCACCAGGCGGCGTATTCGGTGAGGTCCATGCCGGTCGGGATGAGCCCGCTCGGCTCGGGCGCGTGGGCCATGTCGGTGCTGATGTGTCGCTCGAATTCGTTGCCCCCGCCGAGCCAGATGAGCTGGAGCACCATGCGTAGCACCGGCTGAGCCCAGGATGCCTGCCAGCCAGCTGGCCAGTCAGGGGGCGTCTGTCCGTCGCCGGGTAGGTGGTCGCTGAGTCGGGCCAGGCAACGCAGGTGCCAGGCCACGTTGGCCTGCTCAAACGCCACGTCACGTGCCGCATCCCGGAAGTGGCGCTCGTCAGCCGCAGGCATGGCCCAGCTGGCTCGCGCGCCCGCGAGCTGCGCGATGTCGACAGCACCGTGCCGGGCGTGCCAGCTCACGGCCACCTGGCGGTCGGAAAGGTCGACACGGGCGAACTCTTCGGCCAGCAGCAGCCCGCTTGCGACGCGCTCGAAGGGGTCGTACTCGGGCCCGCCCAGCTCGCCCGCGATGGCTCCCTCGGTCCAGAAGCCCTTAAAGGCAGAAGTCTCGGTGACCACGCCGATCGTCATCGGCAATCGGAGTCGGCCATCGCCAGCGAAGCGCGGTCTC
The DNA here is from genome assembly GCA_052144055.1 of Candidatus Limnocylindrales bacterium. Taxonomy (GTDB): domain Bacteria; phylum Chloroflexota; class Limnocylindria; order Limnocylindrales; family CSP1-4; genus JAJYNJ01. The sequence continues at coordinate 1,337 of JBKQRF010000290.1, forward strand.
ATGCTCATGGGAGTCTTTCTCCGGTGCGATGTCCTCTGCAGAACAGGACTTGACAAGCAAGTGAAGTGGTGTCCGAGAATAAGACTCGCAAGCGTCTCTAGCACAATGTCAATAACACGATGACAGTTCGGAGGCAGGATGCCACAAGTGGCGACGCAAAGCAAGTCCGTGGACGCGGTGGACGGTGCGGCGGGGCGCCTGCTGCGCATCGAAGAGATCGCCGACCGGCTGTCGGTGAGCCGCTCGATGGCCTGGAAGCTAGTCGCCCTTGGCCAGATCCGCTCGCTGCGGATCGGGCGGGCGGTCCGCGTGCGGCCGAAGGATCTGGAGGCCTTCATCGCCGACGCCGGCCGTGATCGCTGACCTGCTGCGCACGACCGACCAACGAACGATGACGGAGCCAAGAGTGAGTGACAGCGTGGAGCAGTTCCTCGCGCGACTCGAGTACGTGGTGCGTCGTGGCGACGGATGGTCAGCGCGTTGTCCAGCCCACAACGACGGCGAGCCGAGCCTGAGCATTGCGCAAGCCGACGACGGCAGCGTGGTCACCCACTGCTTCGCTGGCTGCACTCGCCACGCGATCGTGGCCGCCCTGGGACTGCACGAGCGAGACTTGCATCCTCGGGGCTCAGCTGGCAGGCGCCTTCGGTCGGATGCCGCTGGTCCTGCGGGGGTCGGCGCGTCGCGTGGCGATGGCCGGCCCGCAGGGAGGCCCGACGGCGAGGGGATCACTCTTGCCGCGCTTGCTGCAGCGAAGAAGATCCCGCTCGGGTTCCTCAGGCATCTCGGCTGCGCCGACGCGCCGGGGCCCGCGGTCCGCATCCCATACCACGATGTTCACGGTGACATCGCGGCGGTCCGATATCGGATGGGGCTCACCGGCGCTCGGTTCAAGTGGCGCAAGGGCGACCATGTCCTGCCGTACGGCCTTGAGCGCCTGGGCGACGCGCGGAGGGCCGGCTGGCTGCTCCTCGTCGAAGGCGAGTCTGATTGCTGGACCGCTTGGTCCCTCGGCTTGCCGGCGCTCGGAATCCCAGGCAAAGGCACGTGGCAGCCAGAGTGGGCGCCATACGTCGCTGGCGTCCCCGAGATTCACCTCTGACAGGAGCCCGATGCGGAGGATCTCGTCGAGCGGATTGCCCGTGATCTGCCGGATGCGCGGATCATCGCGGCACCCGCGGGCGTGAAGGACATCTCCGAGGCCCACGTCCGAGGCAACGACGTGGTGGCACTCCTCCAGCGACTGAAGGCGCAGGACCCTCCGGCCCAGGACCTCCTGCGCGAGCGCGCCGATCGTCGGCGGCGCGAGATGCGCGAGGCAGCCTCATCGGTCCTCTCTCACCCGGATCCACTCGATCTTGTGGCGGCGGAGATCCGTGCGCAAGGCTACGGCGGCGACGTGCGCGCTCCGGTGCTCGGGTACCTCGCCGCGACCAGCCGGCTGCTGCTGCCACGGCGCGGATCGATGCCCGTGCACATCCTCTTCAAAGGGCCGTCGTCGAGCGGCAAGAACGCCGCCCTGCAGGCCGCCCTGCGTCTGCTTCCCGAGGAGGCGTTCCACGTCATCGATGCCGGCTCGCCGCGCGTCCTCATTTACGACGACGCCGATCTGGTCCACCGAGTCGTGGTCTTCTCGGAGGCCGACTCCCTGCCCGCCGGCGAGGACAACCCCGCGGCGTCCGCAGTCCGCAACCTGCTGCAAGACGGCTACCTCCACTACAAGGTCGTGGAGCATGATCCCGAGACCAGCCAGCAGCACGTGCGGACGATTGTGAAACCGGGACCCTCGGTCCTCCTCACCACGTCGACTCGCTCGCTGGGCCCGCAGCTCATGACCAGGCTCTTCACGATCGAGGTGCCCGACGAGCCCGAGCAGGTGCGGGCCGCCCTGGCGGCCCAGGCCGCTATGGAACTCGAGGAACCGCCGCCCCCCAACGAGGCGCTGATCGCCTTCCAGCGGTATCTCCAGGCTTGCGCCCCCATCGACGTGCTGGTTCCGTTCGATGGAGAGCTCAGCGCTCATCTCGGTCGCCGCAGCAGCGGGCCCCGAGTCTTGCGCGACCACACGCGGCTGCTGTCGCTCATCAAGGCGGTTGCGGTCCTGCGCGTCGGCCACCGCGCGCGCGACAGCCGAGGACGGCTCGTCGCCACCCTCGACGACTACGCCGCGGTCCACTCGCTCGTCGCCGACGCCTACCAGGCCAGCACAGGGGCGAGCGCCCGCATCCGGGATGCCGTCGAGACCGTGCGGAAGCTCACGACTGGGAAGGGCAGGCGCTCGACCGTCACCGTAACCGAGGTCGCCCACGCGCTCGGCGTATCGGTTCCATCTGCGACTCGACGCGTCCAGGACGCGCTCGCGGGTGGCTGGCTCTTCAACGACGAGGTCCGCAGGTCGCAGAAGGCGTTGCTCCGCGTCGGCGATCCGCTGCCGCCGATCTCCCTGCTCCCGACGCCCGAAGAGCTGGTGGCGGCCCAGCGGGTGGACCAGACGGGTGCGGCTGATCAGACCCCAGCTCTCACCCGCGAGGCTGCCATGGAGAGTGTCGTGGGTCCGCCGGTCAGCCCTGAAATCGTGAAAACGGTGGGGGCGCCGATCTCGAACGAACTGCCTGGCGATTTCACGTTTTCACTCGATACCGGCAGGACAGACGACTGGATCGATGTCGAACCCGCCGGGAGCGAACTCCCAACTCAGCCGTCACTGTGGAACGTGCCATGACCGTCGACGAGCTGGTCGATCGCATCTTGGCTCGCGGCGGGCAGCTCCGCGTCCGCGGTGCGCGGCTCCAGTACCGCCCCGCCGGTGTGCTCTCTTCGGTCGAGGTCGCCTGGCTCGACCACCACCGCGAGGAGGTGCGTGCGGCCCTCACCCAGACCGAGCAACCCCATCAGAGGAAGCCCTTTGCTCAGCAAGACGTTTGGCCGGATGGCCAGCCGATGGGAGAAGCCGGACCCGGGGTGCCCGCTTGGCACTGTTCGATCGACCGCGGCACGGGCCACGTCAGGGGTCTTCGAGCGGACGGCTCGACCTTTTGTTCGACGTGCCACCCGGGCGTGGTGGCCCGTCGCGGGGTGCGGCCGACATGAGTGGCTCTACGAGTCCGCTTGTTAGGCTTTCGGCGCAACGGCGTCGCTCCCGCCCACGGTCGCCCACGGGCCCCGCCGAGCGCCCACGTGGCGCGGTCGTCTCCTGCGTGGCCACCTGCGCGACCCAGCTCCGGCCAGCGGCCCTACGAGAAGACGGGGCGGAAGCGAGCAACGAGGCCCACCACCCATGCGTGAATGCTCAGCATGTCGCCGTCCGTCAAGCGACGATCGCCGAACGTGGTCATGAAATCCATCTCGATCTGCACTTTCACTTCCGGCTCCGACGCCTCGGTGACCCGGATGTCGTAGATGTGTGCGCCGTCCACGAGGGGCGGGGGATCGGGTGGGATACGCAGCTCGACACGACAGGTACCGCCGACCGGGGTCGCCCGGACTTGGGTGGGCCTGCCGATGGCAGTGTGAATGAGGCGGTGTTTGTCGGTGTTCGAGAAGCGCCGAAGAGCCGCCAGCGGGTGCGTGCTGCTGTCGCTCAGGACCCGGTCTGCATACGGCTGTTCCGCGTCGACAAGTGCCCGATGGGCTTCGTTGATGCCAGCCAGCAGGAGATCGCGATAGCTCGGGCGGTTGTTGCGACCCGGCCGCCGGTACGCCCCCTCGTCTTCGAAGATCGGAAAGCCCGTCCTGTTGGGCGGGTCACCGCGCGTGTCGAGCACCGCCAGCTGGTAGATCAGGTGGTCAAGGCCCGACCTGAGGTTGTGTGCGAAGTCGCCTGCGATGACCCCGAGCTCCAGCGGTGGCTCGCGCTGGACATGGAAGATCGCTCGCTCCCATCCATCCGCCTGTGGCTCCTGGGTGATGTCGTACGGCTGTCCTTGCAGGAAGCTAGCCGACTTGTCTTGGAGCGACTTGATGTGTTCCAGGGCGCGGTCGATCTTCGATTGCACGCCATCGAGTTCATGTCCCACTGTTCCGGCCCCTCACCATCGGCGCCGATCGCCTGAGAGAGAAGGTACGCGAGTTGCCCGATCCATTTGTTCAGAGCGAGACGCCGTGGCTCGTGGCGGTCGAGCAGGTCCCCATCGACCAGCTCCGTCCCGATCCCGCCAACCCCCGGCGGATCAGCGAGGCAGAGCTCGACGCCCTCGAGCGCAGCCTGCGCCAGTTCGGCTTCGTGCAGCCGGTTGTGGCCCGACGCGATGACGGCATCGTGATCGGCGGCCACCAGCGCCTCGTTGCGGCGCGTCGGCTCGGACTCACGTCCGTGCCGGTCATCTGGCTCGACATCAGCGCCGAGCAGGCCCGGCTCCTGGCGCTCGCCCTGAACAAGATCTCGGGGTCGTGGGACGACGCCCTCCTTGCTCGCCTTCTGGCCGAGCTGCAGGCCGTTCCCGACCTCGACCTGTCGCTCTCGGGCTTCGACGAGGACGAGGTGAAGGAGCTGCTGCGCTCCCTGGAGGTACGGGAGAAGCGGGAACGCCAGGAGGCATTCGACCTCGACGAGGCGCTGGAGGAGGCGCGGCGGGTACCCCGCACGAAGCCGGGCGATCTCTGGCAGCTCGGGGATCATCGGCTCCTCTGTGGAGACGCCACGAGCGCCGACGATGTGGCCCGCCTCCTCGCTGGAGCGGAGCCCCGACTTTTGGCAACTGATCCGCCGTATGGCGTCAGCCTCGACGGCAGCTGGCGCGACGGCGTGTACAACGCGTTGGGTCCCGCCGAGCCTACGTACCTGCGGATGGATGGCCAAGCCGACGGAGATGACGCCACACGGGCCAACGGTGGCGCCCACGGGCGAACACCGGGCCATCGGCACACCAGCATCAGCGGCGACACACGGGTCGACTGGAGTGAGGCGTTCGCCCTGGTGCCCTCCCTCACCGTGGGCTACATCTGGCATGCCGGGGTGCACGCCGCGGAGGTTGCCCAGGGTCTGGAGCGTATCGGCTTCGAGATCGTGGCCCAAGTGATCTGGGACAAGACCTTGTTCGCAATCGGACGCTCCTGGTACCACTGGAGCCACGAGCCCTGCTGGGTCGTGCGGAAGCAGGGCGCGAAGGTCCCCTTCCGGGGATCACGGGATCAGGCCACGATCTGGCGGGTTCCCTCGCCCAAGATGATCATGGGCGGCTCGTCGGAGGCGAAGGAAGACCATCCGACGCAGAAGCCCCTCGTTCTGTTCGAGACCCCCATCAGGAACCACCTGAAGCCCGGCGAGGCGGTCTACGACCCGTTCCTTGGCTCAGGCACCTGCCTCATCGCTGCGGAGCGCTGCGGTGCTCGCGCGTACACATTGGAGATCGATCCCGTCTTCGTAGCGGTGGCCCTGCGACGCTGGGAACGGTTCAGCGGGCAGATGGCGGTGCGAGTCGATGGGTGACATCGTGGGTCGGACCGCCCGGGTGCCCCGGCGGCCGCCGGCGGCCCGATACGTCGGTAAGGATGACGCGGGCTCGCCTACCCTGAAGCCCATCAGACACCCGTCCACCGACGGCGCAAGCGAGTGGAGGGGCGCCCTCGCCGGCCGCCTTCATCTCCTCGCCGTGGAACGCCGGTTGGGTCGCCATGCGGCCGAAGGCTCAGTCGCTTCTGTATCCCCATGTGGCGAGCAGGTTCATCTCCGGTCGGCTGAGCATCTTTCTAGGCGGCCAATTGGCGCCCGTGAGGGTCGGGGGCCAGATCGGCACCGTCGCATCGTGCCAGTACCGGCCGAGCACGGTTCGGGAGATTCCTGCCACGGGCTGATCCCGACCGAAGACATGAAAACCGAGATGACCGATGGCGAAGGTCGCCAGATACCCTTCGGCTTCATACGTCTGCCATAGCCCCATGCTGCCCGCCCGCGCCCAGAGCCCTCTGTACCTTCCCTTGGCTGAGAAGGGAAACGTGAGGAATAGCCAGGCATGCGT
>JBKQRF010000291.1:0-17842 GCA_052144055.1 Candidatus Limnocylindrales bacterium
GGCCGTCCAGCTCGATCTCGCCGAACTCGACGAACCGGGCCTTCATGTGTTCCTCCCTCGCCGATGTGCTTGACGAGGTCCGCCGGAGATGCCGTAGCCATTCACCGCGCTCAGCAGTATTGCAGCATCGCGGCGATGTGATGCGGGAACGAAACCTGCCGGCTGATATGGATTGGACAGCAAGAAGGAGCCTGACATGAACGCCAGGCTCCTTCGAGTTGAGCGCGGTTGACTAGTAAGAGCGCCGTTGCGCGGTGAAGCAGTCGCTGCAGTAGACCGGCTTCTCGCCGCTGGGGCGGAACGGCACCTGCGCCTCGCGGCCGCAGCTCGAGCACGTGGCGCTGAACATTTCGCGCGGACCGCGATCGTAGCCACCGCCCGAATACCCGCCGGCCGAGGATCCGCTGCCTCCGCGCGATGCCTTGCGGCTCGCACGGCACGACGCGCACCGTCGCGGCTCGCTGAACTGACGGTCTGCGTAGAACTGCTGCTCGCTCGCGGTGAACACGAACTCCTGGCGGCAGTCGGCGCAGGTGAGGGTCCTGTCGGATTGTGCGTACAAAGAAACACTCCTTCTCCGGCGGTCTCAGCGAACCTTCTCGCCGAGAACCGAGGAGAGGGAGTGATCGAACCAGCCGGACTATCTGTGACGCCTAGGTCAACGTCGCAGGAACTGTACCACGTTCGTGCAGAAGATGTCGAACGCGTGTTCGAGCCCCTAGGCGCGGTCGGTGCGCTTGCGGCTGCAAGGATCAGAGCCCGGGTTGAGCCGTGCCCGCGATAGCGCTGCCAACACCTGGTTCGGAGTTGATCACGACGGCACCGGCTGTCGGCCGGTAGAGTTCGGCGATGGCCTCCTCGCCCCGCGCCTTCATCCTGCGCCACACCCACCTCCGTCGCGTGCCGGGCCTCGAGGAGATTCGCCTTCACCTGGCCGACGAGGTGCTGTCGCTGTGGCACGCCGTGCAGGTCGAGACGGGCGATCCGGACGCGGCCCTCCCCTACTGGGCATTCGCGTGGGCGGGCGGGCTCGCGATCAGCCGGTACCTGCACGAACATCCCGAGGCCGTGGCCGGGCGGCGAGTATTCGACCTGGCGTCCGGTTCCGGGTTGTGTGCCATCGCGGCGGTGCAGGTTGGCGCGACCGAGGCGACCGGCGCCGATATCGATGCCTTCGCCACTGCAGCGGTCGATTTGAACGCGCGCGCCAACGGCCACCGGGTCGCCGCCATGCGCCGCGACGTCCTTGACGATGAGCCACCCGATGCAGAGGTCATCCTGGCTGGCGACTGCTGGTACGACGAGCGACTCGCCGAGCGCGTGCTGCCGTGGTTACGGCGAGCCCGTGCGCGCGGCATCGACGTCCTCGTCGGCGACCCCGGCCGCCGCTACTTGCCGACACAGGAGCTGGTCGAGCTCGCCGAGTACGGGGTCCACACGACCACCCAACTCGAGGACATGGAGTACAAGTCAGGCCGCGTCTACGCCCTGCGGCCGGCCGAGACCGCTCGCGACTCTTCACCCTCCGCTGTCGCGTAGCGCGCGTGCCAGCGCACGGTCAGGCCGTCAAGGTGAGTCGGCCCCGCCGTCAGGTCGACGCGGCTCAATCAGGACGCGTCCGACACCACGCAACGAGTCCACCTTCAGCCACGCGGCGTCTCAGCACGTCACGCGATGCCGGTTTGTGCGCAGGGTCCGCGCCAAGACGTCGAGCAGGACCGTGGGTTGACCGCCATGATCCCGCCGGCGCCGCGCGCGCCTGCACTCGGCGAAGGCGACCGACCGGTCGAGGTCGAACGCAATCTCCCTGCCGCTGACTACCCGCCCGGCAGTCGGTGGCGCGCCACGAACGCCGGGGCCTGGGTGCGGCGCTGCAGGTTCAACTTCGCGAGGATGCTGCTCACGTAGTTCTTCACTGTTTTGTCGGAGAGGAAGATCTCTGCGGCGATCTCCTTATTCGTCTTCCCCTCGGCCACGAGAATGAGGATCCGCCGCTCCTGCGCCGTCAGGGCTGCCAGCTCGTCCTGGTACGTCCCCGAGGCGACGCGCCGGACGCGGTCGAGCACCTGCTCCGTGACGGCCGGGTCGAGGAGCGATCCGCCCTGGCCGACGGCCTCGATAGCCGCAACCAGATCGCGGCCACGGACCTGCTTCAGGAGATAGCCGCTCGCGCCGGCCACGATCGAGGCGAACACAGCCTCGTCGTCGGGGTAGCTGGTGAGCATCACGACACGGATTTCCGGGTGCTGTGCCCGGATTTCCCGCGTCGCTTCTACGCCCGACCCATCGGGCAGGCGGATGTCCATGACCACGACGTCGGGCCGGTGCGTCTGGGCCTGCGAGATCGCCTCGGCGGCCGACGCGGCCTGCGCCACGACCTGGAACCCCTCGTGATGTTCGAGCAATGAGACGATGCCCTGCCGGACCACCTCATGGTCGTCCACCACTAGGATCCGCAAGGTCGCGGGGACCGGCGCATGCGCTTCGGCCACCACTTGGGAGTGGTCGCTCACGGGTCGGGGCCCGCCGGCTCGCCGGTCCGGGGCAGACATCGCGGCTCAGCCGCCTGCCCGGGGTGGCTTCGTGCCTTCAACGAAGCGGCCCGGGGGCGTGACGGTGGCAGACTGGACTCGCAAGCCGAAGCGGATCGCCAGCCGTGGCCATTCGGGATCATCGGGCATCCAAACGTGCTCCCGGCTGCCATCGGCGCCGAAGCGCGCGAGCGTTCCGTCGGTGAACAGGACCAGCCTCTCACCGCCGGGGAGCACGAGCTCTCGTCGCCGGTACCGGCGGGTCCGCGGAGCCGGTGCCGGCTCATCCACGCAGCGCCCACCAGTCCGGGTCGGCCCCACCGGGGAACTTCGCCACCCGCCACTCGTGGCGGCAATCCAAGCACCACAGACCGCCGAAGTGTTCTCCGTCGATGGCGACGTTGGAGGACGCGCATGCGGGGCATTCACGGCGCTCGGCCATCCAAGCGCCGTACTGGGCCTGCGTGACATCCTCGCGGCGACGCTCCGGGATCGCCCCGTTCACCAGCATCTGTGGTTGGTTGTGCGGGAGCGTGGGTTTCGGGCTCGCCTGCTGTCGGCGCCGGGAGCTCGGTCCCATCTGGTTACCGGTCACGCATCTCCCCTCTGCGGCTGCCCTGAGTCAGATTGCAGGCGCACGGTCCGTTCGGTGAGGGCGTTCGACCACGCGAGCGGCACCGCAAGGGGCGGCGCTAAGTCCACGGTACTCTGCCCAAGACGATCACGCACACGAAATCATCAGACGTCAGCCGGCCCGATCTCCCACGGGGATCCGCTCGACATCGATAGTTCGAACCCGGCGCGTCCCTCCGGCGTCGGTGCGGACGAACACCGACGGGATGGCCGTGCCGACGACTGCCTCGACCACCGCCGACTGACCGGCGTACAGGCCGGTCCCGTTGATTCGCACTCGGTCGCCGACACCGAATGCGCCGCCACCGGTCCGCGCGGTCACGTCGATCGAGACGACGGTGGGCCGCTGGATCGGAGAATCAGGCCCGGCCGAGCGCTGGCTGGTTGCGGTACGGGCCTGCGGATAGGTCTGCTTGCGCCGCCGCATATCAGCTTCGAGTCCGCGGCCGTGCCGGTTCCTTCGGCGGCCGGGGCTCGTGGCCTGGGCGCGGAGGCCGAGGGGCCGTGCCCGGAGCCATGTCGGGTTGCCGCGGCAGGGGGCCTCGTGCGCGGGCCGCCTTGACGGAACGCGTGAACGCCTCAGCCGCATCCGGGCTCAAGCTTCGCATCCACGCGTCCTGGATCTCTCGCATGCGCTCGGTCTGGGCGGTACGCCGTTCGCGTACCTGCAGCGTGTACTTCGACATCTCGCACCCTCAATTCGCTCGACGCCCATGGGCGTGACGCCGGTTGCCGATCCGACGGCGCACGCGCGGTCGGCCACGCGTGAGTCGCGCCGTACCAGGTGACACGTTGACGGTACGCCGATCCGTCTGATTGCGCCGCGCAATCGCGAGGAGGCGTCACCCGCACGTGGTGGGCATTGCCCCGGCAACACCATGGCACCCACCGCTACTGCCACGGTCGTCGAACAGTGGCACCAGAGAGCCGACCAGGCTGTGACGACCAGGCAGGGTATCGACGAGTTCTGTGGGCTCAGGTGCATCGTGGTGGTGGGCGCGTCGCGCGACCCGAAGCACTTCCCGCGCTTCATCTGACGCAGCTGCGCCAGCGGCGCTTCGAGGCCCTGCCCCTGAACCTGGCGACTGACCGCTGGACGGCGAGGTAGTCCTATCCGCGGGTGCAGCGCCCACTGCCGCCCGCGGCGGGCGTCGGGCTCTTGGAGCCACAGCGCGCGACGGACAAATAGTCTGCATGCGAGCGTGACGCATGTCTGGATACACCGCTGGGCTGGTGGCCGACCGGCGAGCGTTAGCCCGACGCGATCACGTTTCGCGAGACGGACGTCATCACGGGGCGCCGCGTACGGCTCGCACACGTTCCTGCTGGGGGTACCGTTCTTCCATGGGCTGCACGAATTCGCGGAGAGCATCACCCGCGGTCCCAAGAATGACTCGCCCACGGCTCCCGAGGCACGGCAACGTGGTCTCGACGCACGGCCAGCGCCCCGATGACGACCGGCGCGGCCAACGACTGACAGATTTCGCGCGACGTTGAACGATTCGTCCTGCAGCGTCGTCAGGTGAGCGTGATCAGAACGGAGGGACGACAAGCAGTGGAGCCAGCCAGGCGCAGCCGGCCCGCAGACGAGGACACGCGCGCCCGGGCCTTCGCCGGCATGGTGGACCGACGTGCGCTCGACGCCGCCTACCGGTACGCCACGCTGATCCTGGGCGACCGTGCGGACGCGGAGGACGCGACCCACGACGCTGCGCTGATGGCTTGGCGCCGCTTCGCCGAGCTCCGGGACCCGGCCCGCTTCGACGCGTGGTTTGGGCGGATCCTGGTGAACGCATGTCGTGACCGCCTGCGCGTCCGCCGCCGGACGGTGCACGAGACCCTGGATCCCGAAGTCGCCGGCCACACGAGCGACCCCACGGACGCAATCGCCGGACGACAGGCGCTCGCGGGAGCGATCAGGACCCTCAGCACGGATCACCGGGAAGTGGTCGCGCTGCGCTTCTACTTCGACTTGACAGTCGACCAGATCGCCGACCGCACCGGTGTCGGCCCCGGCACGGTGAAGTCACGCCTGCACTACGCGCTGCGCCATCTGCGCGATGCGATGGGCATGGATGAGGGGGATGCGCGATGAGCGGTGACGAGCGATTCGACAGGGAGATCCGATCCGCCCTGCACGACCTCGCGTCCCACGCGGCTCCCGACCGACTGGTGGACCGCGTGGCCTCCATACCCTCACGCGCCCCGGCGTTCGCACCACGGAGGTCCTTCATGCGCATCGCAACCGCCTTGGCCGCAGCCGCGGTGATCGTCGTGGTCGCGGCCGCAGTGATCGTCACCCGACCTGGAGGTAGCTCGCCGATCGCCGGCGCGCCCGCCACCTCGTCGGCGGTACCGACCACGCCAGCCAGTGCACCTGCGACGGCGTCGCCCTCGGCCGCGCCCTCGGCCGCGCCCTCGGCCGCGCCGGCTGGCGTCCCTGTACCAGCGGGCTTCCAGGCCGTCTCGGTGACGTTCGCCTCGCCCGACCTCGGCTGGGTGCTCGGGACGGCGCAGTGCTCCGCACCGCCCTGCACTTCAATCCTGCGCACGTCCGACGGCGGCCAGACTTGGGTCAGCATTCCCGCGCCGCGCACCCCGGTCCTCGGGGCCGGGCTGGCGACGGAGGCGCCCGTGGGATCGGGCGTCAGCGGGCTGCGGTTCGCGGATCCCAGCGACGGGTGGGCATTCGGGCCGGACCTGTGGGCCACGCACGACGGTGGGGCGACCTGGCATCGGGTGACGATCCCCGGCATGGCGTCGGCGCAGGTGGTTGCCCTCGAAGCGTCGGGCGGCTTCGCGCATGCCGTCCTCTATGACATGGCGGGCACGAGCGGCCCGAGCGTGCGAGTCGCGTCAAGCTCAGTCTCGGGCAACGTTTGGACGACGTCTCCACTAAAGGTCGAATTGGGAGCGGGACCCGTCCCGGGCTCGGAGTTGGTGCTCGCGGGCGCGGGTGGCTGGCTGCTCCAGGTCGACCGGACCGTGGTTGGCGGAGCTCGGCTCGTGAACGGCGCGTGGGTCGCATGGACTCCGCCGTGTGCGAGCGTTGTCGGCCCGGCAGTGCTCGCCGCGTCCAGCCCGACCGAGCTCGACTCGGCCTGCGATGTGGGCCTCTGGAGCACCCCGAAGGGCGAGCATCTGTACGTCTCGCACAACGGCGGGAAGACGTTCGCGGAGACCGGGACGCCAGTGCCGCTCGACCAGACGGCCGAGATCGCCAGCCCAAGCGCGGGTGCCGTGTTTGTGGCAGGCACCACTTCGCAAGGGTCCGCGATCATCGGCTCGTTTGACGGAGGCCAAACCTGGCAAACGACGCTCGAGGTCGCGCAGTCCGCCGGCCAGGACACCGGGTTCACCTACCTCGGGTTCACCACTTCGACGCAGGGTGTGGCGATCACCGAGTCTGGAGCCGGGACTAGCAACGGACTGCAGCAGGTGGGCACGGTGCTGATGACGCGGGACGGGGGCCACACCTGGACGAAGGTGTCGTTCGGAGCCTAGGGACAGCCCAGCGTCAGCGCGGGCGTTCCTGATGGGCGCACGGTGCATCTGCGCCCGTACCTTTGGTCGCGCCGCGTAGGCTTGCGAACTGGCGGCCAGGTGGCCTCACGACCGTGCGGGCACGTCGCCGGGTACGGCGAGCCGCAGGAGGAATGGCGACGAAGGCGTTCGAGGTCGCATACGAAGGCACGCCCTCCTGGGACATCGGCCGCCCCCAGGGAGCCGTGATGCGCCTCGAGCTGGCGGGCCTGATCGGCAAACGGGTACTCGACGCCGGCTGCGGGACTGGCGAGAACGCGCTCTACCTCGCACAGCGCGGCCACGCGGTGCTCGGCTTCGATTTCGCGGCCGCGGCGGTCGGGAAGGCGACGCGCCGGGCCGCCGAACGCGGCCTGAGCGGACGCGCGTCCTTCGTCGAACGTGACGCGCTCCGGCTGGGGGATCTCGGGCGCTCGTTCGACACGATCCTAGACGTCGGACTGTTCCACACGCTGCAACCGGCGGACCGGTCGGCGTACGCCGTCGCACTTCGCGCCGTTGTAGAGCCGAGTGCTCGTTGCTTCGTGCTCGCGTGGAGCGACCGCAACCCGTTCGGGTACGGGCCGGAACGGGTGCGGCGACTGGACTTGCGCCGGGCGTTCTCGGGCGCATGGCGGGTCGAGGCGATCGCAGACGAGGAACTGGAAACGCTACTGCCGGAGGGCCGCGTGCACGCTTGGCTCGCGCGCGTGAAGCCCCGCTGATTGCCGCCATCACTCCCGCCGGTGGGTACCGCCCGACAGACCCTGCGGGCACGGCTCATCCGGGGGCACATCTGGTCCAGCGCGGGCATGAGCAAGTTCACGAACACGTACCACGGCACGTTGGCGGCGCGCCCCGAGCCTGCGGAGGCGGCCCCGAAGTTCGCGTCCGTCCCCTGCTGCGAACCCGGCAGGTTCGCGAGTTCACGATCAGCCAGTCGCGGAGGGCGACCTCGAGCTTATCCGACGGGGCCGGCTGCTCAGACAGCAGAAGCAACGAGCAACCGTGGCGCTTCATCGTGATGCCCGACGGCAAGAAGCGGGCGATCTCGCGAGTCGACGAGGGCGGCGGGGCGAAGCGGATCCTCGTCGCAGCCGGGAGGCTCGACCCCGCGGGCGGCGTCGCATGGATTCACGGCGACGCCGGTGACGCGGTCCACATGATTCCCGCCATCCCGGCCGACCATCTTGTGCGCACCGTCGTGGCCCCGGGGCATCCCACCGAGGCGGGGCGCCAGCCGAAGTCACCCCCGAGCGGGCGCGGTTGCCGCGCGAACGAGTGGTTGCTGAGGAGCTGCTGACCAGACTGACTACGCCCTCCGGCAACCGGCGCGTGCGGCCGCCACGAACATCGCAGCGGAGCTCGGCGCGCCCGCCATGGTACGATCACGGCTGAAGAGAGAGACCTGAGCTTCGACCCACACCAGGAGCGCGCACGCGCTTGGCGTGTTCGGCCGGCGATCCGGCAGCTTTCAACGACGTGACCGTGGACCCGGGCCACATGTAGCCGCCCGCCCGGTCGCCCATGCGTCCCCGGACGCGCGCAGGAGCCAACCATCACTTTGACCTTCGACGCCCTCGGCCTCTCGGCCGACCTCCTGGACACGGTTGCCCGGGAGGGGTACGTGGAACCCACCCCCATCCAGGCCGCCGCCATCCCGTTCGTCCTTGCCGGCCGCGACATCCTTGCCGCCGCGCAGACCGGCACCGGCAAGACAGCCGCGTTCGCCCTCCCCATCCTCGAGCGTCTTCGCCGCGACGCCAACACTGCCGTGTCGCCGGCCCGTCACCCGGTGCGCACCCTGGTCCTCACGCCCACGCGCGAACTGGCCGTGCAAGTGGAGGAGTCGTTCCGGACGTACGGAAGGAGCCTGCCGCTCCGCTCCGCCGTTGTGCACGGCGGCGTGCCGATGAACCCGCAGACCAAGGCGCTCTGGACAGGCGTCGAGATCCTCGTCGCGACGCCTGGCCGCCTGCTCGACCACCTGGGACAGGGCAACCTGAACCTCGGCCAGGTCGAGATCCTCGTTCTCGACGAGGCCGACCGCATGCTCGACATGGGTTTCATCCCAGACGTTCGCCGCATCGTGGACATGTTGCCCGCGCGACAGCAGACGCTCTTCTTTTCGGCAACCTTCTCCGAGGAGATCCGGCGGCTGGCCCGCGAGTTCCTGCACAACCCGGCAACCGTCGAAGTCGCACCCCGCAACACCATCGCCGACAACCTATCGCAGGTGCTCTACCCCGTGGACGCGACCAGCAAGGCCGACCTGCTAGTGCACCTGCTCCGCCGCGACCAGATGTCGCAGGTGCTCGTGTTCACCCGGACGAAGACTGCCGCCGGGCGACTGGCCGGGCACTTGGACCGGCGCGGCGTCACCGCAGTCGCGATCCACGGCGACCGGAGCCAGCCCGAGCGGACGCGCGCGTTGGAGGACTTCAAGCGCGGGGACGTGGCGGTGCTGGTGGCAACCGACGTCGCCTCGCGGGGGCTGGACATCGAGGAGCTCCCGTACGTGGTCAACTACGAGCTGCCCTACGACCCGCAGGACTACATCCACCGGATCGGGCGCACCGGGCGCGCCGGCGCGAGCGGCATCGCGATCTCGCTCGTGTCACCCGAGGAGGTCGAGCAGCTGCGTGGCGTGCAGCGCCTGCTGCGGGCTGCCATCCCCGTCCAGGTAGTCGAGGCGTACTTGCCCGGCACCTCCGAGTCCGACGAGCGACGCCCTCGCGCAGATCGCGCGCGGGCAGCCGCACACCCGAACGACCGCGCTCCGAAGCCGGAGCGGGCGGCAGGACGAGAGTCCGGCGCGCCCAGAGGACCCCGCCAGCGGCGCGTGCCGGCCGAGGCGGCGATCGGAGGCTGACACGGCCTGCAATTGACCCGGCCGGCACCCTCAGCTGGGCGGCACCTCCCGGAGGGCCCGCAGGGAGCACCGTACGGCGGTCTCGGCCGTCTCCAGGTTGCGATCCACCAGGTGCCTCGGCTCGTGGGATACGAGCGCGGCCGGGTCGAGCATCTCTCGTGGCAGCGGCCCTTGGTCGAACCGGCTGGCATCGACGGCCCAGCGGGCGCGCCATTCTGCCGGAGTCTCGCGGGGGATCTCCCTGTGGGCCTGGGCGAGCCAGACAAGTGCCCAGGCGCGCGGCACGACGCGGTAGACGTCATATCCCCCTCCCCCTGTCGCCAGCCAGCGTCCGTCCGCGTATTCGTGCGCCAGGCGGTCGAGGAGCTGAGCGGCCCGCGAGATCGCCGCGGTTGTCAAGCGCAGGTCCGCCAGCGGATCGAGGACATGCGTATCGCTGCCGTGCTGCGTGACCAGCAGCGTCGGGCGGAACTCTCTGGCCAGCGGCGGCACGACCTTCTCGAGCACCGCGAGCCAGGACTTGTCCGAGGTTCCGGGCTCCAGCGGGACGTTGACGACGGCGCGGTGGACCACCCGCTCGCGGCAGTCGTCGACGAACCCGGTTCCAGGGAAGAGCGCGCGGCCCGTTTCATGGAGCGAGACTGTGAGCACCTGTGGGTCGTCCCAGAAGATCGCCTCGACGCCGTCCCCGTGGTGCACATCGAGGTCGACGTACAGCACGCGGTGCCCGGCGTCCCGGGCTCGCGCCACAGCCAGGGCCACGTCGTTGTAGATGCAGAAGCCGCTGGCTCGACCCGGCATCGCGTGGTGCAGCCCCCCGCCGGGATGGAACGCGTGCAGGACCTGTCCCGCGAGGATCTGCTCCATCGCCGCGAGAGAGCCGCCGGCGACCGCGGCCGCCGCGGCGTGCATGCCATAGAAGGGAGAGTTGTCGCCCACTCTCGAGAAGCCGAACATCGAGCCGCCCGCGTCCGGATGCTCCGAGAGGAGCTGCACCGCAGAGACGTACTCCGGGTCATGGACGCGCTGCAGCTGAGCAACGGTCGCCTCGTGTGGCGAAGCGAAGCGCTCCGCGCCGACCGCGCGGAGGAGGTCGATCCCGGCTCCAAACCGCCGCGGGGTGAGCGGATGCTGCGTGCCAAAGTCGTACTCGAGCGACGGCGGCCCGTAGACGACCAGCGGCCGCTCGTCAGACCCGTGAAAACCGTGCATGCGCCTCGGGCTGTGCTCCTTCAGCCAGGACAGTCATCACGAACAGGATGCTTGAGGGACTCGACCCGGAGCTCCGTCTCGAAGGATAGCCGGGTGAACGCCGGTGCTCGATAGCGGGCGCCGGCACGATCGTGCGCCCCCGAGTCGCGCCGCGTGCGCCTCCGGGGGTCGTGTTCGTCGACGCACGCGTCCGGATCGAAGTGCAGGAGTCGCGCTGCTCGTGGTCCCGCGGGCCCTGGGACGCTCGCGCACAGGGCGCCAAGGACGGCCGCTTCAGCTCGCGCCGCGGAACTCGTCGGTCGCGCACACCAGGCGGTCGATCGTCGGCAGCTCGCTCGCGGAGTGTCCGGCATCGGGCACCACCTCGAAGCCAGCCTCCGGCCACCGTCGGTGGAGGTCCCACGCGGTCGTCATGGGACACACCACGTCGTAGCGCCCCTGCACGATCCGCGCCGGGATGTTCCGGATCCGATCAACACCGTCGAGTAGCTCGTCGGGAACGGCGAAGAACCCGCCATTCACGAAGTAGTGGCACTCGATGCGCGCGAACGCGTCGGCCTTGGTCTCGTTCGTGTAGCGCTCGACGAGCTCCGGGTCGGGGCGCAGCTTGCTCGTGGTGGCCTCCCACCGGCTCCACGCCAGGGCTGCGGCTGCTCGCTCCACCGGGTCGTCGCCGGTCAGCCGGCGATGGTATGCCGCGACGAGGTCGTGGCGCTCCGCCGGCGGGATCGGGGCCAGGAACTCCTCCCACGCGTCTGGGAATATGAAACTGGCTCCCTCCTGGTAGAACCAGCGGATTTCGTGCGGGCGGAGCAGGAAGATGCCGCGCAGGACGAGGGCCCGGACCCGCTCCGCGTGGTGCTCGGCGTAGGCGAGGGAGAGTGTGCTCCCCCACGATCCGCCGAACACCACCCAACGCTCGATCCCGAGGTGTGCCCGCAACCGCTCCATGTCCCCCACGAGGTCCCACGTCGTGTTCTCCTCGAGGCTGGCCAATGGTCGGCTCCTGCCCGAGCCGCGCTGATCGAAGACCACGATGCGATAGGCGGACGAGTCGAAGTAGCGCCGGTCGTCGGGACTGGCCCCGCCGCCCGGGCCGCCGTGGACGAACACGACCGGGGTGCCGCCGGGATTCCCGCACTCCTCCCAGTACATCTCGTGCAGGTCCGAAACCCGCAGATGCCCGCTCCGGTGCGGCTCGATGGGTGCGTACAGCTCGCGCACGTGGCCTCCGCTGGCCCGGCCGGCAAGGGGCGTCCCGCCGGGAGGTCGGGCCTTGGAAGCATCGTAGGCCCTCGCGAACGTGATCGCCGCCGCCGACCAGCGCGATTCGAACGTGGTCGGGGGGACTGGCACGATTCGGATGCCGATCGCTCTGAACGCATCTCGGCCGACGGCATCCATCTCCATCCAGACGGCGCCGCAGCCTGTGCTGGCCTCGTGGTTGCCGCGCTGGTCAGCGTTTCGGTCACCACGCTTGCACCGCAGGCTTCCGGCCCCTCGTTCCCGTCCGTCGCGGCCCGGGCGGCGCAATCGGCACGAACGCCCCGCCGAGCGGGGTAACGCGGCTGGCCGCAGCATCTCCCGGGACGCACGTCGAGGCGTCGTGCAGACTGTCCTTACCTGCGAGGTGCGAGGCTCAGGCTCGGCCCGGAGGTCGTTTCGTCGCCGTTCGCAGGTCCACAGCAGCCACGGCTCACTCCGCTCGTCCGGCATCGAGCGCATGCTCCAGCCGGGCGAGGAACGGCGCCTGGGCTTCCTTAATCCGGCGGTGCGCCTCGTCCATCGCGAACCACTCCACGCGGTCGATCTCCGGGAACGCCACCTGCTGGCCGGAACCCGGCGGCCACTCCATGACGAACTCGTTGCTTCGTGACGCCGCAGGGTCGAGATCACCCTCCACCGCCCAAGCGGTAACGATCTTTCCGCCCTTCTGCTGCACCGAGCCCAGGGATATGCGCGGGCCGTCCGGCAGTCGCGTCCCGGTTTCTTCTTCGAACTCGCGCACTGCCGCGTCCGCGAGATCCTCTGCCACCGCGGGCTCTCCCTTGGGGATGGACCAGTCGCCCTGGTCCCGCGTCCGGTGGAACGGGCCGCCAGGGTGCGCCAGCAGCACCTCCAGGTGACCAAGCTGCTGGCGGTACAGGAGGATCCCGGCGCTCGTCCTGTTGGTCACCTCGCGAAGGCTACCCCCGACTGCTGCCGCGCAGGTCGCGAGGGCGCTCTCCTCCCTACCCGGTTGGTCCTGGCACCTGTTCTGAGAGAGCCAAGGAAGCAGCGGACACAATCAGGGACCCACTCGTCAGGCCAAGCCCACAAGCCCGTTCCGCGCGTCGCCTGAGACCGTCGAGTGGCACACAAGATGCTCATTCGAGGAAACCGTCTCGTTAGCTGCAGCAGATCGATGACGACCACGGTTCAGAGCAGGGGCGTATCGATGTCGAAGGCGCCAACCACCGCCTGCATCTCCTCGTTGGTCAGGCGCTGGGCGCGACCGCCGGCAACGAGGTCCATGTACTCGTAGACGGCGGCCGTCTCGGCGTACTCGATGCGGTCGGCTGCACGGGTCACCGAGCGATCCGAGCACGCCATCACGCCGTGCTTGCTCCACAGCACCACGCGGTGAGTGCGCATGCTCGCGACCGTCGCTCCCATGAGCGCCGCTGAGCCCGGCACCTGAAATGGCAGGACGCCGATCCCGCTCGGCAGGTTGATGAGCGTCTCGGGTTCCCAGCGCAGCAGGCGCTGGTTGAAGAACGCCTCGTCTCCGTATTCGGGAACGTGGCTCAGGTAAGTCAGGTGGCGGGGCTGCGCGTGGACGATCGCGTGAAAGTTCGTCCCCGTGCGGCTGACAAGATCGTCGTGGACCGCGAGGTGTGAGTTCCATTCGCTGGTGAGCTGCTCGAAGAGACGGCGCGGCGAAGTGTGCAATTCGCCGGAGCGCCCATCGGCTCCGATGGTCACGATGCCCAAGTTGGCAGTTGGGTCGGAGCGGATGTCGCGCAGGCGACGACCGGAGCCGGTGACGATGACGAGGCCGCCCGCCAGTGCCGGCACAACGACGGGCAGGGTCAGCGGTTCGCTGATCGAGAAGCGGCGGCGGACGTCGAGCGCCCATCCGATGTAGATGGAGACGTTGCCCGCCGCTCCCTCGCTCGCGTCGATCGCTGCCATTCGCTGGCCAGCCTCACCGATAGATATCAGAAACTCGTCGAGTTCGGGAAACGGTTCGGGAATGCTCATGGATTGGCCTCGTGGACTGCGGATTGCAGCCGACCAGATGGCGGAGCGGCGAACGTGATCAACCCCAGCCCGCAGCGCTGCCACCGACACGGACGGCCGCACGACGCTCGGCCTCGCCACTCTCGAGGTAGGCCCGGTATGGATCGGCGGGCAGCCCGCGCCGCGTCCTGAGCTCGGCAAGCAGCGGGCGGACGTCGGACTGAAAGGCGTCCTGGAGAGCTCGGTTGGCCTCCAGCACATCGCCGCTGGACTGCGCCTCCCGTAGCGCTGTGTGGTCGACAAGCAATGCCCTGGCGAACGTCTCCTGCAGGGTCATGACGGAGCGGATCATGGCCGGGATCTTGGGCTCGATGTTGTGACATTGGTCGATCATGTACACGACGTTGGCCGCCGCCGCGTGGGCCAGCGGGTCATCCTCGTCGTGTAGCGCGCCGACCAGCTCATGGAAGATGCGGAACAGCTGGTAGGGATCGATGCTGCCGACCATCAGGTCGTCGTCGCCGTATTTCTTGTCGTTGAGATCGAACGCCCCGAGCCGGCCTTCCTGCAGCAGGATGGCCACGATCTGCTCGATGTTCACGCCCATGGCGTGGTGGCCGGTGTCGACGCACACTTGGGCCCGCTCCCCGAGGTGCTGGCATACGGTCAGCGACTGACCCCAGTCCTGGACGTCCGTGTGGTAGAAGGCGGGCTCGTACAGCTTGTACTCGAGCACCATGCGCGCGCCCTCCGGCAGCGCGGCGTAGACCTCGGCCAGTGAGTCGATCAGCCGCCGGCGACGAGCTCGGAAGTCGTCCTGGCCAGGGTAGTTCGTGCCATCTGCCAGCCACACCTTGACAATCCCCGAGCCCGTCTGCCGGGCGATGTCACAGCAGGCGACGATGTGGTCGATCGCCTTGCGTCGCACCGCGGCAGACGGATGGCAGAGCGAGCCGAGCTTGTAGTCCTCGTCCTGGAAGGTGTTCGAGTTGATCCCACCGATCCGGATCCCTCGTTCGCGTGCATAGGCGGCCAGACCGCCGAAGTCGTCGACCATGTCCCACGGGATGTGAAGGGCAACGGTCTTGGCGATCCCCGTGAACCGCGCGACGGTGGCCGCATCCTCGATCTTCTCGAACGCATCGCGCGGGACGCCTGGCTGCGGAAACACGCGGAAGCGCGTCCCTGTGTTGACGAAGCCCCAGGACGGAATCTCCACAGCCAGATCAGTCGCCGCCCACTCTATGCGCTCGAGGTCAGTCGCGGTCTCGGTGCCGGGTCCGTCAGCCGTTTCCATGTGGCTCATCGTCGTCTCCTCCCGGCCGTGTCCGGCCGGCTCTCGGGCCGCTGGGTCTCGCTCGCGGGCTGGCGGCCCACCCGCGCGGGCATGTCTCCTTGATCCATCATGTGGGCGGCTGTTCCGTCCGGCCGGGCTCTCCCATCTGATCAGCGGCGATGGTGTCGTCGGGCGCGTGCACCATTCGCCTCCCCGCGCGCAGCTCTTGGAAGCGCTCGCGAGCCTCAGCCCATTCCCCGGTCGGCTCGTAGGTACGAACCGGGAACGAGCGCCGGATGAGATCGCGCGCCTCGCCGACGCTCGCCAGCTCGCCCGCCGTGATCGCCTGCACCGTCAGGTTGCCGATCGCCGTTGCCTCGATCGGCCCGGCTCGAACGATCCGCCCTGTCGCACCCGCCGTGAGGCGCGACAGGAACTCGTTCTGCGTTCCGCCGCCCACGATGTGGATGGCCTCAATCCGTCGGTCGGCGACTGTGGCGAGCTCGTCCACCACCATCGCGTAGCGCAAGGCAAGGCTCTCGAGCAGCACCCGGAAAAGGGTCCCGGGCTCCTCGGGCTGCGGCTGTCCGGTCTCGCGGCAGAATGCCCGAACGCGCGCCGGGAGATCGCCGGGCCGGAGAAAGCGCTCGTCATCGGGATCGATGAGCGCGCTGAACGCGGGCGCCCGTTCAGCGAGCGCGGTGAGGCTCTCGTACGTCGGGGCATCGTCGCCGGGCCATGTGGCGCGACGGCTCTCCTGGATGAGCCACAGGCCAGCGACGTTGCGGAGGAGTCGGATCGTGCCGGCGACGCCGCCCTCGTTGGTCAGGTTGGCCTCCAGCGCGGCACTGGACAGTATGGGCGACGCCACCTCGAGGCCAATCAGCGACCAGGTTCCCGAACTCAGAAAGGCGGTACCCGCACCTTCCAGCGGCGCGCCGACCACTGCCGACGCCGTGTCGTGCGAGCCCGGCGCGACGACACGGATCGACCCCGCCGCGGTGTCCTCGGCGACCTCGGGCAGGAGCCGTCCGAGGTCCGTGCCGGGGGTGACGATCTCGGGCAGGATGCGGCTGGGTGCCCCCATCTGCTCCACCAGATCCAAGTCCCAGCGGCGCCGGATCGGGTCGAGGCACTGGCTCGTGCTGGCGATCGTGTACTCAGCGACACTCCGCCCGGTCAGGAAGTGGTTGAAGAGGTCGGGCATCATGAGCAGCCGCTCGGCATACTCGAGCAGCGGATCGGCCGCCTCGTGCATCGCCAGCAGCTGACAGAGCGTGTTGATGGGCATGAACTGGATGCCCGTCCGGCGGTAGATCTCGGCCTGCGGCACGCGCCGAAATAGGCGCTCCAGAATGCCCTCGGTGCGCCTATCTCGGTAGTGGACAGGGTTCGCGAGCAGCCGGCCGCGGGCGTCCAGCAGGCCGAAGTCGAGACCCCACGTATCGAGGCCAACGGACGAGAGCTGCCATCCGGTGGCAGCCCGCCGGATCGCCGTGAGCACGTCGCCAAACAATCGCAGGACGTCCCATTGCAGCGTCCCGCCCAGGGTGAGCGGCACGTTGGGGAAGCGGTGGCTCTCCGCCAACGTCAAGCGCTCGCCGTCAAAGGACCCCACGATCCCACGGCCGCTCTCTGCGCCGAGGTCGATCGCGAGCAGGCGGAGCGGCCTGCTCACCGCGCCACGTGCGGACAGCGTCGCTGCCGCTCGTCAGTCAACGTGGAACACCTCTTCGAGCCGGCGGTGAAAACCGGTGGCCGGATCGATGAGCGGATCGATGAGCGTGTCCATGTCTGCCTGCCAGCGCGCGTTGACCTCAGACGCATTCATGTAGGCCCGGAAGCGCTCGAAGTCCTCCACCTCGAGATACGCGAACAGGTCCGCGCCGCGCTGGAATATCGAGTAGTTGCGACAGCCGGCCGTCCTCAGCTCGGCGAGCATCTCCGGCCACACGGCGGCGTGACGGTGGCGATACTCCGCCTCAGCACCGGGCAAGAGGCGCATCGCAAAGCCCACTCGTTCCATGTCGGCGCTCCGGGGTGAAGATGGCCCCGGCGGCGGCCAGCCGCCGGGGCCGGAACACTACGCCGCTCGAGACTAGAAGCCGAACGACTTCACATACTGGTCGATGTTGGCCTTGTTGAACACGAATGGCGGGCCGAGCACGACGACGCTGTCGGGGCCGATCGTGTACGGCTGGTTGTTGTTCAGGCCGGTGACCGTGAACGTCTCGCCCACGGCGCCTGTGATCTTGCCGCTGACTAGGTCGGCGGCGACCGCGTAGGCGAGATAGCCGAGTGAGGTCACGTTCCACAGGGCGAACTCGGGTGCCTGGCCACCCTTGACGTAGGCTTCCATGCCAACGGGAGTGCCAAGGCCGGTCACGAAGACCTTCCCGGTCTTGCCCGCGGCCTTCACGACCTGCGCCGCCGCCACGATGCCGACCGTGGTCGGCGCGACGATGACCTTGAGGTTCGGCGTGCTGACGAGCGCGCCGCGTTTTTCCGCCTATGTCGCCTCGAAGGCCGCGCTCGAAGCCTGGACGCGCTGCGCGGCGGCGGAATATTACGAGC
>JBKQRF010000292.1:0-2721 GCA_052144055.1 Candidatus Limnocylindrales bacterium
CACGTTGAATACCACCAACACACCCTGTTCGCCGCCGGGATACACGACCCGGAAGCGGCACGTGCCGCTGTCCCAGGGGGCTGCGCTGATCCTGGCGTTGGCGTTGATGTGCAAGCGGTGATCGCCCTGGCCGACGATGACAGTCGCCACATCCTCGTCGCGTCCCAGGAGCCTCAGCACGTCTCCCAGGATCATTTTCGGAGTGAAGACCCAGGGACATTTTGCGGAGTCAACAGCGCTGATGTTGTCCGGCCAGAGCGCGATGTTCTCGCCCTTTGTGTCCTGCTGGTACAGGGCACTGTGGATGACCGTCGCGGCAATCTCCCGCCAGGGATAGCTGTTGTCGTGATCGGCCAGCTTGAGGATCGCCTCGGCATAACGCAGGCCGTTCCACTGTACCGGGCGGCCGAACCACGACCCCTGCATCCACGTGGCACCGAACACCGGAATCGTGGCACCTAGCAGGAATGGGCGCTCGGGATCGTTCCAGAGGTAGACGAACGGCAGCCCGCGACGAGCCCATACGACTGCATCATGCAGCCAGCGCGGATCGGTGCTGAAGCGATACGCCTCGAGGAACGCCTCGGTGGCCTCGGCCGCCGCCAGAATGTCGGGCGTGTGGACCGGGACTTCCCAGACCTGCGCAGCGCGAGGCACGCGGAACGACTCCATGAACTCCAGCGTGGAGAGCATCTGCGGGTAGGCTTCCCCGTCGCCGGTTGTGCGGGCGGAGCGGAGCACCTGGGTCGCCCTGGCCGCACACAGACCAACCGCCGCTGCCTTGTCGGGCCCCAGTTCATGGTAGTCCATGCCCACGAACGGGCCAGTGCCCACCTGATTGGCATCGAACCGCCACGACCCGTCCTTTTCGCGAGCGGCCAGAAGCTCGGCCGCCCTGGCCCCCGTGTCGGCCAGTGTTTGATCGAGATGGCCCGGGAACCGTTGCGCATCCAGGCGCGGTTCGCCGCCGATCAGCGGGAGCACTTGCTCGGCCCGCTCCCGGCATCGCCTGCGCACCTTGGCGTCGGGACTGAGCAATGCCCCGAGCAGGAGCTCGGCCACGAACATGCTGGAGCGTCCCTTGGTGGACATCGCTCCGCCCCCCTTGCTCGTCCACCACTCCTTCTGCTCCGGGATCCAGAGCGATTTGAGGTAAGCCTGCATCGAGAACTCGATTTCCCCCTCGTACGAGCCATGTGGCAGAGGAGCGGGCTTCGGGAAGCCGTAGAGGCGTTTCCACTGGTCGATGACCGCCAGCGCGTCGCCCGCGTCGGCATCGGCATAGATATGGGCCTGAAGCCGGATCGATTTGCCCGGTCCAAGGAGGAAAGGGCTTCTCCTTGGCGGCCTCGCGTGCGTTTACCTGCACGAATTCCGGGACCGTCGGCAGGAACAGACCCATGAGATGCGCCCGCTGATTCTCGAACCGGTCGGGCGAGGCAAAGACAGCGCTGGGGCGGTCCCGCTGGCCGTCCCACTGCTGATGGATGTCCCAGCAAAGCCCCACCGTCCCGTGCGCGCAATGCACCGCCAGCGCCGGAATTGTGACGAAGTTGGGGTGAACCACATAGCGGACACGGTCGGGGTGCGCCTCGGCAATATCGAGCGTCCCCGACGAGACCTCGTCACCAACCAGCCACTCGAGGCCGGGGTAGATGGCCTCGTCACGCTCGAGTGCGTAGAGCATCGGGCCCTCAAGTGCGAGGACGCGGCAGCGTTCAGGCGAGGCAAGCTCGTAGCGGGCCGCAATTGTCTTGGCTCCCGCCTCCAGCTCGAAGGTCACGACCAGTCGGAACGGGAACTTCCCGGCTCCGGCGCACTTCCAGACGAACTGCACTCGCGCGGAGTGGCCGTTGCCCTCGGTGCAGGTGGGTTCGTCCGAGGCACAGACGATTTGCTCCTGACGTTGCGCACTGTCGTCGAGGAAGACGATCCGGCCGAGACGCGGCAGGCAGGCAACGAGCTTCCAGCCCGCGGTCGTCCTGACCGCGATCTCGCCGGGACCGAAGCCGAAGTTGTTGCGTCGGAAAGCAATGCGCAGATACTGGTTTTCGAGCACCGCACAGGCCGCGGGGCGCGACACGTCTGGAGACAGCAGGCCGCGCACGAGCGTGGCGCGGAGTTTTCCGGATGCCGGCGGGAGCGGCGAAGGCGCACCGACAACCAGACTCGATTTCATCGTGATCGGCTCCTGGAGGCCCTGGCAGCTCACGCGGACGGTAGCGGGCATCTGCAACCCTTGCACTTCAGGACGGAACGACGCCCGGAGCACGAGGGAAGAACCCGGCGCGCATCGCTCCGCTCGGGCCTCGGCCTTGTTGCCGCCAAGAGTGAACTCAGCGTTCGGATCGAGCACGAAGGCGGTGCCCGTGTTGGTGAGCGCGCATTCGATCACGGCCGGCTGACCGGCTCCCGCCACGGGCGACGTCGGCCCGAAGCTCTTGATCTCCAGCTTCGGAGCAAGCTCCAGCGACGCGGACACCTGCTCGGAGCCCGCCGTGGCGGAGAACCGGAGCCTCCCGCGCTGGGTGCGTTCCCCGTTGAGAGTGCAGACCGTGGGCCGCCGGACATCCGGTGGCAGATCGCCGATCGGGATCTCCAGCGGGGTAGCGTTCAGTCCCGTCGGTACTTCCATCACGACTCGCACGCCGAGGGCGGGAACATCGCCTGCGTTCTCGATCGACGTTGCCACGGTGCATCGCTGTCCCGGCTGCTGGGGAT
>JBKQRF010000293.1:0-3370 GCA_052144055.1 Candidatus Limnocylindrales bacterium
GCGCGAGGCACTCCGCTGCCTCAAGCGCCACCTCGCCGATGTGGTCTACCGGACCATGCTGCTCGATCTGCAGGCCGCCGAAATCAGGGCTTGACGAGATAGGAGCTCACGAACTGGGACTTGACCGCCCAGCCATAGGCTGGCGGTTGGCGCTTGGCCGCCAGTGAGAGCGCAGGATGCTCGGAAGTACGTCCACTGGTTGACCGTTTGGTCTACAGCCACGTGATGCGGCGCCAGATACCTTCGGGAGCACGAGGAGGGCGCAAAGGCGTTGAAGCACGAGTGGGTGTTCGCGGCGACGGATCAGGGTCGCGGCTCCTTCGTGATCGGCGTGTGCGGGGTCTGCGGCCTTATCCATACCACTTGGGTCCCCGCCGAACAGCGCGAAGGGAAACTCGACCTGCGTGGCGATTGCCCCGGCCCACCACCGGCGCCCCAAATGGCTGCCGTCCCAGCTCGCCCTCTAGGTACTAACTGATGGGGGAGCTTCGTGGCCGAGATGGTCAGCGCCCTGGGTGGTCACGGGGTGCCCGACGGCCTGTACTCGCGACGCGCCGACGACGAGCCGCTCGCGAGCCATCTCCAGGAACTCCCCCAGACGCAACATGTCGCACCGCCGCGTGACCGTCGAGTCGCTCCAGGTCGGCGCGCGCCGGCTGGGCGGCGCGACGATCAATCTGTATCGTGACGAGCCCGCGCGTGGTGTCCCCGGGGATAGGAACTGGACTGTCTTCGGACGGGTGGGGCGAGGTGGCCCATTGCCCGAGCTTGCCGACGCGGTCATGGTGCTGGGCGATGGGAGGACCGTGGCGGGACGGGCACTCCTGACGAGCACCCGGACCTTCGCCGATTGGCGGGGCAACACCACTGAGTACGAGTACCAAGGAACAGGACCACTCGCGGGCACGACCGACGCCGACTACGGCTAACGCACCCGTCGGCCCGATTGGAACGGGGGACAAGCGTGCAGCCGGACGGTTTCGGGGCTCGCGGCCCGCATGACTCCCGCCGCGTCGCGGAGCGGGGCCCGGGGAAGGGGTCCGCTCCGCTTACCTGGCGCTTATCAACGGTTTCCGACCAGAATCGTCGGGTACTACGTACTCGTGACGATGGCGGCTCAGGGGCGATGTGGAAGGCCCGCAGATAAACGAGCTGATCGGTTGAACTCGAAGTCGTAGACGCGCCCCATGCCATGGACCCCTGCGATGCCTGTCAGTTAGCGGCAGGACATGTGGGCCGGTCGCCGTCTTGCTGCGACCTGGCGTAATAGTCAGCCACGGCCCAGAACGCCTTCTTGGGCTCCCAGTGCATGTTCGGATAGGTCGTGCCGTGGCGGCCGTCGGCATGGGTCTTCACGAGCGCGAAGCTCGACATGTCGAGGTCGTAGCGCCACACCTCAAGACCGTCAGTGAGTGCATCCTCGGTGGCCCTCGTGAGCCGGTCGATGTCCCGCCCGACGTCGTAACTAACGCCTCGTCGGTTCATGAGGTCGTTGCTCCCCGCCTGGATATGTCCGCCGCGCTCCGTGCATATCGATAGGCACCGATGACCGAGCCCGTTCAGCGACCGGCGATCGGCAACTCGCTCGGGCCAGACGGATAGCGCGTGCCGGTACCAAGTCCAACTACGCTACCCGGGCAGAGGCGAGCCGCTTTCGGTGGCACGCGCGTTGCGTCACGGACGATGCCGGCAGGTGCCTAAGCCTCGATAGCAGGGTGGCCTGCACGGGGTTTCGAGGGTCTCAACTCCCCGGTAATGCGCTCGTCACCGCGCGAGGTCAGGTTCTCTGGCTTAGACGGCCATCCCCTGGTCTGCCAGCGCCACATCGATCGCTCGGCGAAGCGTGTCGACAGCGGGCGTGCCGCGCAGCGGAGTCACGCGCTCGGGGCCCTCCGTCTCCACCCACCGCAGGCGGTCGTCGACGGCCGTGAGGACGAGCGGCAGGTCGGCGTATACGTCGCGCAGGTGGCGCACGAGCTCGCGCCCGGCGTCGCTGTCGCCCGCCGCCCACGCGTCGTAGACGAGCACGTCTGCCCGGTCGGCCAGTGGGCAAGCTTGGTCCTCAAGAACCGGGCACGCTACGGCAAGCGGGCCACCGCAGGTCTCGAGCGCGTACCCGGCCGCTTGCAGCTGCGCTGTCTGGCTGGCCGCGACATCGGGGTCGTGATGGACGACGACCACTCTGACCATACGAACCTCCTTCGACCGGCCGCCCGCCGTCAGTGGGACGCGTCCGGGCACGCCGCCTGGACGGGAATGCCGGCACTGTGAGCCGATGCGCGACTGCCGCACAGCGGCAATGGTCACGGGGCCGACGGGGCCACGTGGTCCCCACGCCCGCTCGATTGGGTGGGACACCGACCGTCCGAAGGCACCGCACGCTGCGCCAGCAGCACAAGATCGTGAAGGCTCGGCCTCGCAACCCGATCCTGGTGCGAAAGCCCGGAGAAGCGACCTTGTGCCGCCCACGTCCTCGCGACCCCTGAGGCGCACCGATGAACCGCGGTGATGACACGGGGGAAAGCGCACGGCAGTAGCGAAAGGACGCTGCGCGGGCGCTGGAGACGACGATCGAGCCCAGCCATGATCCTCCCGCGATAGTCGCCAGACGACCCATACGCGACGCCGTTCGGGTAGGTGGGCGCGCGGATCGCGCCGCAGGCGGGACGGCGAGAGAATAGGTGTCATGCCACTCACCGGAGACTACGCACCGAGCACAGCGAGCTGGGCGCGCGAACAGGCCGAGCGCTACGAGGCGACGAACGGGGCACAAGGCGGCGAGCTGCGCGGCAGGCCCGTGATCGTGCTGACCTCGCTCGGCGCGAAGACGGGCAAGCTCCGCAAGACCGCCCTCATGCGCGTCGAACACGCAGGCGTGTACGCGGTCATCGCGTCGCTCGGCGGCGCCCCGAAGAACCCGCTCTGGTACTACAACCTCACGCAGCACCCGCAGGTCGAGTTGCAGGATGGCGCGACCAAACGCGACTACACGGCGCGCGAGGTCACGGGCGACGAGAAGGCCGTCTGGTGGGCGCGCGCGGTCGAAGCGTGGCCCGACTACGCGACATACCAGGCCAAGACCGACCGGCAGATCCCGGTGTTTGTGCTCGAACCCGCGGAGTAGACGGATAGTCGGGCATCCTGCGTTTCGAGGGCCAGCTCACGGTCCGCTGGCCATCGTAGGGTCCTGCTGTCACTGCCCATACCCGAGCACGCACCCTGCCGAGCTGGCACGCGCCGCCGCACTCCTAGGCGTGAGCTCCTATCTCGTCAAGCCCTGATTTCGGCGGCCTGCAGATCGAGCAGCATGGTCCGGTAGACCACATCGGCGAGGTGGCGCTTGAGGCAGCGGAGTGCCTCGCGCCAGGTC
>JBKQRF010000294.1:0-21484 GCA_052144055.1 Candidatus Limnocylindrales bacterium
CTCGCCCGCTTCATCGACTTCTACAATCGACGTCGACCGCACTGGTCACTCGCCGGGCAGCCGCCGATCAGCCGCGTGCCCGTCAACAACCTGACGGGGAAGAACAGCTAGGCGCCGGCCCTGCGCCGGGCAGGACGACGACGACGCGGTGAGTGGTTGCCACCTGACGCGGGACCGGGCAGGGCCCTAAGCTGCGCCAGAGCCTCCGCAAGGACAGTGTCCGGCTTGGCTCGTGGCCCGCGGATGCCCGGCAGGGACTCTTCGACGAATGCTCGGGTGGCCATCTCCAGAATCACACGCCGACCTCGGTCGGCGATGACGTTAATAGCTCAGCCACAACATGCCGACGGCACACGCCGGGCCGTATCGGACCGACGCGAGAAGAGGGAAGGTGCACAAGGTCTCGCAGGGGCCACCCGAGCGGCGCCGGGCTCGACGTTGCCACCGTCGTCGCCCGCCATGGGCCCGTCGCCCGCGGCTAGCGCACCGCGAACGCCACGCTGCGTGCGGCCGTGCTGCCCGCCGCATCCACGACCTGCCAGACGAGGCGGTGCAGGCCCGGCAGAAGGTGCGCCGGCGCGATCAGCAGGTGCAGCGTGCTGGTGTGGCCGCCGTGGGGGTAGTGCCAGATCGCCAGCCGGGTCCCATCGAGGCTGGCCGACGCGCTGACCAGGCAGGCGGCGTCGTGGACGAGCGCCGTGAACAGGCGCGGACGTCCGGGCGCGAGGGTGGCGTGCGATCCCGAGACGGACACGATGGTGGGCGGCGGAGGATCGGGGATGGCCGGCCCGCCCAAGGAGAAGAGGCAGACGAAGTCCGTCTGGCCACTGCGCGCCTGCGCCGCGCCGCAGCCGAACCGGTCATGGGAGCCCAGGATGGTGCCCCGGTGGTCGGACGAGTTCATGAAGGCCCGCTCGACCCAGGCGACCGCCACGCTCACGCTCGTCGTCCCGCCCGCGCAGCTCGCCCCCTGTGCGTCGCAGCCCGCCTGGTAGGTGGCGCTGGCACTCGGGTTGCCCGACCATTCGCCGATGTTCTCGGCCCGCAGGGTGTCGTAGCCGTACTCGGAGGCGAGCACATCGAGGATCGTGTAGTCGACGCCGGCGGCGTCGGCGCAGCCCGCGATGGCATGCGAGAAGTACCCGCGGCGCGCCATGTCGGTGGCCCGGCCGGCCAGCACCATAGTGCGGTCCGAGGGGCAGGGGAAGGGCGCGTCCCCGGCCAGGCCGACGAGGGTCGGGTCGATCACCAGGGCGGGGTAGCCGAGCGCCACCCGGTCGAGGTTCGTGACGCGCATGAGCTCCGCGCCGAGATCGGTGGCGCCCCGTGCCGGTGCCACGCCACCCGACAGCAGCAGACCCACGGAGAGGCCGACGGCGAGCGCACCGAGGGCCACGGTGTTGGCCGCGCGGGTCATCGCGTCAGCCAGGCGGCCACCCAGCCGACCCGGCCGCTCGGGGTGCGCACGTCCACCCATTGCGTGCGCAAGGGATCCGGCGACCACTTCAGCACGGTCAGGCGAGTGAAGGGAGGAAGGATAGCCAGAGGACGGGACGTGATGCTCGGCCGGGCCCGCAGGAACGCGGCCGCCAGCGTGTGGCGTGCCTTGCTCGACGCGACCGAGACCCTCGTCGAGGCGAATGTCACGGCCCGACCGGCGAGTCCCGTGTGGAGGAAGGCGGTGAATGGGGTCGAGAGCGCGTAGACCCCGGTGATCCGGACGCCCTGCACGAGCGCGCTGATGACGCGGTCGTCTCCGAGGTAGATCCCGATGTGCGCTCCGCCGCCATAGACGACGAGGTCACCAGGCTGACCTCCTGAGCGGCTCGCGCGGCCCCGCTCGCGGAAGATCGCGTACTGCTCGTACCCGTCGTGGGAGTACTCGATCAGGGCGCCGAGGCCCGTGTCCACGAAGACGCGGTAGACGAGCCCAGAGCAATCGAACGTCCGGGGACCCGCGCTGCCCCAGACATAGGGGGCATTGAGGTGGGTCAACGCCTCGGCGATGACCCGATCTGCGAGCGGTGGAGCGGCCGCTGCAGCCGGCGGCGGGGAGGCCGTCATGGTGATGAGAAACGATGCAGATGCGAGGGTCGCCAATGCCGCGACCCGAAGTTGTGAACTCGTCCGCACGATCCCTCCGATCTACCAGGACATCGCCTTGTCTCGGGCGATGGCGGTGGGATATGACGCTGGCGGCACGTCTCGGTTGCGAACGCAGCCAAGGCACGTAGCCGACGGCGGGACACGGTCGAGCAATTCGCTCGTCACGCGCCTGCCTTGTCCCGGCCACGGTGACCCCGACCATGCGCGCTGCTAAGGCACGAAGGTCAGGAAGCCCCGCCCCGCTTGGGACGCACATAAGGGCCGCGTTCATCTTGACACCCGGCGTCATGCCGGCTAGCGCCCGGCGAGACGTAGGTCGCGGAGTTCCAAGGCTGAGGCCGCGGGCACCATCGCCATCGCGGGGTGCCGGAAGTCCGCGCGACGTGCGACTGTTGGCGAGGAGCCCGCCGAGCGGGACGCCCGGTCCGCGCAGGCGGCCTAGTCGCGCGCAACGGCTCAGGGCACGGCGACCGAGGATCGCTGCA
Source organism: Candidatus Limnocylindrales bacterium (assembly GCA_052144055.1). Taxonomy (GTDB): domain Bacteria; phylum Chloroflexota; class Limnocylindria; order Limnocylindrales; family CSP1-4; genus JAJYNJ01. Next base: position 2,592 of record JBKQRF010000294.1, read on the forward strand.
GGGCCGTTCGTGTGACGGTGATCCTCGCGCTCCTCGACCGCTGGCCGCTCAGGGTGCTTGGACGTGGGGGTACACGAAGGACCAGCTGACGAAGAACCACTGGGCAAGCGCGAACACGACCACGAGCACGAGAGTGCCTCTTCGTCCGAGGCGCTCGGCCAGTCCGGCGAACGCCGGGAAGGCCATTAGGCTGTAGCGGGGCATCGATGCAATGAGCCCACCGGGCAGCAGTCCGAGGGCGAGCGCCACGACGGCGTAGACGCCGAGCTCGCGATCACGCCGCAATACCAGTAACCCACCGACAAGGACGAGGGCGGTGAAGCTGAGGGCGGCCAGCCGGCGCAGGTCAGGGTGGCGGAGCTGGTCCACGATCTGCACAACGCCGCTCGAGCGGCCCCAGCTCGGCGAACCGTGCAGAAAGCCCAGCGGATCGTGCACGAGCCAGGCGATGAAGAGCCACCAGACGGCGAAGGCGGCCATGCCGAGGACAACCGTGAGCAGCGCCGCGCGCCGCGCGCGCCCCTGCGTCAGCAGGGCCTCGACAGCGGCCGCGGCGACGATCGCGGCGCCGCTGATGCGGGCAGCCATGGCGAGAGCGGCGAGCAGTCCGCGCCGCAGAGGGTGCACGCGGCCCAGGAAGTACGCCGCCGCGAGCAGCAGGAAGAGGGGCTCGGAGTAGGCCAGCGAGAAGACGTAGGCGGGCGGGCTAAAGGCGAGTAGCGCGACCGCGCCTGTGGCGAGGGTGGGCTCAAACCGCTCCGCCAGGAGCTTCCAGAGGAGGACTGCTGCCACGATAAAGAGCAGGTTGGCCAACACGACCGACGTGGCCGCGGCGGGGAGCACGCCGAGTGTGGAGGCACGGATGACTGCCGGCCATAAGGGAAAGAACGCGAAGTCGTAATGCACGTTGGTGCCACTCAGTGTCACTGGCGTGGCGTGGTAGCCACTCTTGGCCACCTGCAGGTACCAGCCGGCGTCCCAGGCCACGAAGGGATTCAGCCGATGGGGATGGCCGAGCGCGTTGGCCAACCACACCAGGGCGGCCGAGAACGCCCGCGAGGCTGTCGCAATCACCACCGGCGGCAGCGCCCATGACCGGGCCCCGTCACCACCGGCCGGGGTTTGCGGCGTCCGAGCGTCGCGCTGAGGCCTCCTGTTCCCGTCGCTCATCCTCCCGCGCCGCAGGTGGCTGCACTTCGCCCCGTGGCGGAGGGACTATGCCCATGCGTGGGGCGGACTGTAGCGGACCCGCGATCACCAGGGGATGGCAGGTGACCAACAGCGGCACTGGTCACCTCGAACGGCACTCGTGCACGACACCCATCGCGGAGAAGGAGGCCGTCGGCTTGCAGCGCTGATTCCAATTCACTCGATCCCCGAATCTGCGCCGCCGTGCTGCGCCGCCGGCGTCAGGCGACGCCGGCGGCGTCGGTGCGTCCTTCGGGGATTTCGACCCGAACCGCCGAACAGACCTCCCGCGCTAGCTCGACGAACGCGCGGTTCGCGGGCGACCGATGACGGTCACGATGCCAGGCGAGGCCGATGATCCTGGGGGGCACGTCAGCCGGGAGCAAGGTCACGGCCGGGTCATCTGCGTCCACCGTGAGCAGCGGCACGAGCGCGGACCCCACACCCGCCGCCACGAGTCCCTGAACGGTGCCGTTGTCGTTCGAGCGGAACACCACCTTCGGCTCGACTCCGTTGCTTCGTAGGTACGCCTCCGCGAGCTCGGTGGTACGGCTGCCCCTGAACCCGATCAGCGGCTGGTTGGCAATCTCGCGCAGTACGGGTGCCCCGGTATGCCCAGCCAGCGGCGAGTCTATCGCGACCATCAGCACGTACGGGTCACGCAGTAGCTCGACCGCATCGAACGGCCCGGACGGCAGGGGGAACACGGTGAACGCGAGGTCGATCTCGCCCGACTCGACGAACGCCAACAGTAGGACGTCCTCGTGGTCCTCCCGCAGGCGTACCTCAACGCCAGGCCATGTCTGGGAGAACCGGCTTACCAGCGCTGGCAGGATGCGGGCGCCGACGCTCTGGTAAGTCCCCACGCGCAGCACACCCGACGCTCCCTCGGCATACGAGCGCAGATCGGCCTGTGCCGCGCTGAGACGGGCGACGATCGCGTCAGCGTGTCGCAGCAACAGCCGCCCGGGCTCGGTCACCTCGACAAGGCGGTGCCCCCGGGAGCGCTCGACGAGGCGCACGCCGACGATCGACTCGAGGGCAGCCAAGTGCTGGCTGACGGCCGACTGCGTGTAGTCGAGGAGATCGGCCGCTGCGTGGAACGAGCCGGTCGCGGCGATAGCACGAAAGCTCTTCAGGTGGCGGAGTTCGAGGTCCGCCCAGTGATCAGTCTCCATGATCAAGCATTCAATCACTTCGATGTGCTCTGATCAAGCGCGATGAATACATCCGGGGATATGGAAACCCTCGTGTGCATCTCAATTGCCCTCATCGTCCTCCTGATCTTCGCGGTCGACTTCGGTTACGACTCGCGCCCGGTGGACGACGCCCGCCACTGGTGGCCGGGCACGCCTAACGACGACGACGCGTACCCGCAGCACCACGCCTGATCGCCGGGGCGGCGGCGACCGAACAGCTCAGCCGTGCAGACCGAACCAGGCCACCAGCCCAGCGCCGGCAACTAGGCAGTAGACGGCGAACGGCGTAAGTGTGCGGGTCGTGAAGTACCGCGTGAGGTAGCGCACCGACACGTACGCGGCAACTGCGGCGGCGGCGCTGCCCGCGAGCACTTGGCCCATGACCCCGCGGCCGTTCGGGCCGAGCAGATCCGGCAGCTTGTAGACGCCGGCGGCCAGAATGATCGGGGTGGCCAGGAGGAACGAGAAGCGCGCCGCGTCCTCGTGATCCAGGCCCCGGCCCAGGCCGGCTGCCATGGTAATCCCAGAGCGGCTGATGCCGGCGAGCAGGGCGAAGACCTGTGCCAGACCGACGAGGCCCGCTTCGCGGAACTCGAGCGTGTCAAGTCGGCGGGCGCCTTCCGGGTTGAGACCGTGCGCGACGGCGATCGAGCGGACCGCTGCACGTCGCCGCAATACTTCTGCCGTCGCAAGCACTAGGCCGTTCAGGAAGAGAAATGCCGCCGCCGCCAGTGGCTTCGCGAAGAGCGTGCGCAAAGGATGCTCGAACGCGACGCCCACGAGCCCCGCGGGGATCGTGGCCACCACGAGCAACCAGCCCAGGCGTTGAGTCGATGTCTCAATTCGCCGCGTGCCGACAGACACCAAGATCCCGCGGACGATGTCCACCCACGTGCGCCAGTAGAAGACAAGGAGGGCTAGCGCCGTGGCGACGTGCAGCCCGACGAGGAAGGCTAGAAAGAACGACTCGTTGGCAGACTGCGCGGCGACAAGGTCGTTCCAACCCAGCAGCTTCGGCAGGATCACCGTGTGGCCAAGGCTAGAAACGGGGAAGAGTTCTGTCACGCCCTGGAGCAGCCCGAGGAAGACGGCCTGGAAGTAGGTCACCGGCGATCACGCATGGCGCGTCAGTGTACCCGCGCTGCCATCTCCCACGCGCGGCCTGGGGCCGGCGACAACGAGCTGGCAGAGTGCAGTTCGACGCTCTGGCTCACGCGCGGGCGGGAACCCGACTCAGGAGGGCAGCCGGACGACGCGCCCGCGATCGCGGGGAGCCAAAGGTCGCAACCTGAGGTCCGGGAAGAACCATTCGAAGGCGTCGAGGACGCCGTCGTCATCTGAGGCCGGGACGACGATATCGGCCGCGAGGCGCACCTCCGCCGGGGCCCCGCCCATCGCAGCCGAGCGCCCGGCGATGCGCAGCATCGCCACGTCGTTCTGCCCGTCGCCGACGGCGGCTACTTCGTCAAGACCGATGCCACGCGCGGCCGCCAGCCACGCCACCGCCTCACCCTTGTGGATGCCCGGCGCGAGAAACTCGATCCCGGTGAGGTCGCTCCAGACCACCGAGGCCCGGCCGGCGAAGATCTCCTGCGCGGCGAGCCGGACAGGCCGATGGCGAGCCGGTCCGGTCGGCAGGAAAACGCGGATCGGACCCTCGTCGACCAGCCGGGTGAGGTCGGTCGCATACCGGAATCGACTCCGCTCAGCCTGTGGAACGGCGAGGAAGTCAATGCCGTCGGCGAGACGTTCGGCTCGGTGGCCGTCAAGCAGCGCGACGACTGGATCGAGGCCGCACTCGTCGGCGAACCGGAGTGCATCGAGGTAGAGGCGCGGCGGCAGGGCCCGTACACGGTGGAACGTTCCGGTGGCAGGCACCGAGATGAGCCCGCCTTGCATCGTGATGTGGGAGGCCGAGCCGGGCGGTCAGCTCGGTAACGGCGCTCCAGGGGGAGCGGCGGGTGACCAGGACGACCTCCACGCCCGAGGCTGCCACAAGCGCCACGGCATCGCGGACAACATCTCGAAGGACGCCGTGAGGATCGACGAGCGTGCCGCCGATGTCGCAGGCGAGGAGACGCGGTCGAGGCAGCGCCTCGTACACGCGCAGCACGCACGCTTCGATTGAATGCTCCTTTTCGGATGTGCCGCCTCGCGGGCGACGGGCGTCAAGCACGGAGACCAGGTGCTGGACCCGCGACGGGCCGGGGAGGATAGCGCGTCAGCGCGCGGAGGCGAGCACGCCTGTCCGGACGGGAAGAGTCGACCGTCCGGCTGTCCCCATCTGCGGGGCCCTGCGGCGGCCGGTGGAGAGACGTCGGCACCGCGCGCAGGCCATCACCAAACGTCCGCCAGCCTCACGGATCGGAGCGACCTCGGCGGATGGGCGGTAACGACCGCACGTCTCGCAGTCCATCATTCGGCTCCCGGATCAGTGTCGATGTCGGTCTCCCGGTCACCCCGGGTGGTGTCGGCCGATGCCGCCGGTCCGGGGATCCACCCATATGGGACCATCCGCCCGCGTGCGGTTCCACCTCGTCCACGTCAACGGCACGTGAACAGCCTGTGTGCAACGAATCCTCCCTCGGCGCGAACGGGGTGTCGACTCCGCCCCGACGGCCCCGCGTGTACGCCCTGAGGCGGCGGCCTCTCCGGGCTGCCCGAGCGCGATCGGCGAGTTCTGCAACGACTGGGGCGACCTCGGCGCGGACGTGCAAGTCCGCCAGCTCGAGCCCGTCGGTGAACACCTGAAGCGCGAACGGAACCGCCACCGTGTGAGAAGGCACCTCGGAGCCCGTCCGACGCACGGTGCGCACGACTGACTTGATCCCACCCCGCGCCCCGGTTCGGCCGGGGGACGTGCCTATCACCGCGACCGGCTTGCCAGCCAAGACGCGGACCGGGCCGCGCGACGCCCAATCGAGCGCGTTCTTCAGAACCGTGCTCGTGCCGTCGTTGTACTCGGGAGCGACCATTAGCAGAGCGTCCGCCTCGTCGATGGACCGGCGGAGCGCACTCGCGCCGGCGGGATAGCCGAAGGCGTCAAGGTCCGCATCAAAGACGGGAGCCCGCCGAGATCGTCGCACGACTCGACCGCTACGCCGCGCGGTTCGAGCTGGCTCGCGGCGCGCAGGAGCGCCCGGTTACAGCAGACCCGACGGAGACTACCCGCGAGCCCTAGTCTGTTGCGCGTCTCGTCCACCATGTCGTTGCCGATCTCCGCCGCTGCGGAACCCGAGCCAGCAGGCGCTCGCTTCGCGGTCACGCGTGAGCGCGGGCGTGAGGCGAACGCTTTCTCGACTCGGCCTCATCCCGTTCTTCGCAGCATCGACCACAGGAAATTGCCGTTCGCCGTGCAATTCAGGCCGGTTCGGGCTCAGGCAGTGTCATTTCGTGGGCGCGCCTGTTCCTGCCCGGAGCGCAGCGCCGCGATCCCGAAAAGGTAGGCTTCCTCGACGTCGCCCCCGAATCGGAACGCGTCTGCGGATTCCATGCTCACGAACCCATACGCGAACGCGGTCAGCACGCGGGAAGCGGCCAGCACCGGCTGCACCGACGATCGCTTTGGCAACGTCCACCATGGGTTTGGAGGCCTCCGCCTGCGCGTCCGGGGTCGGCGCCACGCCTGGCGTAGTGCCCGCGAACAGCAGCGCAGAGGCTCGCGGCGTCGCCAGGGCAAACGAGCGGTACGCGGCGGCGAGCGCGTCCAGCCGCAGCGCCGGATCGGCGCCGGCCTCAGCGACAGCATCCGCGAGCACCCGTCTCAAATCAAGCGCGGCCTCGGTCGCCACGGCGACGAGTAGGTCTGCCCGGTCGTCGAACCGATGACAGAGCGAGGGAGCCCAGATCCCGACATGCTCGGCAACGCCAGCCATCGACACCGCCTCAAGGCCGCCATCTTCCAGCAGGTCGCGTGCCGCGGCGATGATGGCGGACTGCGACGTTCGGGCGCGTTCCTGTCTATCGTCCATATCCTTCAGCGCGGCCTCGCGGGCGCGACAGGCGAAGGGCGCTCCGTGCGCGGGAAGGTCTCCCCTGAGCCGAACGTGTAGCGGCCCTGGCGAGTCCGGACGTCAACCCTCCCCGCGCCGAAGACGCGCCAATCGCCCCCGTCAGACGCGATAGCGGTGTGCTCGGGAAGGCCGATGAACCGGAGGCCGGGTGCGAGCCGGCCGGGCGCGAGGTCCCGCAGCCATCGGATCCTCCACCCTGACATCGCATCCCAGTGGACACCCAACGCGGTCGTGGGAAGTAGGCCGAGACCGCTGCCGAACGGAAACTGCAGCGGCTTCGCACCGCTGGGAGCGGCCGCTGCGCCGGCGATCATCGCGCCCGCGCTGCAGCCGGCGAACACACCGCCCCGGGCGAGCAGCCGCTTCACACCGTCCCAGACGGGAGTCCCGGACAGTGCCTGAGCCAGGTACCCGGGGCTTCCGCCGCTGAAGAAGACCATGCTGGCCACGTCGAGAACGTCTGCCGAGCCAGCCACGAGCGCGTCTACGCGGGTCTCCACGTGCAGGGCGTGGGCCGTAACGCCGAGCGACTGGTAGTGAGAGAGCCCCATGGCGGTCCACCGATCGTACACGGCCCGACCCTCGCGCCCGCTCGCCGTCGCAAGCACGGCCACCGAGCCGTCTCCTGACGCCGTGGCCAGGACGAACCGCTCTGCCTCGCCCACCCAGGGTTCGAACTCTCCGGAACCTAGCAGCAGGAAGCGGCCGCCCGCCCCGCTCGTATCAATCGACCTCAGCGTGTCTTTCATGGGCCTGGCGATCCCCCGGGTGGCGTTGCCTGCCGGGCAAGGATTCTGATGACATCAGGCTGCAGAGTCTGGCATGGCAAACGGGAAGGCATCCGGCGCGCTGCGCTCGAGCGTAGGGTTGACACGCAGCCGGTTCCGCGACACCCCGGCCCTCGACGGGCCGATCCCGTGGCGCGCGCCCGAGATCGCCCGCGCGGGGACGGTCCATCTCGGTGGGACGGCGGAAGAGATCGTCGCCGCCGAGGACGAGGTGGCCCGCGGCCGGCACGCGGACCGACCCTTCGTGCTCCTGGTGCAGGGCAGCCTGTTCGACCGCACGCGCGCGCCAGCTGGCAAGCAGACAGGCTGGGCCTACTGCCACGTGCCAAACGGGTCGAGCCTGGACATGACCGACCGGATCGAGGCCTAGGTCGAACGGTTCGCGCCCGGCTTCCGCGACAGGATCCTCGCCCGCGCCACGGCGGGACCCGCTGACCTTGAAGCCTACGATCCGAACTACGTGGGAGGCAACATCAACGGCGGCATCCAGGACCTGCGCCAGCTCGTCACTCGCCCCGTCGCTCGCCCCGATCCATATTCGACGCCGGCTCGTGGCGTGTACCTGTGCTCGGCGTCCACCCCTCCGGGTGGCGGCGTCCGCGGCATGTCGGGCGTCTTCGCCGCTCGCTCGGCCCTCCGGCGGGAGTTCGGCGTCCGTTCCTGACCGGCGGCCGGACCCAAGCATCTCGCCGGCCTCACGGGCCGGCCGCCTGCCGCGCATACCGCGTCGTCCTATCCTGTCGGCTCACGGTGGCCGGAGCAACCGGCCGGACGGTTAGCACGTGCAGCCGTCGCCCGCGCGAAGGAGACCGACATGCTCGACCTAACGACGGAGTTCGGTGTGCGCGCCGATCGCCGGCTTCGGGCGGAGGAGATCGCCTGGTTCGTGACCGTGCGGCCCGACGGCACGCCGATCCCGGCCCCCGTCTGGTTCATATGGGACAGGGAGACAATCCTGCTGTACAGCCAACCGCGCACCGGGAAGGTGCGCAACATCGCGGCCAACCCGAGGGTCTCTCTACACCTCGACACGGACGCACAGGGCGACGACATGATCGTCGTCACGGGCGAGGCCCGCGTCGATCACTCCGCGCCCGCGATGCACGTCATGCCGGCCTACGCCGAGAAGTACCGGGCTCGCGTCAACGACGCGTTCAGCGGTCGCTTCGCGGAGGTCGCCGCCGACTACTCGACGCCGATCCGCATTGCCCCGGACCGCATCTCGGGCTTCTGACGCGCTGTGCCCACACGAGAACAGACGATTGAGATCGCAGGCCGCAAGGTCGCGATCAGCAACCCGGACAAGGTCTTCTTCGCAAGCCCGGGCTACACGAAGCTCGACTTGGTGCGGTACTACCTGGCCGTGGCCGACGGTGCGCTGTGCGGCGCAGGCGGCCGACCCATGGCCCTCAAGCGCTACGTCAACGGGGCGACAGGCGCGTTCTTCTTCCAGAAGCGTGCGCCTGAGTCGCGGCCCGATTGGATCGAGACGGTCGAGCTCGCATTCCCATCAGGGAGGACGGCCCACGAGATCGTGGTCCGCGACGCGGCCCAGCTTGCGTGGATCCTCAACCTTGGCTGCATCGACCTGAACCCGCACCCCGTCCGGGCCGACGACTTGGACCACCCGGATGAGCTGAGGGTGGACCTCGACCCCGGTCCAGCGGTCCCGTGGGACGACGTGCGCCGCGTCGCCTTGGTGGTCCGCGACGTGCTGGCCGACCACGGGCTGACAGGGTGGCCCAAGACGTCCGGGTCACGGGGCATCCACATCAACGTGCGGATTGAGCGCCGTTGGGAGTTCGGCGAGGTCCGCCGAGCGGCCCTGGCGCTGGCGCGCGAGGTCGAGCGGCGCGCCGCGGAGATCGCCACGAGTCGCTGGTGGAAGGAGGAGCGGCACGGCGTCTTCATCGACTACAACCAGAACGCGAAGGACCGCACAGTCGCGTCCGCATACTCGGTGCGGCCAATGCCGGACGCACGAGTCTCCACGCCGCTTACCTGGGACGAGGTGCCAGCGGTTGACCCTGAAGCCTTCACGCTGGCGACCGTCCCGGCCAGGGTCGCCCGGTTCGGAGACCCAGGCGAGCGGATCGACGAGGCGGTCGGGTCGCTCGATGGCCTCCTCGACCTGTCTGCGCGCCAGGAGGCCGCGGGCCTGGGCGAGGCCCCATGGCCGCCGCACTACCCCAAGCTGGCCGACGAGCCGCCACGGGTGATGCCTTCGCGGCGGCGGATGACGATGCCGCTGATCGAGATCGCGCGGGCGGCCGAGAAGGACGAGGCGCTGGGGGGCCTCGCACGCTGGAGCAACCGGCATCCCGAGGCAGCTCGGCACCTTGAGCCGGATGACGTGCTGGTGGACGCGATGCGCGGGCGGTACACGACCTGGACGCGAGTCCGGGTGAACCTGCAACACGTGCCCGAAGCAGACCGGCCGCCGCAGGAGGCGCTCGACCCCGATTACAGTCCTTGGTAGCCCGCGCGGGACGGCGGCGAGCTTAGCAGGCGTGCGGCCCTAGCCAAGCTTCGACTCAGGAGCGTGCAACCCATCAGCGTCCGAGGACCTGGTCGAGCTCGAATGCGGGAGTCGCCTGCAGCTGATCGTAGCGGCAGTCGGCGGGGGTTCGGTCGGGGCGCCAGCGCCGGAACGTGGTGGCATGCCGGAACCGGTCACCCTGCAGGTGATCGTAGGCCACTTCGCAGACCCGCTCGACGCGCAACGGCTCCCAGCTGAGGTCCCGGCCCCGGTTCCACCGGCTGCTAGCGGCGGGAAGCCGTTGCCCGCTCGCGAGCGCCTCGTCCGTCCACGCCTTCCACTGTGCCCACGGGTGGTCGTCAAGCGCCGCCTCGCGCAGCGGCGCCAGCTCGCCTACCAGGGCCCGCCGCTCCTCGAGTGTGAAGCTCGAAGTGACGCCGACGTGGTGCAGCGTGCCCTCGGCATCGTGCAGGCCGAGCAAGAGGGACCCCACCAGCTCACCAGGCGCCTCGTGGTACCAGCGGAAGCCCGCCACCGCACAGTCGGCCGTGCGCTGGTGCTTAATCTTGATCATGGCCCGGCGGCCAGGCTCGTACCGGCCCTCGAGTCGCTTCGCGACCACACCGTCCAGCCCGGCGCCCTCAAAGCGATCGAACCAGTCCGCCGCGATGTCGCGGTCCCTTGTGGCTGGCGTGAGCGACACCACGCTCCGTCGCTCTACCCAGCTCGTCCGGAGGGACGTCGCAAGGACGGCTCGCCGCTCCTCAAATGGGGCCGCGAGAAGGTCGCGGTTGTCGAACGCCAGCAGGTCCCAGGCCACGTAGGACGCCGGCGACTCCCGGGCCAGCCGGGCGACGCGGGACTCGGCCGGGTGAATCCGCAGCAGGAGCGCGTCGAAGTCGAGGCCATGGGGCCCCGCGATCACCACTTCGCCATCCACCACGGCCTGATCCGGTAGCGCGGCCAAGAGCGGAGCGCGCAGCTCGGGAAAGTAGCGATCGAGTGGCTTGAGATCGCGGCTCTGGATCAAGAGCTCAAGGCCGTCACGGAACACAATCGCGCGGAACCCGTCCCATTTGGGCTCGTACAGCCAGCCGCCCCCCCCGGGAATGGCGTCGGCTGCCTTGGCGAGCATCGGCTCGACCGGCGGGCTCACCGGAAGGTGCACGGGCAACCCCCGAGTGCGGGCGCGCCTATCCCTGCGCCGGCGCCTCGGTTGCCGGTCCCGTCTCCTCGGCGGCCGGGGCCGCCTCAGCCTCGCGCTCGACTTCCGCCCGCGATGGCTGGACGTGCGCCACCTTCTCGTCAAGGTCGGTCAGCAGCGTCAGCTTTGCTGGGATGGGCAGGTCCCGGACTCGGATCACGGCCTCGAACGAGTCGAGGGCACTGACGTCGAACTCGATGCTCTGCGGCATGGCTCCGGGCAAGCCGCGGAGGCGCACATGCTCCAGCGTCTGCAGGAGCGTGCCGCTGTGCTTCTCCACGGCCAGGGAAGCGCCCACCGGCACGAGTATCACGTCCATGGTCATCTCCTCGGTCATCCTGACGAGGTAGAAGTCCACGTGGAGCGGTGTTCGCCTGACAGGGTGCTCCTGGACGCCGTGCACGACGGCCTGGTGGGTGCGCTCGCCGTCGACCTTGAGGTCGATTAGGGCATGTCGCCCGGCCGCCCGGCTCATTGTCTCAAACGCCTTGGCGTCGACCTGAATAGCCTCGGAAGCCGCGCCGTGCCCGTACAGCACCGCGGGCAGAATCCCCTGTCTCCGCAGCCGGGCGACGTCCTTGCCTGTAATCTCGCGCCGTTGGGCGGCCAGTACGGGTCGGGTCACGATCGAGTCCTCAGTGTGGCGGCGGACCGGGCGACTCCAAGGAGCCCACGCCGACGAGTGCGCAGGCACAGCGCTCTTGCGTGCTCCGCGACCAAAGGATGGTAACAGACCCCCCGGGATGTACGATTTCCGTCTATGAATGCCACGATCCTCATCGTCGAGGACGAGTTCGCGGTCGCCCGAGGGATCGAGTACGCGCTCCAGCAGGAGGGTTACCACGTCCGGATCGCCCGGAGCGGCGAGGAAGGCCTGGAGTTCGCGACGCAGCAGGCGCCCGATCTCGTCGTGCTGGACGTGCGGCTGCCGGGGATGGACGGTTTCGAGGTCCTGCGCCGTCTACGCGCGTCAGGCTCCAAGGCACCCGTCCTTTTCCTAACAGCGAGGGACGACGAGGTCGACAAAGTGATCGGCCTGGAGCTGGGGGCGGACGATTACTTGACCAAGCCGTTCGGTCTGCGCGAGCTCATGAGCCGCATCAAGGCGCTGCTCCGTCGCGCGTACGGGGATCTCGCAGACGCGACCGGGGGGCGCGTGATCCGCTTCCGGGACCTTGTCATCGACCTCGAGCGTCGCCGTGTCTCCCGGGGCGACCGCCGGATCTCGCTGACCGCCACCGAGTTCGAGATCCTGCGGCACCTCGCGGCGCGGCCCGGTCGTGTTTACTCCCGGCGCGAGCTGCTCGAGCTCGTCCGCGACTACGAGTCGTCGCTCGATCAGGACGAGAAGACGATCAACGTCCACGTAAGCCACCTGCGCGAGAAACTCGAGGACGACCCGTTCGCCCCCGCCTTCATCCTGACGGTGCGAGGTGCGGGCTACGCCTTTGCCGAGCGCTAAGGCTGCGCCGACCTCTGGTCTCCGGCACAAGCTACGCCGAGTGCTGCATGTGCTGCCGGGAACGTTTCGCGCACGCCTGGCCGTGGTCATCTCCGCGGTGGTGGCGTTCGCGCTCGTCCTGGTCCTGGCGGTGCTCCCGGGTCTCCTCGACTCATACTTCGCGCAACAGGAGACGCAGAACCTGCAGGCGCGCGCTTCGGCCGTAGAGCAGCTCCTCGCCGCGCAGCTGCGCCTAACTGCGCGTGCCGGTTTAGTTCCGATCGTCGAGCCCACCACCCCGCTGCGTTTATCGGACGACGTCATCGCCGCGTTGATGGGAGCCGACGAACCCGGCGAGCGATCGTTCCTGTCCGTCGAGGCCCAGGTGGTTGCGCAGGCGGACCTGACCGTCGCGGTCTACCCGACGGCCAGCGCCACCGGGACCCCGGTCGCGACGCTCAAGGCGCCGCTGGCGGCTGCCCCCGGCGGTGGGCTCACGAGGGAGGCAGGGAGCGTGTCCGGCTCCTTCACGGTCTCGGACCTCTACTGGTCGCAATTCTCGGGCTCTGCGCCCGTTCGGGCCGTGGTCGTCACACTCTCCTCGCCCTACACGCTCCGCGCCGAAACGCTGCGGACCCTCTTCACGGTCCTGATCGCGGTTGCGTTGCTCGCCCTGCTGGTGGCGGTGGTCGTGGCTGTCATCGTGGCCGATCGCCTCACAACGCCGATTCGACGGCTGACCAGAGCGTCGCGGGCGCTCGCCGAAGGCGACTTCTCGGCGCGGGTCGAGGCCTCGACCAGCGGGTCTCCCGAGATCAACGAGCTTGCCAGCGCGTTCAACCGGATGGCCGACGAGCTCCAGCAGTCGATCGAGTATATCCGGCGCGATCGCGACCGGGGCCGCGAGTTTCTCGCCGACGTCAGCCACGAACTGCGCACGCCGATCGCCGCGCTGCGCATGTTCAACGAGCTACTCCGGGAGGGCGCGGCCGAGGATTCGGCCACCCGGGCGGAGTTCCTCGAGACGAGCCGCGTCCAGATCGAGCGGCTCGACTGGCTGTCGTCCAACCTACTCGAACTGTCCAAGCTAGAGTCTGGGCTCGTTGCGCTCGACCTGCGACCAGACGACCTACGGACGGTGGTCGAGAACGCTATCGAGCAGGCCAGCCCAACGGCGGAACGGAACGGTGTAACGCTCACAGCCGAACTGCCCTCCTCACCGTTCAGGTTTCCGCACGACCCGCAGCGGCTCGGCCAGGTGCTCGGCAACTTGGTGGGAAACGCGGTCAAGTTCACGCCGGCAGGAGGCCGCGTGACCGTGGCGCTCCTGCGCACCCGAGAAGGGGCTCGGTTCACGGTCCGAGACACGGGCGTGGGGATCGACGCGGACGAGCTGCCGCACGTCTTCGATCGCTTCTACCGGGGGTCCCGCGCAAACGAGATTCGTGCGTCGGGGTCCGGGCTCGGGCTCGCCATCGCCCGGTCGATCGTAGAGATGCACGGCGGCCGCATCAGCATCGCGAGTCGACTGGGGCAGGGCACACAGGTCGACGTGTTCCTCCCGCGCCGCGTTGAATCCGGGGAAATGATGGAATCTTCACCGCGCCCAGCGCTGCCCGTCAACACACCGGTGGCACATTGACTGCGGTGACGGATAGCCGGCAGAGGATCGGGCCGGTCGCGGCGTCCCCATGAAACCGATCCGAGGCACACTGCGCAGATGACCGAACAACGTCCTGACGACACGATCTCGTCCTACAGCCCCCCGCCGGAGCCTCGCCCTACGTGGTCCCAGGAAGCCTGGAACACGGCCGCCACCCCGAGCCAGTGGATCGAGCCATATCCGGCCCCTGGCCAGGCGCCGACGGCTCCCACCCGCTCGGCCGGGCTCGCCTTCGTGGTGATCGCGGCACTCGTCGCCGCGACACTGGCGTCGGCGGGAACGTACGCCGCGCTCGACATGTCGGGCAACCTCAACCGGCCGGCGCCGATCGCGGCCGTGGGAGCCAGCCCAGCGTCGTCCAGCGCATCCACCGAGCAGGTTGTAACGGTCAATGAGCAGTCCGCCATCGTCCAGGCCGCGCAGACCGTCAGTCCAGCGGTCGTGACCATCACCACGCAGGAGACAAGCTCGCTCGATCCGTTCTCGCTGCCGACCACTGGCGTCGGGTCGGGGATCATCTACAACTCGAACGGCTGGATCGTCACGAACCACCACGTGGTCGCCGGCGCCTCGGGGCCCGTGCAGGTCCAGCTCAAGGACGGGCAGGAGTACTCGGGCACCGTCTACGGGACAGACACGCTGACGGACCTCGCTATCGTGAAAATCAATGCGACTGGCCTTCCAGCGGCGCAGATCGGGGACTCGTCGACGCTCGAGCCGGGACAGCTGGCCATCGCCATCGGGAGCCCGCTCGGGACGTTCACGGACAGCGTCACCTCCGGGATCATCAGCGCACTGGGACGCCAGATCCAAGTCACCGACGATGAGACCGGCCAACCCGTCACGCTGAACAACCTGATCCAGACGGACGCGGCGATCAACCCGGGCAACTCAGGTGGCGCTCTTCTCAACGCCAATGGCCAGGTGATCGGCATCAACACCGCGACCGCCTCGACGGCGCAGGGGATCGGATTTGCGATCCCGATCAACATCGCACGGCCGATCATGACCCAGGCCGTCAACGGCCAGAAGCTGAGCCGCCCCTGGATCGGCATCCGCTTCACGTCGCTCGATCTGCAGGAGCAGCAGCAGCTCAAGACTCCGATCGACTACGGCGCGCTCATCGGGCCCCCAGATGCGACCTCTGGTCAACCACTCGTCGAGCCGGGCAGCCCCGCTGAAGCGGCGGGCCTCAAGGCCGGTGACATCATCACCGACCTCAACGGCCAGCGCATCGACTCGGCGCACCCGCTCGACATGCTGCTCGTCACGCACATGCCGGGCGAAACGATCGAGCTGCGGGTGTTGCGTAACGGTCAGCAGCTCTCGATCAAGGTGTCCCTTGGGACACGGCCCGCGAGCGCAGCGGAACAGTAGACGAACCGAGAGCCGCATCACGGCTCGCCGAGGGCATGGCCTTCACCGTCGCTGGGGCGTCCCGTCCCCGCCTCCGCCGCACACCCGGCATCGAGCCCCGCCCCGCGAGGCTCGATGCAAATCGGGGCCCGGCGCTCGTCAGCGGCGAGCCCCGTCCGATCGGGTCCGCCAGATCTCCACCTCTGCGTGATCGATGCGCCCGCTGACTGGGACTCGCAGCTTGCGCACGCGGACGCCGACCTCGTTCACCGGCAGCAGGCGGAGCAGCTCGTGTGCGATCCCCTCTGCGATCGCCTCGACGAGCTTGAAGTTGGTGGACTCGACCAGCTCACGCGCGATCTCGAACGCCCGGCCGTAGTCGACCGTCCGCGTGACGTCGTCCTCGACCCCGGCGGGTTGCAGGTTGAGCACGAGTTCCACGTCCACCTCGAACGGCTGGGGCTCCGCGCGCTCCTCCTCCGTGTACCCGTGGCGCCCCTGAAACACCATGCGCCGCAGCACGATCCGGTCCGTCACACCCACGCCTCCTCTTCGAGCCGCACGATCGCGTCGCACATGCGGGCGACGCCGGCGTTCGGCAGCACGTCGTGCACGCGCACGATGTCGACTCCGGCGGCGATCCCCAACGCCGTCGTGGCCAGCGTTCCCTCAAGCCGTTCGTCCGGCGGGACGTTGCCCAGCACGCGACCAATGGTCGACTTGCGGCTGGTCCCGAGCAGGATGGGCCGCCCCAGGACCGCCAGCTCGGCCAAGTCCCTCAGCAAGACCAAGTTGTGCTCCTTCGTCTTGCCGAAACCGATGCCGGGGTCCACCACGATCGCTTCCCACGGCACGCCAGCCGCGAGCGCCCGGTCCAGGCCGCGTCGCAGGTCCGCGATCACGTCGCGCACGACGTTGCCATACCGCGCCTCGGCGCGGTTGTGCATCAGGACGTAGGCGGCGCCGCGCGCCGCAGCCAGCCGCGGCAGCGCGTCGGACGGTCCAGTGCCCCAGATGTCGTTGACGCAGTTCGCGCCGGCGTCGAGCGCCGCGGCCGCGACCACGGGTTTGGTCGTATCCACGCTGATCGGGGTCTCGGGCAGGGCCCTCCGGATAGCTCGGACAGCCGGCACAACGCGCCCTCGTTCCTCCTCGACACCCACAGCAGCGTGGCCAGGGCGGGTCGACTCCCCGCCAACGTCAAGGATGTCGGCTCCCTCATCGACCATGCGCCGGGCCTGGGCGCGGACGCGTTCGAGGTAGGAGACGCCCCCAGCTTCGGCCGCCCCTAGGATCCCGTCACCGCTGAAGGAATCGGGCGTAACGTTCACGATCCCCATCAGGAACGTCCGCACGCCCCACTCGAAGATCACCGGCCCGATGCGCGTCGAGCCAAGTCCCGGCGGTCTCACCTGAGCAGTCCCCTGGCCACTAGCGTCCCCCGCACCGCGCCCACAAGGTAGAGCGAGCCAGCCACGACTACCGGCCCGCCAGCGCGCGCCGCCATCTCGATCGCCAAGTCGAGCGCCTCCTCGGGGTTCTCGGCGACGCTCACCTCGGACCGGTGCCCGCTCGGAGGCACCGGCCATGCGGCGCGGACCTGCGCGGCCAGCTCCCCAGCGTCCACTCCGCGGGCGCCGGTCCGGACCGTCACCACACGTGCGTCGGCAAGGACGGGGCTGGAGACCAGCCGGTGCAGCATCTCGCCGACATCCTTGTCACGCATGATCGCGACGATCACCGTAGCGGGGCCGGGGGCCAGCGTCGGACGGAGCTCCTCAAGCGCGTCGAGCAGGGCACTGACGCCGTCGGGATTGTGCGCGCCGTCCAGCAGCACGTCGACGGAGCCGCAGTCGTCGGCCACATGCCCCACCGCTTGGACGGCCGACACCGGGATTAGCTCGAGCCGCCCGGGCCAGCGCGCTCGCTCGAGGCCATCGCGTCTGGCGCGGGCAGGCACGCGCGCAAGGCCCGCCTTTTCGAGCGCGTCCACCACGCCGAGGGCCACGGCCGCGTTCGCCGCCTGGTGCCGCCCGAGGAGACCCATGTGCACCGAGCCTAGCCCGGGCGCGCCCACACGCAGCCCGCCGCGGTCCATGCCTAGCACGGGCAGTGGCGCTACCTCGTCGAGCGGGATCCGCATGCGCTGGGCTCGTCGTCGCACGACGGCGAGCCCCTCTCCACTCGCACCAGTCACGGCCCAGTCACCGCGCTTCAGGATCGCCGCCTTCTCGCGCGCGATGCGCGTGATCGTGTCGCCGAGCACGGCTGCGTGGTCCATCGCGACGTTGGTCACCGCCGCCACGCCCCCGTCCCAGACGTTGGTCGCGTCGAGACGGCCGCCCAGGCCAACCTCGACCACGGCCAGGTCCACACGCTGCTCGTCGAACCATGCGAACGCCGCCGCCGTGAGCAGCTCGAACTCCGTGGGCGGACCGAGCCGGCGTGGCACGCGGTGGGCGACGGCAAGGACTCGGGACACGAGGCGGGCGAGATCGTCTGGCGCGATCGGCTCGCCGCCAACGAGGATTCGCTCGCGGTACTCGACGAGGTGGGGCTTCGGAGCCTGGCCGACACGGTACCCGGCGGCGGACAGCATAGACGACACCATCGCCTGGACGCTGCCCTTGCCGTTGGTGCCAGCGATTAGCGCGCCGGCGATCCCCGCGTGGGGACCGCCCATGGCCGCCAGCAGCGCTCGAGTGCGCCCCAGGCCGAGGTGGATCCCGAACCGTCCTTTGCCGACAAGAGCCGCGACGGCAGCCGCGTACGAGAGGGGGCCGCCGCTGTCGTCGAACGGACGCACGGGCGGCGCGAACGGCTCACAGGCCGGCAGCGGCACGCTCAATCCTTGCGCGTCAGCTCGTCCTCATAGAAGACGCACTGGTTGAACCGCGCGGCCAGGCACACGTCCGCGACATAGCCCTGCTCGAGGTGGACACCGCCACGCAGCTGGCATCGCGAGACCGTCGTCTCCTGCCGTGACAGCGCCTTCATGAGGTGCGGTGCGTGCACCGGCATGGCGCCCCTGGCACCGGTCATGTAGAAGTGCGGGCAGACGTTTCGGCGAAGATTGGCGATCCCGAGCCGCCGTGTCTCCACGGGGACTGGCGGGCGCCCGTGCAAGGTGCGGACGTTTCCGGGGATCGGTGAGACCATCGCGCGAGCCCGCGAATACGCACCCTGCGAAGACACGGGGGCCGGCGCCGACTCGGGCGCATCCGATCGTCGCGCCAGCGGAGGCTCGGGCCTGCGCGCCGGACGTTCCACTCCCTCTCCTGGCTGGGCTCGGGCCTGATCCCTGCCGTGCCCGTAGCGTACACCAGTACTGGGCCGCGATGGCTGCTCGTACCGCCCCGGAGAGACCTCGCAGTCCCAATCACCGGCCCCAACCCCCGTGCATCGCCCCGTGCGAAAATCCCCCGGATGGCCGACCGACCGAGCAGGGAGAGACCGCTGGCGCACCAGCCGCGGCGCAGCCAGCCCAAGATCCCGCGGCGGCCCCCGGTTGGCGGGCGGTACCGGTCGAGCTCTCCACCGTCGACCCGCCGAGCCCCGGGCG